>CAZFHG010000300.1:0-3762 GCA_964518665.1 uncultured Opitutaceae bacterium | reverse complement strand
AAAACTAACCCGTCCTGCTCGCATATTTCATCAAGCCACCCCGGAAAGCCGGGAAGCCCGCACCGCTGAGCAGCGCAAAGTCCACATCGTCGGGGGACTTGATCACGCCTTCCTCAAGGCAACGCCGCGCCTCGGCGATCATGACGCCCATGAGACGGTCAACAATTGCTGCCGGCTCCATGCTGTCACTACGTGCGTGAACGAGGGGCGCAAGCGTCGCGACCGCGGGATTTAATGTCTCCTGGCGGCCTTCATAGGCATAGAAACCTGAGCTGGCACCGTTCTTGCGGCCCTTCAATCCGGCGGCGATGAGTCGGCCGCAGATGGACGTGCGACTGACGCGGTCGGGGAAGTAATGCGCCATCTCGCCGAAGATGAAATCAGTCACATCCACCCCAACTTCGTCGATCAGGCGCATGGGGCCCATGGGCCAGCCCCAATCCCGCAGGGCGTCATCAATGACATCAGTCGGTGCGCCTTCCTCCCAGAGGCGGCAGGCCTCGTTGAGGTAGAAAAAGAGCACACGAGTGACGAGAAAACCGGGCGAGGAGCGGCAGATGACCGGTGATTTGCCCAGGGTCTTGGTGAAAGCCAGGGCCGCTGCGGCGGTCGGGGCGGTGGTGTGCCGGCCGACGATGAGCTCGACGAGGGCCATACGGCTGACGGGATTGAAGAAATGCAGGCCCAGGGTGCGGCCGGGATTGGGCACGTGGCCGGCGAGCTCCTCGATGGGCAGCGCGGAGGTGTTGGAGGCGAGAAGCGCATCTAGGCGGACGACGGCGGCGAGCTCGGTGAAGAGCTGCTGCTTGGCCGCGACGTTTTCGATGATGGCCTCGATGACGAGATCGCAGTCGGCAAAACCCTCCCAGCCCGTGGTGGTGCTGACCCGTGCGAGCCCGGCGGCGGCATCGGCCGCCGAACACAGGCGGCGTTTGACGGCCTCATCGAAGAGGCCGCGAATCACGCCGAACCCTCGCTCGACGACGGCGGGATGGACGTCGCGCATCACGACCTGCAACCCGCGCGCAGCGCACCACTGGGCGATCCCGGAACCCATTACGCCGGCACCGATAACGCCAACTTTGACGATCGGGCGGGAATTCGCCGTTGCAGACAGGGCAAACCAGCCATTGAGCGTGCGCTTCTTGGCCACGTCGCGCAGGAAAAAAGCGTGGATCATGTTGCGGCAAACCTCGCCCGTCATGACTTCGCCAAAAATCTCCGACTCGATGGCGAGCGCCTCGCTCAGGGGACGCCCGGCCCCGCGTGCCACCACCTCGATGATCTGCAGCATCGCCGGCACCTGTCCGCGGGTTTTGGCCGCGGTGGTGCGCCGGAGTTCGGCAAACCAGGCGGAGTCGGGTTGTGCCGGAGCAGGTCGCACGGGCAGGCCCGAAGTCGCCAGTTGCGAAGCCACGGCCCTGGCCCGGGACTGCAGTTCCGCCGCCGGCACGACCTCGTCCACGAAACCGGTCGCCTTCGCCTCGGCCGCGGAAAGTAGTCGCGCTTTCAATACGTGTTCCAAGGCCGCCGCCGCACCGACCAGCCGTGGCAGCCTTGCGCCACCACCCCAACCGGGAATGGCCCCCACTGCCGTCTCGGGCAGACCGATCTGGGTCGCCGGGGCATCGCTGGCGATTCGCCAGTGACAGGCGAGTGCGAGTTCAAAGCCACCTCCGGCCGTCGCACCGTGGAGCGCGCAGACCACCGGCACCGGGAAGTCGGCCAGTTGCTGGAAGACGGCCTGGCCTTCGCGGGAGATCGCGGTGGCGGTGGCGGGATCGGGCAATTGCGCCATCCACTTCAGGTCGGCCCCGGCCAGAAAAATGCGGTCCTTGGCACTGTTGACGACAACTGCCTTGACCGGCTGCGCGGCCAGGGCCGCCACCGACACACGCAGGGCGGCGAGCGCCTCCGGGGTCATGACATTGGCGCGGTTGGCCGGGTCGTCGAACGTGATCCAGCCGAGCCCGTCGGCATCGAGGGTATGGGTAACGGGAGGGCGGGTCATGGGCTGGAAAGGTGTCCGCGCCGCGGCCGGCCGGGGACGTATTTTCTGAGGTATTTGAGGGCGATCTCGAACTCGTGCGGCAGCGGCGAGCGCACCACGAGCGGTTCGCGCGTGACGGGATGCTTGATGGTGAGTTCCGTCGCGTGCAGCGCGAGCCGGGCGATGAGCGGCTTCTCCTCTTCGCGCCCCTTGTAGCCGCGCTTGAGGTCCGAGAGCAACAGGAGGACTTCGGGATCACCGTAAAGCGCATCGTTGAGGACCGGGGCGCCCGCCGCCGCCAGGTGCACGCGCAACTGATGCGTGCGCCCGGTCAGGGGCCGGCATTCCAAAAAGGCAAAGCGGCCGAAATTCCCGAGCACGCGAAACTCCGAGCACGCGGGCTTGCCACCCCGGCCCTTGAACACGCGCATGCGCCCCGGCAGCCGCTCGTCCTCGCCAAGCGCGAGCTCAACCGTAAAGGTTTCCGGGAGGGCGCCATCCGGTGTGCGGATCGGGGCGGTGACTTTCATCGCGCGCTCCGGCGGGAGGACGGCGACCAGGGCGTGATAGACCTTGGCGACGGTTTTGGATTGAAACTGGCCGCTCAGAAAATCCAGCGCCGGCTTGGTCTTGGAGCAAAGCACGACCCCGCTGGTGCCGGTATCGAGCCGGTGCACGTTGGCCAGATGCTGGCCGTATTTCGCCTGCACGAGCGTCATCAGGCTGGTGCGCTGCTTTTCCCAACGGGTGGGCGCGACCAGCATGCCGCTCGGCTTGTCAAAGGCCATGAGCGTGTCGTCCTCGTATATCACCGGTGGCAGCAGCATGGGTTGAACATGGGCGGACGGATATGCCAGCCGCAACCAAATGTAGCGCGATGACATGCGGGGAGGAAACCCGGCCATCAACCTCGGATCTCACGGATGAGGATTCAATTTCCTCTGAGCCGATTTATCCGCAACCCAACCAATTCAGGGGATATTCAATCCGGTCTCACGCAACGGACGCCAGGGGCACCAATGAAATACAGGGGATTGCTCATCAATTCGCAGCGTCCTTTGCGACCGTAGCGCGATGTTTCAGTCAGGAGGATCGAATCCATCTGCGTCAATCTGCGACATCTGCGGTTCCATGGATCGGGTTTCATCGCGGTTCATCCAAAAGGTTTCGTAAAACAAATGTATGCCTCTGCAGTCGTTGCCGTTCAGGATGGAAAAAGTACGTAAGTTTGCGGAGGTCGTCTTAAATTCAGTTGCGACTTTCACTGACTAGGGGCTGCTTGTATTCGCTGCCTTGCGGCCGATATGCCGACAATTCCCAAAAGCCTGATCGTCTTCGGTGCCAGCCTCATGACCGCCGGCACGGAGTTCCAACTGAGGCAGCGGCATGGCGCACTTGCCGCCCAAGCCCGGGTCTTCCGCCACCTGGTCAGACAACTGGCCCGCACCGAGCAGGGCCGCGCCGATGGGATCGAGCCGGGCATGTCCTACGCGCAGTTCGCCGCCCGGGTACCGCCGCGCACCTACGAACAGTTTCTGCCGCAGATTGAGCGCATGAAGCGCGGCGAGTCCGACGTGCTCTGGCCGGGACATTGCCCGTTCTTTGCCCTCTCGTCGGGCACCACGAAAGACGAGGCCAAGCAGTTGCCTGTTACCGAGGGCATGCTGCGGCACTTCCGGCAGGCCGGATGGGCGGCGATGCTCTACTACACTTACCGCATGGGCCATGCCGGCGTCTTCCGGGGCCGGCATCTGCTCCTGAGCGGGTCAACC
>CAZFHG010000299.1:0-3763 GCA_964518665.1 uncultured Opitutaceae bacterium | reverse complement strand
TTGGCCTCGTGGCCGGATTTGTTGAGGTAGACGCGGAAGGTGAGGATGAGCTGCTCGGCCCAGGCGCCGGCCTGTGACTCGATGCGGCTGAGTTCCTCCGTCAGGTCGCGCAGGTAGGGAACGATGAGGGCGCGGATGAAGCGCGACTTGCCCTGGGTGAGGACGGCTGCGATCTCGCGCTGGGGCCGGACGATCTGCCGCAGGGCGGAGAGTTCCTTGCGCAATCCGGCGACCCGGGGAAAGAGCTCATCGGGGCCCATCTGCTGGAGGACGCCGCTTTCAATCTGCTCCAGTTCATGGCGCAGTTCATCGAGGGCGGGTTTGTAGGCCTCGACCATGAGGTCGAGGATGCCGTGAGCGAAACGGTCGGGGCCGCGCACGGGGGTGCCCGGCGCCTTGAGGTAGCGGTCGAGTGCCGCCTGGACGGGCTTGAGCGGCAGGCGGTGGAAGGTGACGAGGAAGTTCTTGCCGAGGAAGAGATCGAGTTCGGTGGTGGAAAACTTGTCCGCGCGCGAATAGTCCACGGCGTGCATCACGAGGTAGAGATAGTCGTCATACTCCTCGAGCTTGGGAAAGGGTGAATCGGTGACGCAGTCCTCGATGGTCAGGGGGTGGAAGGCGAAGACCGATTCGAGCACGAGTTTGGTCTCATCCGGGGTGGGAGACGCGAGATCAACCCAAAGCATGACATTGGGCTCGGCGCGGAGGGCGGCGAGGGTCTCCGCCGGCGGATTGTGGGCGACGAAGCGCGCGTCCCGGTAAACGAGCGTGGTGATCATGACGCGCTCAGATCCATTTCCGGCGTTTGCACCACACCCACATCAGGGCCGTCAGCACGAGCGTGAGGCCGACACAGATCGGATAGCCGTACGGCAAACTGAGCTCGGGCATGTACTTGAAGTTCATGCCGTACCAGGTGGCGATGATCGTGGCGGGCAGGGTGATGGCGGTGAGGGCGGTGAGAACCTTGATGCCCTCGTTGGCCTGGAAGGACGACTTGTTGAGGTAGAGGTCGAAGGAGATCAGCAACTGGTCGGCGTAGCCGGCGGCGGTTTCGTCGATGCGGATCAGGTTGTCGCGCAGATCGCGGTAGTAGGGGAGTGAAGTGGCGCGGATGGTCCGGGACTCGCCATGGGCCAGGCGGTTGATGACGTCGCGCTGCGGCCGCACGGTCTGCCGCAGGTGGGAGAGCTCGCTTTTCAGGGCGAGCAGCGAGGGGATGAGGTTCTCGGAGGAACGGGCGAGGACGGTTTCCTCGAGTTCCTCGATCTCACCCCGGAGTTCCTCGACGACGGGCTTGTAGTTGTCGGTCAGCAGATCAAGCACCTGGTGCGCCAGGCGGTCGGCGGTGCGGGTGAAGCTGCCGACGCTCTTGGTGCAGCGGTCCATGGTGCTCTGCACGCTGCGCATGGGCCGGCGGTGAAAGGTGACGAGGAAGTCCCGGCCGAGGAAGAGGTCGAGCTCCGTGGTGCTGAACTTGTCGGTGCGCGTGTAATCGACACCATGGATGACGAGGAACAGATAGTCCTCATAATCCTCCACCTTCGGCAGCGAGTTGGGCGTGGTGCAGTCCTCAATGGCGAGCGGGTGGAACTGGAAGACGCCCTCGAGAATGGACTTGGTTTCCTCCGGCGTGGGGTCGGCCAGATCGACCCAGAGCAGCAGGCCCTTGTCGGCCGCCACGAGCCGAAGCGCCTCGAGTTCGAGGTCCTGGCCGACGAGCTTGCCCTCGCTGAAGATGAAGGAATGGATCATGCCGCGGAGTCAGGCTAAGGGTCGCGGCGCCTTTGCCAAGGCTGCTTCCGCGTCAGGCGGGAGCGAACAGCCTGGCTTCGGCCGCGGTCAGGGCGGCGGCGAATTCCTCCGCCGTGGCGGCGCTCATGAGCGTTTCGCGGTTGGCGGGTTCCTTGAGGATTTTGCAGAGCGTGCTGACGACCATGAGGTAGTCGGTGGGATTCGACTTCGGCGTGCCGAGGATGAACATCAGCCGGACCGTCTGGTTGCAGTTTTCGAAATGGATGCCGGTGTCGCTGCGGCCGATGGCGAGCACGATGCTCTTCACATGCTCGGTGCGGGCGTGGGGCAGGGCGATCTCGTTGCCGAGGTAGGTGGTGTCGAGCCGTTCCCGGGCCAGCAGTTCGTTGTAGAAGCCGTCGAAATTGGCGACTTCGGGGTGGGTGGAGAGAAGCCGTGCCACCTCGTTGAGCGCGGCGGTGCGCTTGGTGCCCTGCACGTGCAGGTTGATGCGGGCGGGATCAAGAAGCTGGGAGAGGCGGCCGGGCATGCGGATTCAGTTCAGAGGATGAAGCAGCAAAGGAGTCCGCCGCCAAATCATTGGCAAGGGCGGAATGGTTGTTGCGGCAATTTTTTCGCAGATCCGGGCCGGCGGGTAGCGCGGAGCTTCAGCCCGCGCTGATCACGCTACTGTGCCGTTTGGTTCCCACGAACCAGTGCCGGCTGAAGACCGGCACTACGAGTTCGCTGCGCTCGGAATGAAATTATGCCGCCGGTTCGCCTCACTCCGCCGGCTCGGCGTGGGCTTCCTGTTCCTCGGCGGTCTCGACGATGCGGGCGATGCTGAGGAGCTTGTCGCCCTCGGCGAGGGTGAGGAGTTTCACGCCCTTGGCGCCGCGGTTGGTCTCACGGATGGTGTTGACCGGGCAGCGGACGCTCTGGCCCTTGGCCGTGAGGAGCATGATCTCGTCGTCGTCGCGGACGCTCAGCGCGCCGGCGAGGTTGATGGAATTGTCCTCGGGGAGGGTGATGGCCCACACGCCGGAGCCGCCGCGATTGATGAGGCGGTAGTCCTCGAAGCGGGTACGGACGCCGAGGCCGGCCTCGCTGGCGACCAGGAACTTGGCCTCGTGGTCCACGACCTCGATGACGTCGAGGTAGTCGCTCTCGAGCTTGAAACGCATGCCCGTGACGCCGCCCGTGGCCCGGCCGGTGGGCCGGAAGAGGTCTTCGCCGTTCTCGGGGTCGCGTTAGCGGAAGCGGACGGCGAGGCCCTGGTGGGAAACGAGGATCAGTTCGTTTTCACCGGTGGTGAGGACGGTGCCAATGACGCTGTCGCCTTCCGCCAGGTTGATGCCAATGAGGCCGCCCTCGCGGGTGCAGTTGGCGTAGTCCGAGAGGGAGCTCTTCTTGATGATGCCGCGCTTGGTGGCCATCACGAGATACTGGTCCGCCGCGAAGTCCTTCACGCACAGCATGGCGGCGATCTTCTCGCCTTCGGCCAGACGCAGGAAGGAGGCGACGGACTTGCCCTTGGAGGTGCGGGTGCCCTCGGGGACGTCGTAGACCTTCTTGGCATGGCACTGGCCGATGCTGGTGAGGAAAAGGATGTAGTCGTGCGTCGAGGCCGTGAAGAGGTGCTCCACAAAGTCCTCGTCGTACGTATCGGTCCCGATGACGCCCTTGCCGCCGCGCTTTTGCGAGCGGTACTCGGCGACGGGAGTGCGCTTGATGAAACCCAGGTGGGAGACGGTGATGACGCAGCCCTCGTTGGGGACGACGTCCTCCATGCGGAACTCGCCGGCGGCGCCGATGATCTCGGTCCGGCGGGGCGAGGTGAACTTCGCCTTCATCTCGGCGAGCTCCTTTTTGATGAGCGCGAGGAGCTTGGCCTCGGACTCAAGGATGCCCTTCAGCTCCTCGATGAGCTTCATGAGCTCAAGGTATTCGGCCTCGATCTTGCCGCGTTCCAGCCCGGTGAGCTGGTAGAGGCGGAGTTCCAGGATGGCGTCGGTCTGGCGCTCGGAGA
>CAZFHG010000298.1:0-3773 GCA_964518665.1 uncultured Opitutaceae bacterium | reverse complement strand
GGTGCGCCCCTACATTCCGGACCATCGCCTGCGCCTCGACAGGCTCGGGGTCCTGAGCCCGTCGAATGGACAAGCAGGCTCCCACTTATGCTAAAGTAAAACCTTTGCTCCGTTGCCTCAGGCTGTTGCCACCGGCGTCTCTTTGAGCGCGCTGTCAAGGGCCGTGAGCAGTTCCGCAATCGTGGCGTCGGTTTCGTCGCCCATGTTGGAGATGCGGAAGGTCTTTCCCTTCAGCTTGCCGTAGCCGCCGTCAATGACGAGGTGGTGCTTCGTCTTCAGGATCTTGTTCAACACGGCCAGATCGAGGTTGCGCGTGTTGGCGAAGCAATTGAGCGACAGCGAACCATAAGCCTCGGCGGGGAAGAGCTTGAAGCCGTTGGCCCGGCCCCAGGCACGCACAGTTTCGTTGAGCCGCTTGTGCCGCGCGTAGCGGGGTTCGAGTCCCTCGGCGCGGATGTCCTCGAGTTTGGACTGGAGGGCGTAGATGAGCGGGATGACCGGCGTGCTCGGGGTCATGCCGTTTTCATGGTTCTTCTGGAACTCGACGAGGTCGAAGTAGTATCCGCGGTCCTTCGCCAGGGCGGCACGGGCCAGGGCGCGCGGGGAGGCGGAGAAGATCGAGAGGCCGGGCGGCATCGCGAGGGCCTTCTGGGAGCCGGTGAGGAGGATATCGATGCCCAGTTCGTCCTTCTTGATCGGGAGCACGCTGAAGGAACTGACCGTGTCCACGATGGAGATGACCTCGGGAAACTCGCGCAGGACGGCCATGATGGCGGGCAGGTCGCTCATGGTGCCGGTCGAGGTCTCGTTGTGGATCAGGGTCACGGCATCATAGCCACCGGTGGCCAGTTCGCGACGCAGGGCGGCCGGGTCGACCGGTTGGCCCCACTCGGAGCGAAGGGCGCCGGCCTGCTTGCCGCAGCGAAGGGCGACATCGTTCCACTTGTCGGAGAACGCGCCGTTCATGCAGTTGAGCACTTTCTTCTGCACCACATTGCGGAGGGCGCCTTCCATGACGCCCCAGGCGCTGCTGGTGGAGAGATAGACGGCGTCCTTGGTGTAGAACAGGGCCTGCAGGTCCGGCTGAAGGGAGCGGTACAGCGCCACGAAATCGGTGCTGCGGTGGCCGATCATCGGCTGGGCCATGGCCCGCAGGGTCTTGTCGGAAACGGCGATGGGACCGGGGATGAAGAGCTTGTAGTTCATGGTGGCGGCTGGGCAGACGTTGGAAAAACTACCTACGAAAGCGCCTTTCCAAAAGGCGCGTCAACCCTCATTGCTGTCAGTGCCGCATGTCGCAAACCTGGCTGAAGAAAAAGTCCAACGCACTCGAGCTCTACACAGTCGACGTGATTCTTGGCCGGCGGGCGGGGACCGGCACAGCGATCTACGCGGCGTTCCTGCACGCCCTGTCGTTCATTTTCAGCGCGTTGGCCCAGTTGCGGTTCTGGCTCTACCACCACCGCATTCTGCATGACCAGCCACTGGGCTGCCTCGTGGTCGTGGTGGGCAACCTCACCGTCGGCGGCACGGGCAAGACCCCCGTGGTGGAAAAATTCGCCCGCGCCCTGCGCGACCGCGGCCGGAAGGTCGCGATCCTGAGCCGCGGCTACAAAAGCAAATCCCCACCGCGCTGGAAGAAATGGTGGTGGGGACTGACCCATGCCGAGGAGCCGCCCCCGCGGGTGGTTAGTGACGGCGAGACCGTGCTGCTCGACAGCGAGCAGGCCGGTGACGAGCCCTACATGCTGGCGCGCAATCTCCCTGGCGTGATCGTGCTCGTGGACAAGAACCGTGTGAAGGCCGGCGCCTATGCGATCAAGCGCTTCGGCTGCGACACCCTCGTGCTGGACGACGGCTTCCAGTACCTGCCGCTGAAGGGCCGGCTGAACCTGCTGCTGGTGGACAAGACCAATCCGTTCGGCAACGGCCACCTCCTGCCTCGCGGCATTTTGCGCGAGCCGGTGAAGCACCTCCGGCGGGCGTCGTACGTGTTCCTCACCAAGTCCAACGGCGAGCGCGACCTGGAACTCGAGGCGACGATCCAGAAATACAATCCCGGCGTGGACGTGATCGAATGCGCGCACCGGCCGAAATACCTCCAGCGTTTCGGCAACGGCGAGCGCCAGCCGCTGACCTGGCTGAAGGGTCGCCGCGTGCTGGCCTTCAGCGGCATCGCGACCCCGGAAAGCTTTGAGAAATTCCTCCGCGACCTCGGCGCCAAGCTCGTGGCCCGCGAGCGCTTCCTCGACCACTACCGCTACGCCGAGGAGGACTTCGAGCAGCTCTTTGCCCTCGCCGAACGCGAAGGGGCGGAATGCCTGATCACAACCGAAAAGGATGCCGTGCGCATCCCGGAGGACCGAGCCTGCGCGCTGCCCCTTTACTACCTGCGCCTGGAAATCGAGATCCTGCACGGCGCGGCGGACTTCGACGAGGCCGTGGGCCGGATCTGCTTTCCGCGGAGCGAACCGTCCCGGAATCCGCTCGGCCTTTGAGCCCGGCGTTTGCCCTTGCCCGGGGACGGCGCGTGCGTGTTGATTCGCGGCATGATAATTGATCAACGTTTCCAGCAACTGGCGGCGGGACTCACCGGGTTTTCCACGGCGCTAAAAAAGGGCGAACGCGTGCTGATTGACGCCTTCGACATTCCCGAGGCGATGGTCATCGCCCTCGTCCGGGCCGTCCGGGCTCGCGGCGCCCATCCCTATGTCCAGCTCCATCGCGCCCGCATCACCCGCGAAATGACCCTCGGGGCCGAGGAGGCGCAATACGCCCCGATGGCCGAGATCGAGCTGGCTCGCATGCAGAAGATGGAGGCCTACATCGCCATGCGCGGCTCGGAGAACATCTTCGAGGCCTCCGACGTGCCGGCGACCAAGGTCCAACTGGTCAGCCGGCTCATGAAGCCGGTGCTCGACCACCGCGTGGGCAAGACCAAGTGGGTCGTGCTGCGCTGGCCGACGAGCGCGATGGCCCAGCAGGCCGGCATGAGCACCGAGGCTTTCGAGGACTTTTATTTCAAGGTCTGCACGCTGGATTACGCGCGCATGACGCCGGGCATGAAGGCGCTGTCGGACCTGATGAAAAAGACGGATCGCGTGCACATCAAGGGACCCGGCACGGACCTGAAGTTTTCCATCAAGGGCATCGGCGCCCAGCCTTGCGGCGGCCTGCGCAACATCCCCGATGGCGAGGTGTTTTCCTGCCCCGTGCGCGACTCGGTCGAGGGCGTGGTCCAGTACAATGCGCCCACGGTTTATCTCGGTTCCTCGTTCGACAACATCCGCCTCGTCTTCAAGCAGGGCCGCGTCGTTGAGGCGACCTCGAGCAATACCAAGCGGCTCAACGAGATCCTCGATAGCGACGCCGGGGCGCGCTACATCGGCGAATTCGCGATCGGTTTCAACCCGCACATCCTCGAGCCCATGCGCGACATCCTCTTCGACGAGAAGATCGCCGGCTCCTTCCACTTCACCCCCGGCCAGGCCTACGAGGAAGTGGGCAACGGCAACAAGTCGCAGGTGCATTGGGACATGGTCTGCATCCAGCGGCCCGAATACGGCGGCGGCGAAATCTGGTTCGACGGCAAACTGATCCGCAAGGACGGCATCTTCGTGCCGAAGACGCTGCACAAGCTCAATCCTGACTACCTGCTGGGTGGGAAGGAGGGCTGATCATGCCCGTGACCTCGCTGCCTTTGGGTAGCTCCCGGCCTCCGGACGGGCGGAACGGCCTGCGCCAGCCAATCCGGCCCGTCCGGAGGCCGGGCC
>CAZFHG010000297.1:0-3823 GCA_964518665.1 uncultured Opitutaceae bacterium | reverse complement strand
GAGAACTCAGCCGCCGTGCGGATGGTGGTGGCGAGATCTTTATCGGTCGGGTTGTGCGCCTCGATGCTGAAACGTCCGTCGCCCTCGGGCAACAAGGTGAGCTTCAGTTCCAGCTGATCGCAGAGTACGACATTGCCGATCCAGACATCGCGGTCTTTGGTAATATCGAGCGCGGCGTAGGCGGAATAGATCGTCGGTGCAGCCTGTTGCTCTGGAGTCAGCTTCAGGTCATCCATCACGCCGAGAGGCAGCCACGATTTTTCCGCGCGGTCTACGATGCCGCAGATCCAGTTGGGATTAACCCCGTGGACGCGGACGGGCAGGCGGGTGTCGAGTTTGGCTTTGCCGATCACGCCGCCGAAGCCGCCGTCCTGGGCCTGGAGTTCCAGCACGTAGCGCGTGTCGAGAACCTTGCCGCTGCGCGGGGTGACCGAGTAGGCGGGGGCATTTCCGGAAAGGCCGTAGTCGGCGCGGAACTGTTCGAGGGCGCGTTTGTCCGGCGTGGACGACGGCGAGCCGAAATAGGAGACGAACCTGACCGGGACGATGTCGCCTTTCTTGTAGCTTTCACCGATGCGGCCATAGCCGATGTTCGTGCTCAGGAAGCCGGAGCTGAACTCCTGTTTCACCAGCACGGGCGCATCGAGCGGGAAAAACGCGCTCATGTCCGCGCCGCGGGCATAGGCGACGTAGCCACCGGGCTCCAGGGATTTGTTGAAGTTGACGGCTTTTTCCGTGGCAGCCCCGGACAAAAACTCGCTCTTGGCGGGATTGGTAAAAAACCAGACCGTCTCACTCGAGGGCTTCCCGCCGATGGCGTAGAACATGTGGCTGAATATCCCCCACCACCAATCGTGCTTCTCCCATTTCCCATCCTGCAGCATCACATAATACCCTTCGACGAGCGAGGTTGCCGGCTGGTCGGGCGTTTTCTTGAACTCCATGATGCGGGCGTAGGCGTTGTAGGTTTTGAGCGGCTGCATGGGCCAGAAACCGCCGTTATGCCCGGGCTCGTTGGGCGAGATATATTCGTAGCCCACGGCCTGGCAGAGCACGTCGCGGGAACCCAGGGGGAACTCCATGCGTCCGATCAGCTTCTGGTAATCCTTGGCGGGCAGGATATGCGGCGCCTCCCACATGGAGAGTTCCAACCCGAAACCAAACGCCGGCCCGCCACCATCCCACATATACGGCACGTAACTTACCGTGTGGGCACCCGCCACCGTGCCCACTCCGCGGTTGGCATACTTCGTCTGCATGACGCCGGCGGCGATACGGCATAGGCTACCATCCGGGGAAAGTTGTTCCGAAGAGGTGAGCGAGTTCTGCCGGTCGCTGCAGATAAAGCGGCGGTTGAACATATCGGCCGTGGCCATCTGCGCCGCGACTGCCATCCCGCCGTCAACATCCTTCACCACGGCAACGAGCTGGCGTTGTTGGTCATGCAGTGCCTGGATGAAAATGTCGCAGGAATTTCCCTCGAGCTGGTAGCGACGATAAACCTTGGGCCCGTCGTAGATGATCGCTTCGGCGAGGGGGCGGTCGGACTTGGCCTGCAGCCGCACGAGCAGCCGCTCGGTGCCCGGCACGTTCATGCCGAATGTCCGGCGCCCCAGGTTGCGGCCCTGCCAGTTGGTGATCACCGGTCCGCTCGATATTTGCACGGGCAGGCCGTTGTCTGGAGTCTTCAATTGTTTGCGGAGTTCCTCCTGGTTGTGTGCGAAGCGCAGGTTGACGAAGCGCCTGGAGGCCGCCGCCACTTGATCCGGCGAAGTGATGAGATCGAGGGCGACCGGCTTGGGATCGTCCAGGTTTTGCGTCACGTAAAGGAACGGCTCCAGATCGAGCGCTGTCTTGCCGTCCTTCGTGGTCGTCACCGCCATGCTGTTGTAGTTGCGGCTCACCCAGTGGGGAGAAGGCTGATTGCGGATGTCCAGCGGCCCCAGCGTGTTCAAGCCGGAGGCGAAGTGTTCGTAGAGTGAGTTCATGATCCTTTTGCCATCCTCGGTCAGGAAGTCGCGCCGGGGCGGCGACTCAAAATCGCTCACGCGGAAATACCAGTCGCGCGCCTCGCCGCGCTGGATGAGCTGGCCCGGCAGGACGAGCAGATCCGGGCCGCTGGCATCCTGACACTCCTTGCGGAACTTATCCCAGGTCTCCTTGGATATGGAGCTAAGATCCTCCACCCGCTCGGTGAAGGCGATGAAATCCAATTTCGCGGCGCGCGCAGCGGCCGCATATTCGGCGACGCTGCCCTTACCGCCGGTGAGTTTCGTCCTTGCGCCGATGATCCCCTTATACCAGCGCCCGCTGGCATCCATCCCGCCGATGGTCTTCTCGCGCCAGTAGTCCTCGGGGGTTTTCCCTTGCAAATCCGGGGCCGTCCAGACAATCGGGGTCGGGATGACCGCCTTTTCACGCAGGGGCTCGTTCTTGTATCCGCCGAAAAGTGCGACGCCATATTTCGCGGTCAGATACTTCTCCACAATCGCCCGCTCGCCTTCCGACAACGCCGAGTTGAACACCAGTAACTCCGCAATATCCCCGTTGAAAAAGACCTGCTCGGCGTTCTTTTGCCCGAGACGGAAGAAGCGCGGCGCACCCGTCATTTCCCCTGGGGCGTCCTTGGTCTTGAGAAGCGAGCCGTTGATGAAAACATCCGCTTTCCCTCGGTTGCGACGCGACATCATGACCACCGGGTTTGTGGGAGTGAAGGCCAGGTCACTGTGATTCCAGTATTCGGTGGCGACGTAGCGCAGCCCGACATAGACGCGCTGGTCCGCATGGATGGCCACCCCGAGCTTGGCGCCGCCCGCCTCGCCGCCCTTCTCGTCCACATAGGAAAAGAGGGATGGCAGAACCAGCGTCTTCGGCGGGGTCTTGCCGAGGCTCGCCACGACGATGATCGTGTGGTCGTTGTTCAGCGTGGCCGGGCCGGTCAGCAAGGTTTTCTGTGTTCCATCGAAACGCAGCGCCGGATTTCCGTTCACGGCATTGGCGGTAAGCATCGGCTGTTTCCCCGCCGCCGACTGTGTGGCATTCAGGCCTTTGCCGCTCTGGTCTTCCCAGACGCTCACGGCGCCGTTGGCGTCGGCTTGAACGCCGGCGTCGGCGCGCAACCACCAGGCCAGGCCGGCGAGTTTTTTGACCGCCGCGGCATCCGCGGCAATCTGCGCGGCATCTGCCGTCCGGGCCTTCATCGAAGGTTCGGCCAGCCAAGCTAGCGTCTGCTCCAGCAGCTTCAGGCCGTCGGAAGGTTTACCGTCGCCGCCGCGCGTGAAATAAATGTCCTCAACCATGAAGTGGCCGTATTGATAAAAGGTCTGTTGCGGCCCCCAGCCGAAGACCGCCACGCGGCCGTCTCCGGCCTGTCGCGCCGCTGCAAGAAGCGGCGCGGTCGTGAAGGAACCTGGCCGCGTCTCATCCACTTTTTCTTTGTGCTGATCCATGACGATCGGGCGGGTTATCGCCTGCTCTGAACCGCGCACGAGCGGCTGCCAGGCAGGGCCGACTTTGAGCGGGTTGGCGATCGCGCCGTAGATCGAGCGGGTCGGATAGAAGATGCTGCGGACATCGCGAGTCGCCGGGTGCTTCTCGATATTCGCCGTATACTGATAGACAAACATCATGCCGTCCTTCTGGGTGAACGTGTGCGACGGGTCCACCACCTGCTCGCGCAGGACCTCGACGTCCCACGGCTTGAGAAACGCATTCACCACAGCGCGGTCACGCATCGGGTCGTCCCCGCCGAAGGTGAGGAGCCCGCCTCCGTCGCGGACAAACTGCTGGAGCTGGCTGCGGATCTGCTCCTCAAACTGCGGCA
>CAZFHG010000296.1:0-3855 GCA_964518665.1 uncultured Opitutaceae bacterium | reverse complement strand
AAAGCCCCGCCAATTCTGGCGGGGCTGCAAATGAACAACCGACGACTTTTAAGCTACGAACCTGCGTCGAAGGACAACCATGCCACAGCAGATAATTCCGACATAAAGCACAACACTACCACCTTCCGGCACGGATGCTGTGGTGCCAGTGATGGCTACAGTATTATCACCCGTCAGGGAAAGGTAAGCATCATCCTGCTGGGTGCTTAATGTGGTATACGCGTGCCACAGTACACCCCCGCTGATCTGACCAAATTGAGCGGAATCATTGCCATATTGTGACAAATAATCGCCGCCGGTATTGTCATAGGTGATCGTAAGGTTTTGGCCGTCGAAGCTGAAATGATCTCCGATGTTCCCATCTTCAAAAATCCAGCCTCCCCCTCGATAGAAGATTTCGGTCGGGCCAGCCGCTAGGTTGTATTGGAACGAATAGATGTCGGCGGAGGTGACATTGTAGAAATCCGTCCCGCTATTGAAATTGATCGTCAGACTGTCTCCTGTGGCAAAATTATGACTGTCG
Organism: uncultured Opitutaceae bacterium; assembly: GCA_964518665.1. Taxonomy (GTDB): domain Bacteria; phylum Verrucomicrobiota; class Verrucomicrobiia; order Opitutales; family Opitutaceae; genus UBA2377. The sequence goes on along the minus strand of CAZFHG010000296.1, from coordinate 3,332 downwards.
TCGAACTGGGAGACATCATACGTAAAGGTGTAGTCAATGGTCGTCGCCATCAGCGGTGAACCAATCCAGCCTGCGACCAAGGCCCCGATGGCGAGGGTTATGATTTTGCGCACAGTTTTCATGGACTTGTTGTATGTATGGTTTGCGGGGATTTATTGAGCAGCGAATCCCCAAGCGTATGTATGATCATTCGCTGACATGGGGTTCCGGGGTTGTGCCCTTGCTTAGCAGTAATGGTGCCTGTCTGAATTATTAGTTCCGTACCCATGATATGCAGCGAGTTAGCGGACTAATATATAAACGGATTTCTCCATGGCCTGAGGAACGTAAGCATTCCCGACAATTACGGAGCAACCAATGCCCCGCTTGGGTGGATTCCCCCCGCCCCCGAACCGAACGCACAGCGGATGAAAGATAACGGTCGTGAGAAAGATTGGAGCGCCTCTCTCACCCTCCCCACGACAAAATCTGCGCAGTGATTATCAGTTAACGCGGGGCACGCCGTGGCGGCGCTTGTTATCTTAGGGGCATGGCAACCCTATCAGACCGCACCGCTGATAACGTCATCGGACGCTATTACACCGACTCAACTTGCATTGACTGCGACCAGTGCCGCGTCATCGCCCCGGAACTCTTCGAGCGCAATGCCGACACCGGCATGTCCTATGTGAAGAAGCAGCCGGTCACCGACGCCGAGATCGCCTTGGCGGAGGAAGCCATGGCGGCCTGCTCCACCGAGTCCATTGGCAACGACGGTCATTAAACCGACATAAACGCGGTCCCCCGCCGCGTAATTCCACACCAACATGCTGAATGACATGATCATCGGCATGGCTGGTTCTGGCGGTGACGGAATCGTCTCCGCCGGCGATGCGCTGATCAGCGCCTCGGCCCGAGAGGGCTACTATGCCATGCTCACCAAGAGTTTCGGTTCGCAGATCCGCGGAGGTGAATCCTCCTGCCGCTTGCGCGTCGCCACCACCCCGGTGCTCAATCCGGGTGGCACGCTCGACGTCGCCGTCGTGCTCAACTGGGAGGACTTCCTGCGCTTCGGCGGGGAGCTGCCGGTGGGACCTGATACCGTCGTGCTCTACGAGAAAAAGACCGGCATCGAACCGGCCGCCATTCCGCTTGAAGTGAAGCCGGCGATTGTCCTCGCCGTGCCGATGTCCGAGCTGGCCATGAAGTCCGCCGGCACCCTGCAGGCCAAGAACAACGTCGTCCTCGGCCTGCTCGCCGGCTGGTTCGGTCTCGCCCGCGAGGCGATCCTGGAGGGCATCCGCCGCAAGTTCAGCAAGAAGGGCGCGGAAATCCTGCAGGGCAACGAACGCGCCTACGCGGCCGGCCTCGAATACGCCGACCAGCATCCGCTCGCCCGCGATTTCCGCCTCTCCCCGCCACTGGCCAAGGGCGGCAAGCGCCGCGTGGTGGACGGCAACGAGATCTGCGCGGAGGCCGCGCTCTTCGCCGGCTGCAAGTTCTTCGGCGGCTACCCAATCACTCCGGCCACGGAGATCATGCAGCATCTCCAGAAGGATATCTGGAAGCACGGTGGTTCGCTCCTGCAGGCCGAGGATGAGATCGCCGGCATCGCCGCGGTCGTCGGCGCGTCGTTCGCCGGCAAGAAGGCCATGACCGCCACCTCCGGCCCGGGCTTCTCGCTGAAGTCCGAGGTCATCGGTCTCGCCAGCATCACCGAACTCCCCCTCGTCTGCGTCAACGTCCAGCGCGGCGGTCCTTCCACGGGCCTCCCCACCAAGACCGAGCAGGCCGACCTCTTTGCCGCGGTCTTTTCCGCGCACGGCGACACGGTGCGCCCGGTGCTGGCGCCGATCGGCGTTCGCGACGTCTTCGGCGTGACGGTCGAGGCGTTCAACATCGCCGAGCAATATCAGACGCCGGTCATCGTCCTCTCCGACCAGGAAATCGCCCAGCGCAAGGACATCATCGATCCGGTGGACACGTCGGATTTCAAGATCGTCGACCGCGTCAAGCCCAGCCCTGAGGAACTCGCCCAAGGCTATAACCGTTTCAAGTTCACCGACTCCGGCATCAGCCCGCTCAGCCATCCCGGCATGCCCGGCGGCAGCTACCTCGCGGCCGGCATCGAGCACAACGAACACGGCGATCCCACCAGCAGCGGTGAGATGCACGAGCGGATGAACGACAAGCGCCTCAACAAGCTCAACCCCCTCAAGCAGCGCCGCGATCTCTTCATCCTCGAGGGTGATCCGTCCGCCCCGCTCGGCGTGATCAGCTGGGGCGGCATGGCCGGCGCCACCCTGGAAGCCGTGCGCACCGCCCAGGCCCGGGGCCTGCCGGTGAAGCTGCTGATCCCGAAGCTGATCTATCCGATCGCGGAGGAGGTTTACCGAGATTTCTTCGCCTCGCTCCAGCACTGTCTCGTCGTCGAACAATCCCACCAGGGGCAGCTCTACCGCATCATCCGCATGTGGGTGGACGTGCCCCGCGGTTTCACCTCCCTCGCCCGCAGCGGCGCGAATCCCATCTCCCCCGCCGCCATCGTCACGCGCATCGCTGCCATGGCGGAGACCACACCCGCAATCCCCTCCGTCCAATCCCGATGAGTTCCCCCACCATCACCGACTGTGGCTGCCCGCCGCCCGCCGCTGCACCGCTCACGATCAAGAATTTCCGCAGCGAACTGAAGCCAATCTGGTGTCCGGGCTGCGGCGACTACGGCGTCGTCACCGCCCTCTACCGCGCGCTGGTCAACATCGGCCGCCCGCCGCACGAGGTCGCCTTTATCTCCGGCATCGGCTGCTCGAGCCGCATCCCGGGCTACACGACGGCCTACGGATTCAACACCGTGCACGGCCGCGCCCTGCCGGTCGCCCAAGGCATCAAGATGGCCAACCCCGACCTGCTGGTGCTCGTGGCCGGCGGCGACGGCGACGGCTTCTCGATCGGCGGCGGCCACGTGCCGCACGCGATCCGGCGCAATCTCGACCTCACCTACATCGTGATGGACAACCACATTTACGGCCTGACCAAGGGCCAGTTGTCCACCACGACCCCGCGCGGAGCGAAGACGCCCAGCAGCTCGCATGGGAGCATGGAGCAACCGGTCAACCCGCTCCTCTACGTCCTCGCTTATGGCGCCGGCTTTGTCGCGCAGGGCATCCCGGCCGACATGGACGGGCTCACCAAGATGATCGAGGCGGCGATCCGTTATCCGGGTTTCTCATTCGTCAACATCCAGGCCCCCTGCGTCGCCGTCGGCGATCCCAACGACCAGATGAAGGTGCAGAAGGCAAAGATGAAGAAGCTGGCCGACAAGGGCTACCTGATTGATGGGTGGCAGGGCACCG
>CAZFHG010000295.1:406-3866 GCA_964518665.1 uncultured Opitutaceae bacterium | reverse complement strand
CAGAAGAAGATCATCGACAAGGGTGCGACCATGCGGCTCGGCAGCTACGAGTGCGCCCTGACGCCCGGCACGCACGCGCACAAGGCCTACAAGGCGGACAGCGTCCGCGAGCGCCACCGCCACCGTTTCGAGGTGAACAACGCCTATGTCGGCCAGCTCCAGCGCGCCGGGATGGCCGTGAGCGGCATCAATCCCCGGCGCAACCTTGTCGAGATCGTCGAGTTGAAGGACCACCCGTGGTTCCTGGCGGTGCAGTTCCACCCGGAGTTCCAGTCGAAGCCCAACAAGGCGCACCCGCTGTTTGCGTCGTTCATCGCCGCGGCGCTCAACCTCAAGCGCAAGGGGACCAAAGGCGTTAAGCGCAAAGGCGCGAAGCCGCGAAGGAAGACCGCGAAGGCCTGACAGCGGGGGAGGCCTCACAATCCCGATTTATGTGGAAATCAGGAAAGCAGGAAGGAACCGGCTTCCGATCGAGATTTCTGAGTGCGGATCCTGCAGTTTCCTGATTTCCTGAGTCCCACATTGATCCCGATCCCCTTCGCGTCATTGCGACTTAGCGCTTAATCACCATGCTCCACGATCCCGCCAGACTCACGGTCATCGCCGGTCCCTGTTCGCTTGAGAGCGAGGCGGTTTGCCGGGCGGTCGCGGAACAACTGGTGGTACTCCGCCAATCGCAGCCGAAGCTGAACCTCATTTTCAAGGGGTCGTTCGACAAGGCCAAACGCACCTCCGCCGCCGGCCCGCGCGGCACGGGTCTGGAGGACGGACTCAAGTTGCTGGCGCTCATCAAGCGCGACTACGGTTTTCCGGTGCTGACCGACGTGCATGAGCGCACGCAGGTCGCGGCCGTCGCGGCGGTCTGTGACATTGTGCAGATCCCGGCCTTCCTGTGCCGCCAGACCGACCTGCTCCTCGCCGCCGCGGCCACCGGCCGCATCGTCAACGTCAAGAAGGGCCAGTTCCTGTCCCCGCAGGAGATGGTGCATGTCACCGGCAAGCTGCGCGAGGGCAAGGCGGCCGAAATCTGGCAGACGGAGCGTGGCACGACCTTCGGCTACCAGAACCTCGTCGTGGACATGCGTTCCTTCGCCATCATGAAGCAGAACGGCTGTCCGACGATCTTCGACGCCACGCACAGTGTCCAATTGCCCGGCGCCGCCGGCGGCAAAAGCGGTGGCCAGCGCGAATTTGTGGCGCCCCTCGCGCAGGCGGCGCTCGCCGCGGGGGCGGACGGCCTGTTCATCGAAACGCATCCCGATCCGGACAAGGCGATCTCGGACGGCCCCAACATGGTGCCACTGGCCGGGTTGACCGAATTGCTGGTGCGCTGCCTGGCGGTCTGGCAGGCGGTCCGGCGGTAAGATCTGGGCGATAGGTAGGCGATGATTGGGTGTAGGGGCGCAGCTGGACTGCGCCCGGTTGATTGGCGTTGGCGACGTGATCGGGCGCACACGAGGTGCGCCCCTACGTCAAGCCATCGTAGGTCGGGTGAGAGGCATTGACCGAATGCCGGCGGCAGCCAAGCTGACGGCACAACCACATGGAAACCTTCATCATCGATGTGCCTGTGCCCTCCATGGGCGCGACTGTCAGCGAACTGAACGTGATCATCATCAAGGTCGCTCCCGGTGACCGGGTCACCAAGGGCCAGCGCATGGCCGATCTGGAGAGCGACAAGTCCGCCTTTGAATTCGAGAGCCCCTGCGACGGCGTGATCCATGCCATCGCGGGGAAGCCGGGCCAGATCATGACCTCGGGCGACCTTTTCCTGCAGATCGAGACCAGCGACGAGAGCATGCTGCACCTGAAGTCGAAGAGCGCCGCCGCGACTGCGACTGTGCCAGCGACACCCCCGGCCGAGCATCCCAAGGCCACGGGGGCGGTCATTTGGACGCCGAAGGCAACCAAGCTGGCCCAGGAAGCCGGGCTGGATCCGGCGAAGCTCACGGACATCGAGGCGACCGGCCCGGGCAACCGCGTGTCGAGCGAGGATGTCCAGCGCTACCTGGCGAAGCGGAAGGGGTAACGTAGCGCGGGCCTTCAGCCCGCGCTCACAGCGCCACTTCGGCAGCATGGTTCGCCCAAACCAGTGCTGGCTGAAGCCAGCACTACGATTGGGACGTTGGCGTGAAAGTCAGGCGGGGTTCGGAGACCCCGTCCTGCAATGGGGCAAATTGCCCGCTTCGTAGCGCGGGCCTTCAGCCCGCGCTCACCACGCCACGCTGGCAGCATGGCCCAAACCAGTGCTGGCTGAAGCCAGCACTACGATTGGCGATTGGGCCTCTTCAGCTGTTCTGCAGTTCGTAGCTCAGGATGCTGAGCGCGTAGGTGGCGGCGGTTTCGCAGCGCAGGACGAGCGGGCCGAGTGTGACGAATTCAAAGCCGCTGGTCTTGGCGTGGCTCAATTCCGCCGGCGTGAAATCACCTTCGGGTCCGACGAGCCAGAGCACCTTGCGCGGAAACCGGCCATGCACGGACTGGTAGCCGGCGAGCACGGCCTTGAGTGAGCGGGCGCCGGGCTGGAGGCTGGCGATGAGCTTCAGGTCGTGGCCGCGGGCGGAATCCATGTAGGCCATGGCGTGCTGCACCGGCAGCACCTCGGGCACGAAGGGGTTGCCGCATTGCTTGGCGGCCTCGAGGGCGGCGACCTGCCATTTCTCGATCTTCCGGTCCTGCCGTTCGCCGTCGAGGTGCACCTGCGTCCGCTCGCTTTCCAGCGGGACGATGCGGGCGGCGCCGATCTCGGTGGCCTTGCGCACGATGGCATCCATGTACTGGCCCTTGGGCAGGGCTTGCCCGAGGGTGATCTCATAGGCCAGCGGCGGCAGCTTCTGGCGGAAGCGGACCTTGAGGACGGCGGCGGCGCGGCGGTCGCCGGTGAGTTCGCAGATCCATTCGGTGCCCCGGCCGTCGAAGGCGACCACGGTGCTGCCCAGGCGGGCGCGGTTCACCGCCAGCAGGTGATGCGATTCCTCGGGGGAAAGGGTGATCTCGGCGGGTTCGGCGGTGGGCGGACTGCAGAAGGCGCGAAAGTCGGGCATGGCGGGATGAAAAAAACAACGCGCGGCCGGCGGAGTCGAGGGTTGAAAACAGTAAGGGCGCCGGACCGGAGTCCGACGCCCTTGCCGACTTAAACTACAAACAATGAACTCCGAAAAGAACTGGTAACCAACAGGGAGAAAGACGCACGGGGGGCTGATTCGTTCAATATGCGCACGAAAAAGTGTGAAGCGGTGGGATAATCGCCAGGGCTGTGTTCCGGAAGGGCCTAATTGAAAGCATCCGTGGTCATGTAGCTACGAGCGTGAGCGAGTGGTCGTTTGACGTACGCATCGTCTGCTCCACTCGCTCACGCTTACGGCTACCCATAGTCCAATTGTCAGCGGCTCTTGGGAGCGCGGGCGGCCCGCCCGCACCTCGCAGAATGCGGGCCAGCGGCCCGCGCTCACAGGGTAAG
>CAZFHG010000295.1:0-396 GCA_964518665.1 uncultured Opitutaceae bacterium | reverse complement strand
ATTGCGACCGAGGGCGGTCGCGCTCCCATCCGGGAAAATACGGCGTTTATTGGGCGTGTCCTCATATTGCGCCACATGAGGACGGCTGCGGTGCCTGGCAGGTCACAGACCTGCGCTACTGGTGACCGTTGTTCACTACGTAGCGCGGGTCTTCAGCCCGCGCTCAGCCCGCTACGCCGGCAGCCGGGTTCTCCCGAACCAGTGCTGGCTGAAGCCAGCACTACGAATTGGACTGGCGGCGGTTGGCGCGCCAGCGGCGGTAACCGAAGAGGGCGAGGCCGGCTCCGGTCAGGAAGAGGCCGTAAGTGGCAGGCTCGGGCACGTTGGGCCGGATGCGGTCGGTGTATTCCTCCCAACCGGTTTCATTGTTGGACCAGCCGTCGAAGGTGATCTGGT
>CAZFHG010000294.1:0-3875 GCA_964518665.1 uncultured Opitutaceae bacterium | reverse complement strand
GCCGTGCAGGATCAGCACCGGTGGACCTTGTGGCGTGATGTACTTCGGCACGTCCAGCCCCGGCGGCCCCATCAGTCCGTAAAAATCCACGACCGCACGGACTGAGCTTGAAACTCTCGGGTACGGCTCCGTGGGTTCGAGTTCGCTCCGGCCGGCGGTGAAGCCGACCAGCAACGCGTAATAGCCGCCCATCGAACCGCCCATGATCGCGATCCTGGACGGATCGAGGTGATAGTCGGCCGCGTGTTGGCGCAGGAAGCGCACGGCGTTTTTGCAATCGAGCAGATTGGACTGAAGTGCTTGGTCTGGTCCGTGGTTGATACTGACGCAGACATAGCCAGCCGCAGCCAATGTTTCGCAGATGCTGCGGCCGCGCTTCTCGCCCTTGTCGCCCCGCCGTCCATGAATCCACACGACTGCTGGCGCCGGTTCGGCGGAGGGTGCCGGCAGATACAGGTCCAGCTTTTCACTGCGCCCCGCCGCGAGATAGGGCACGTCCGGCACAAACCGGACTTTCGATGTCGTCGACGCGAAGGTGGAAACGTTAGCGGCGCTGAAAGCCGCAACGAATGACAGGACCGCCCGGAGGAGTCGTGACGCTCGGCGGGCAAATCGGGTCAAAATTGAAGGAAACATGGGAGGTGTTTGATAAATAGACTCACCCGGCCGGAAAAATAGTTACAACAATCCGCAGGGTACCTTGGCAAGGTGGATGCCGGTTGTCGGGCGGGATCTCCTGCTTCGCCAGGCCTTCGGCGGACAGGTCCGAACCCCGCCTGCCATCGCAACGACGCTCCAGTAGGCAGCGAGCTTGCTCGCGCTTGAATAATTTCCGTACGCTCTAAAAGCGCCCGCGAGCGGGCTGCCTACGAAGGCGGGGTTCGGAGACCCCGCCCTATATCCGCCAGCGGACTGCAGCACACTCTACTCTGCCCTGCCCTGACGCAAAATCAGGGAGCCGTCCGCGTGCCGTTCCACCTGCACAGCATAGTGTGACTCGAGCACGTGGACAAAACCCGTGGCGTCATCCAACCGGTAAACTCCGGTAAGCAGCAATTGGGCGAGCGATTCATCGGCGATCACCACTTGCAGACGGTTTTCGCGGTTCAGCACCTCGACGGCTTCGGCCAGCGGCGTTCCTGAGAGCTGCATCCTGGGCTGCCTCCACGCGAGGCGCCGGTCGATCTCTGCCGGGGAAAGTGCACGCGGTTGAACAGGTTCAGCCAGCGCGGAGGGCGGCGGCATGGCCAGTTGGCTGCCGGCGCTGAGGATAACCGGCGGCGCAGCGGTCGTCGCCTTCGAGACCGTGGCAGCGGCGGGAACGACGTGGCCCACGCTGACGCTCCCTTCGGTGACCAGTACATCAACGGTGCGCGCGCCTTCCTGCACGACAAAGGCGGTGCCGACTGCGCGCACTTCGACCTCGCGGGAGATCACGACAAACGGCCGCGCGGCATTGGATTCGACCTGGAACAGCGCCTCACCCCGCAGCAGGCGCACTTCGCGCCGGGCGGGCGAATAGTTCACGGAGATTTCCGCGCCGGCGTTCAGTTCCACGGTCGAGCCGTCTTCCAAGACGCGCCGGTCGACGCGCAGGATCACGGGCGCGGTATCAGATAATGCGGTCACCTGCGGTTCGGGTCGCACCAGGAGCAGGACGGCCAGGCTCGCGGCGAGTCCGAGGGCGCATCCGGCAACCAGCCGTTGCCGGCGACGACGGCGACGCTGCGACAACTCCTGCACATAATCGTCCGCCAATCCGGCGGCACGCACGTGATCGAGCGCGGACAGGGTGGCGTTAACGTCGCGCCAAGCCGCGGCGTGCTGCGAATCGGCGGTCAGCCAGGCGGAGAATTCCGCTTGCTCCGCCGGCGAGAGGCCGGCGTCGTGGCGCACCCGCCAGGCGGAGGCGGCCTGCACAATTCCGGAGCTGCTGCTTCTGAAAATCGAGGACGTCGCGTTCATGGCCGGCCACCTTCCCCCACCCCTTGTTTGCGCAGATACAGGGTGCATTTGTGGATTCCCCGCACGACCTGCACGTGCACGGTTTGCACGGACAGCCCGAGCCGGTCCGCCACGTCCTGATGCGATAGGCCCTGGAGCTTGATGAGGATGAAAATCTCCCGACAACGCCGCGGCAGTGCATCAATGGCATCGAGCAAGATCGCCGTCTCCTGCCGCGAGGTCACTTGCGCGGTGACGTCATGGCGTTCATCCGCCACGGCCACCGCCTCCGCGCTGCTCAGCGATTTCGGAGAATAAAGCCGTAACTGGCGCAGGAAGGTCCGGGCCAGATTCCCCGCGATCGTGAACAGGTAGGCCTTGGCGTTGGCAATCGGCGCCCGGCGCCGGGCACCCAGCAGGCGGATGTAGCTTTCTTGCACGAGATCATCCGCATCGTTGACGCTGGGAAACCGCTGCCGCAGGTAGGCGCGCAAGGCGGGTTCGTGCGGCTGGACTTCCTCAGCAAACCAGCGGCTCGATTCTGATCGGGGTGAATTCACGGTTGGCAGCGGAGCGCGCGTGCATCACTGCGACCATTCGGAATTCCTGGCAAGCCATGTTCCGCCGGGACCGCGGCCCCTGGTCGTCGGTCGCTGATCAAGCTCCGCCCGGACGGCTCGTTTTCGGTCGCGCCCCGGCGCCCTTGGCCGGCACCACGGCCTGGGCCAGCTCGGCCACCATCGCCTCGGCCCTCACCTCGTCCACCTCGACCCGCAGCGGAAAACGCACCTTGCCTTCGCGCAGCACCAATTCGCACCAGGCGTCCACCAAGGCGGAGATCACCGATGAATCGGCCGAACCGTACATCTCGTGGATCATATCCAGCCGCGCCCGCTGCTCATCCGTAAGTCGCACACCAATGCGCGGTTCCTTCGGTTCGGTGGTTCGTTTCGCCATGACGGTTCCACGGAGACCTTTTTGCGCCAATGTTCAACATTTTGCTTGTCTCACATGTTAGCCATGTTCAACCAGTGCAAAATGAATAATATCACTGCCAACAACAAACCGCGCGTCAGCAGCGCGAAATCCGTGGGATTCAGGGCCGGCCCGGAGCTCCGGGAGGAACTGGAAAGGCTGGCCGGACGGCTCTCGCGACCGGGAGCCCATGTCACGATTTCCGATATTCTGCGAGACGGTGTCACCGCCTTCTGGACCCAGATTCGGACGTATATCCGCGCTCAGTCCCGGACGGGGCTGATCCGGCCGCGGACTTATGCCTCGATTGTATCGGCGGGCACGAAGGCGCACCTGCGCGGGCTCACGCCAGCGGACATCCGCGGTGCCCTGTCCGCAGCCCTCTCTGCCAAAACCCGGGCCGCCATCGCGCGGCGCACAACCTGAGGTCCGCCATGAGAGCCAATGTCATTTCCCTGCCCCCATCGCGTCCCCGGCCCGTCTGCGCCATGACCGCAGATATCGCCTATCGCGTGATGAAACTGTACGAAGCCGCCATTGAACTCGGCTTCCGCGCCGAGATGCATGCCGCCACGGGCGCTCATAAGCGCTCGCTACTGTGCCGGCGTGCGGTCTCCCGGCTTCGCCGCCTGGCCTTCAGTTGTCTGCTCTCCAATCTGTCCAAGGACGAACTGCCCCATTTCACCGAGCAGCTTTACCGTGGGCAGTCGGCCACCGCAACGATGTGGCAGTTATGCCTGTGAAGCCGTCGCCCGTTGCGCCGTGAGGCGCGCAGCCCAACTGTAGGAGCGGCTTTAGGCCGCGATGTTGCGTTCTCGATCGCGGCATGAAGCCGCTCCTACAGTTGAACACCGCCCCGTAATCATTCGCTCCTCGCCCACCCCGGCTTTTCTCCGTGAACGCCGGAGGTTTCTATGGTCAAGTTGCCGGCCTCGCGTTCGCTGCATCGTGTAACC
>CAZFHG010000293.1:0-3926 GCA_964518665.1 uncultured Opitutaceae bacterium | reverse complement strand
CTCGGCCTCGCCTACCACGGCAAGCTGCTGGGCATTCCCGTAACGGTGGTCATGCCCGACTATGCGCCGCTCATCAAGATCACGACCTGCCAGCGGCTCGGCGCGAACGTCATCATGGGCGGCAAGGATTTCGTCGAGGCGCGTGCCCAGGCCGATGCTTTTGCCGCTGAGCATGGCAGCACCTACATCCACGGGTTTGACGCCCCCGACATCATCGCCGGCCAGGGCACCATGGGATTGGAAATCCTGGAACAGGTGCGCGACGCCGACGCCATCGTGTGCCCGATCGGCGGCGGCGGCCTGATCGCCGGGCTTTCACTGGCGGTGAAATCCCTCCGGCCGAAAGTCCGCGTCATCGGCGTGGAAAGCGCCGCGACCGGCAATTTCGCTGCCGCCCTGCGCGCCGGCCGGCCGGTGCTGCGTCCGCGCCGGCCCACGCTGGCCGACGGTCTTGCCACGCTGACCGTGGGAACGAACGCCTTTGCGATCGCGCGCCGGCATGTGGACCAGGTGGTCAGCGTCAGCGAGGACGACATCGCGCTCGCGATCCTGCGCATGGTTGAGTTGGAGAAAACCGTCGTCGAGGGTGCCGCCGCCACGCCCCTCGCGGCGATGATGGCCGGCAAGCTGCCGAAATTGCGCGGCAAGAAAGTCGTGCTCGTGGTCTGCGGCGGCAACATCGACCCCGCGATTTTGAGCCGGGTTATCGAGAAGGGTCTCGTGCATGACGGCCGCCTCACTCGCTTCACCGCGGTCATCAGCGACCGGCCGGGCGGGCTCGCAAAACTGGCCGGCGTCATCGCCGCCAGCGGCGCGAGCATCAAGGACATCACGCACGACCGCGCTTTCAGCGGACCCGATGTGTCGGCAGTCCATGCCGTCTGCACCGTGGAGACCCGCAATCGCGCCCATGTGCGCGAGCTGCACCGGGCGCTGCGGCGGAATGATTTTCCGTTGTTGGTGAATCAATGAGGGAGATGGACGCCAAACCGGCCCGTCCGGAGGCCGGGCCCTACCCAAAGACAGTTTTCGCCAACCTGAAGCCTGATTTGGGTAGCGGCCGGCCTCCGGACGGCCGATGTGAGCGCAAACGACTGCTTCACACCCCACCGCACTGGGTAGGCGATGGGTCGATGTACTTCATCACCCTATGCTGCGCTCCGCGCGGGAAAAACCAACTCTGCCAGCCAGCGGTCGCTGATATGCTTTTCTCCGCCGCCCGCCATTACCACGAGAGCCACCGTTGGTACCTGCGCCTCATGCTCCTGATGCCGGATCACCTTCACGCCCTGCTTGCTCCCGCCCCGACGGAGTCGCTCCATAAGCTGATAGGGACTTGGAAAAGCTTTGTGGCGAAGACAACAGGCGTGGAATGGCAGAAAAACTTTTTCGACCACCGGTTGCGCACCGACGAGAGCTGGGAGGAAAAGGCGTCGTATATTCGTGCCAATCCGGCGAGAGCCGGTTTAATCGATGCCGATGGTGTTTGGCCTTACCAGATTCAGCACTGACCCGGCCCGTCGGGAGGCCAGGCCCTACCCAAAGGCAATCAGAGATGACTTGTTGACGCCTTTGGGTAGCGGCCGGCCTCCGGACGGCCGGGTATGCGCCACCCTTCTCATCATCACTATAATCCTGCTCGCAGGCTGCCGCAGCTTGCCGGAGCGGCGGGTGGAGGAACGCCGGGGCGAGGAGTTGGTCGTCGCTGGACGTTTTTTTCCCGCCGGCACACGCGTGGTCACTTGGTTGGATGTCAGTGGCTACAATCTCTACCAATCACCGCCAGGCGCGCCTCAGAATCACGAGCCGCGCCGCGCGCTGGCGGGTGTCACCAGCAGGCGCGGGGAGTGGAAGCGAATCCAGGCCGTCGTCGACCAACTGGTGCTGCACTACGACAACGCCGGGCTGAGCAGCCTGACCTTCGGCATTCTGCAACGGCGCGGTCTGAGCGCGCACTTTTTGGTAGATGTGGACGGCACCATTTACCAGACGCTCGACCTGCGCGAGCGCGCTTGGCACGCCACGACGTCGAACGAGCGTTCCATTGGCGTGGAGATCGCCAACATCGGGGCGTATCCCCCGGCCGAGACCAAAGCCCTCGCGGATTGGCATGTCCGCGATCCCGACGGCCGGGTGCGGCTGCGCATTCCACCCGGGGTGAGGGAACCGCGTCTACTGAATCCGGGGTTTGTTGGCCGCCCGGACCGCAACGAACCCGTGCATGCGACCATCCAGAACCGTGACTTAGTGCAGTACGACTTTACGCCGGAGCAGTACGCGGCGCTCGGGCGACTCGCCGCCGCGCTCAACCGTGTTTTTCCCAAAATCCGGCTCGAGGTTCCGCGCGACGCGAACGGAGCGGTGCAAACACGCAAGCTGGACGACAAAACCTACGAATCATTCACCGGCATCCTCGGGCATTTCCATATCCAGGATAACAAGGTCGACCCCGGCCCGGCCTTTCAGTGGGAAAAACTCATTCTACACGCGCGCCAAATCCGGGAACCGAAGAACTGAATTTTATAACCACGGATTTCACGGATGGCACCGATGGAAACCAAGGCAATGGCCATAGAAGGCGCAAAAGGCTCAGAAGAAACCAATCTATTTAACAGGAGGTAACAGAGTTAATAGAGGATTGGATCTGGAGCTAACGTTTCCTCCGTTTTCTCCTGTAAGCGTATGGGTGCCTTACGTGTTTTCTGTGCCTCTTGTGGCCATTGTCATTGCCCCATCCGTGGCATCCGTGAAATCCGTGGTTAAATAATTCCGTTTCCCGGCCTCACGCCTTCTTCCCGAACGCCGGGTCCACTTTGATCAAGGCAGTCACCGCCAGCGACGGCAGCATCGCCACGCAGACCCACACGAAAAAGTTCACGTAGCCGAGTTGCTCCTGCAGCCAGCCTGCCGGCATACCCGGCAGCATCATGCCCATGGCCATGAATCCAGTGCAGATCGCATAATGCGCCGTCTGGTGCGGACCCGCCGCAACCATCATCATGTAGACCAGGTACGCCGCAAAACCGAGTCCGTAGCCGAATTGTTCAACGCAGAGCGCGGCGCCAATCACGAACTGGTTCTGCGGTTGGAACCAGGCGAGCAGCACAAAGATAAGGTTGGGCCCGTTCATCACCGCCGCCATCGGCCAGAGCAAACGCTTGAGACCGTAGCGCGAGATCAGCCAGCCGCCAGTGATGCCGCCAAGTGTCAGCGCCAGCACGCCCACCGTGCCATAAACCAAACCCACGGCCTGGGTGCTCAGGCCAAGTCCGCCCTCCCCGCGGGAATCCAGCAGGAACGGGGTCACGAGTTTCAGCAACTGGGCTTCGGCAAAGCGGTAAAGCAGCAAGTATCCCAGCATCGGCCACAATTGGGGTTTGGAAAAAAACGCACCGAAAACCGCCGCGTAATCACGCCACGGGGCGGATTGACGCGCCGCCGGCCGGTCTCCCGCCGGGCGCGGCAACATGACCGAGTGATAGAGCGCCAGCACGATGAAACCGGCGGCGATCAACCATAATACCACGGCCCAGGCGCGGGCGACGTCGCCGAAACGTGACTGCAACATTCCGGCCAGCCAGACCAGCGCACCCTGACCCGAAATCATGGCCAGGCGGTAGAAGGTGCTGCGCACGCCGACAAACGCCGCCTGCTGGTGCGGTGGCAGGGCGAGCAGGTAGAATCCGTCGGCGGCGATGTCGTGCGTGGCCGAGCTGAATGCCAGCAGCCAGAAAATGGCCAGCGTCCACCGGAAGAAATCCGTCCCCGGCACCGTGAGGGCCACGAGTGCCAGCGCCGCGCCGATGATGAACTGCAGGCCGACGATCCAGTGCCGCTTGGTGCCCAGCAGTTCCAGCAGCGGCGACCACAGCGGCTTGATGACCCACGGCAGGTAGAGCCAGCTCGTGTAGAGCGCGATGTCGGTA
>CAZFHG010000292.1:0-3953 GCA_964518665.1 uncultured Opitutaceae bacterium | reverse complement strand
ACTTTTTCAGGATATCGCCCTACAGTTTGAGAAACGAACTATGGGATGGCAGTGGTTGTATATCTCTTTTTGTAGCGCCCGTAATCCCAGTAGTTCACGCCGGCATTGTTCGGATGATTTCCCGTGCGCATTACCAGTTCGCAAATATTCCAGATCCTGCCATTCGCGATCCTCGACTGCTTGCGCCCTATCCAGCAGCGCGAACTCAACCCGCTGGAGGAACTGAAGTTTCGCCATCTCCTGGGCAAGCGTGTGGATCGTCTGTGCCGCCAACTGATTCAGAGGGCCCAATTCCCGCATGAGTTGGTCGACCAGCACGTCGCAATCGGCCCGATCAAGAAACAACGCCGGACTGCGTCTTGGAATAACGTCATCAAGCCGACGAGGAACGACCTCCGTCGGCGATTGTACGCTGAGTTGCCCAGATTCCTTGGGGATCGGCGCGGGCGGTTCAACGACTGGCGGTGAGCCCGTGACAAGCATCATAAACGAACGCGATTTAGCTGATTCCGGTAACACGGTGTTTGGAACGGTTGAGGCGGCTAACATGGCATTTACTCCCGGCTGTGACAGTTAAGAATAAACGTCCGGATGGTCTGAGCTTAACGAGTAAAACCACCCGGGGCAGCGATCGCTGCCGATTCGGGATTTCGTCGGGCTTCAGCAGCCCGCCGCCATTTGGCGGATTCGTGATTTGAAGTCGGAAGGCCGACTTTCTTCTTCGATCTGCAAAGACGTTACCACAACCTGTTTAAAAATGAAAGGGTGGACGTTGAAAACCATACACGACCCGCGATATATCCGCCTGATTGAACAGTTGAAGCGGCGGCGCCTGGCGCTCGGGCTCACTCAGACAGAAGTCGCAACAAATCTGGGCTGGCAGCGAACTGTGCTTTCGAACATCGAGACTCGCGAACGCCGTTTGGACACGCTTGAATTCTTTCTCCTCGCTCGCCTTTACGGCATCAAACTCTCCGATCTGCGGCATGTCATCGACCAGACGTAGCCCCGTGATCAGCAGTCGAAAAGATGCCCGGATTCACAGGCATGCTTAGTATTCTGGTGGATGTCCCAGGCGGGGCATCCACCAGATTATGGATGAAACCTGCATCTCTTTTTTTTACCTATCAGGCGCCATGCTCCTTTCTCTGCCACATGGTGGTCAGCACGAGATACGGGGCTGTCACGGTGCACCCGAGGCGTCGACCATGAGTCGTCGCACGACGGCGGCTTTCTCGGTTGCGGTCAAGGGGAGGCCATCGAGTATCTGGAGGGTGTCGGCGAGGGTGCGTCTATCGGGGTTGGTCGGGGAACTGGTGCAAGCATCTGTGCAAGCGTTCGCGTGTTCTTCTCGTAAGTGTCTGGAATTGCAATGGGTTAGAATTGGGGTGGCGTGGCTTCCCAAGCTGAACGTCGCCGGTTCGATCCCGGTCTCCCGCTCCACTTCACCCACCCTGGATCCGGCCAATTAAAAACTTGCCCTGTCTGCTCGTTTGTGATTTAATCTGCTTGTTATCAATCAAGAACGAGCATTTATGAGCAACACGGAAAGCCGGGAGCTCGCGGTCGAACGCGAGGAAAAGCTGATGGCGCGGGTCAAGGCGGGCCGCATTGTCCGCGTGGACGCGCTCGTCCGCGATCTCGGCGTCTCCGCCGCCACCGTCCGGCGCGATCTCGAGCAGCTCGAAAAACGCGGCGCCCTCCGCCGGGTTCACGGCGGCGCCGTGGCCGTGGAAAGCAACCTCGACGAGCCGCTCTTCGACGACAAGACCCAGATCGCGGCCGGCGAAAAGCTCCGCATCGCCCAGGCCGCCGTCGGCCTCGTCAAGGCCGGCTCCTCCATCTTCCTCGACGGCGGCAGCACGATCCTGGCCATGGCCCCCCTGCTCCGCGACATGACCGACCTGACCGTGGTCACCAACTCTCTGCGCGTGGCGGCCGAGCTGGCCGGCGGCGGGCCCACGCTGATCCTCGTGGGCGGCGAGCTGCGCCGCCGCAGCCAGACCATGGTGGGGCCCCTCACCGAACCGATTCTCTCCGCCCTCCACGTGGATATCGCTTTCGTCGGCACCATCGGCATGGACCTCGAAACCGGCCTCACCACCACCGACCCGCGCGAGGCCTTCACCAAGCGACTCATCCTGCGCCGGGCCCAGCAGATCGTCCTCCTCGCCGACAGCAGCAAGTGCGGCAAAACGTCGTTTGTCCGGTTCGGCTCGCCGGACGAAGCCCATGTGTTCATCACCGACTCCCGCGCGCCGAAGCCGCTTCTGCAGGCGCTCAAGCGCAAGGGCGTCCGCCTCATCACGGTTTAAACGGAATCGACATAGAAAGAAGGAACCCGACATGCCCAACTACCTCAGCAACCTGAAACCGAACTTTACGCCGGGAAGCATTTCCCTCGGCAAGATTCCCAAGTTCCAGTACGCCCTGACCCTCAAGGACGAGCTGGCCGCCAAAACCATCACCGCCCAGGAGGCCATCGACCTGCTCGAGGACATGCTGGTCATCCGCGAGTTCGAGGAGATGATCGTGAAACTCCGCTCGGGCGCCTACGACCCCTGCGCGGGCTTCAACTACCGTGGCCCGACCCACGTCTCCATCGGCCAGGAAGGCTCGTCCGTCGGCGCCTGCTTCGGCATCGCGGGCGACGACTACATCACCTCCACCCACCGCGGCCACGGCGACAGCATCGCCAAGGGCTGCGTGGCCATCCGCGCCATGACCGACGAGCGCCTCAAGAGCCGCGTGCCGGGCGCCAACGCCGCGAACCGCGCGGAACTCGTGGAAGCCGCCCTGGAAGACCACGTCTTCCGCACCGCCGCCGA
The DNA here is from genome assembly GCA_964518665.1 of uncultured Opitutaceae bacterium. GTDB lineage: Bacteria > Verrucomicrobiota > Verrucomicrobiia > Opitutales > Opitutaceae > UBA2377. The sequence continues at coordinate 1,125 of CAZFHG010000292.1, read as the reverse complement.
GCTCTTCGGCAAAGAGGCGGGCTATTGCCTGGGCCGCGGCGGCGGCATGCACATCGCGGACTTCACCGCGGGCCACCTGGGCGCCAACGCGATCGTGGGCGGCGGCGTGCCCATCGCCACCGGCGCGGCCGTGGCCAACCGGTACCTGAAAAACGGCAAGGTCGTCCTGTGCTTCGCCGGCGACGGCGCCTACGCCAACGGCGTGGTACTCGAGTCCCTCAACTGGGCCGCCATGGACCAGTTCACCAACCATCTGGCCAAGGACCACAAGTTCGGCGCGCCCGTCATCTTCGCGATCCTGAACAACCACTATGGCATGACCCACCGCACGGAGGACGAGGTCATGGGCATCCACACCATGGCCCGGCGCGCCGCCGGCTTCGCCGACAACAACATGCACGCGGAGGTCGTCAACGGCATGAACGTGCTGGCCGTGCGCGACGCCGTCCGCCGCGCCGCCGCGGGCTGCCGCGAGGGCAAGGGCCCCTACCTGGTCGAGCTCTCCTGCTACCGCTACTACGGCCACTCGCTCAGCGACCCGCGCAACGAATACCGCCTCAAGGACGAGGAGGAGGCCTGGAAGGTCGTGGACCCCATCCGCACCTTCAAGGACGAGCTCCTTGCCGCCGGCGTGATGACCGCGGCGACGATCGAGGCCCTGGAGATCAAGGTTCGCGACCGCAACGCCCGCGCCTCGGCCCGCGCGGCGGCCTCGCCCGATCCCGTGGCGGAGGACGTCATCAAGTTCATGTACACCGACACGTCGGCCGACGTCGTGCCCGCGGCTTACCAGAACGCGCCGATCGTCAAGAAGGAGCCGGTCATCAAGCGCCAGGACGGCCAGCTCACCTACAAGGACGCGATCAAGGAGGCGCTCATCGAGGAAATGAAGCGCGATGCGCGCGTGGTCCTGTATGGCGAGGACGTGGCCGATTACGGCGGCGCGTTCAAGGTGACCAAGGACCTGCTCGAGGCCTTCGGCCGCGACCGCGTCTACAACAGCCCGATTTCCGAGGCCGCGATCTGCGGCACGGCCGTCGGCGGCGCCATGGCGGGCACCCGCCCCATTGTCGAACTCATGTACATGGACTTCGCGCTCATGGCCTCGGACCAGATCAGCAACCA
>CAZFHG010000291.1:0-3970 GCA_964518665.1 uncultured Opitutaceae bacterium | reverse complement strand
TAGAGTGTGGTCAATGCGACCAATGAGAGTGAGGTCAGGACGCCGCAGAAAATGAAGACATAGCGGTAGTCCCTGACCTGCTGGAGCAGCCAGCCGACCAGAGGCGGGGTGAGGGTGAGACCGACCATGCCGAAGATGTAGTTGGCGCTGAGGAACTGGCCGTAGCGTTCCCGCGGGAGCAGGCGCGGCGACATGGCCGTGGCGGCGCCGAGGAAAATCGCGATGGAAATCTGATTGAGACACCACCAGACCAACAGCGTGGATTTGTCGGCCACGAACCAGTACCCGCAGAAATAACTGACGGCGGTCAGGAACATGCCAGCCACGGTCACGCGGATCGGGTGGTACCGGTCCGCGAAGAAACCCACGATGAAGTAGACCGGAATCTGCACCACGAAGGTCCAACCCTTCACCTCGCCAAAGGCCTGCAGCGACAGTCCGAGGGTGGGCGCGTAGTCGGTCCGGCCGGCCTGGGTACCAAAGAAGACGAGGAAGCTAAGCGGCACCGACGATGACCAGAAAAAGAACCAGACGGCGAAGATATTGAGATAGAAGGGATGGCGGAAGGAGGTTTGAAGGTACTCTTTGATCGCGCCCAGCCGTCCACCGGGCGCCTTGGGCGGCGGCGGGGGATACGTGCCCTCCTTCACCTGCCAGATGATCACGGAAAACGCCCCGGCGAAGAGCAGCCCGATCAGCAGGTAGACATGGAACGTGTAGGCCTCGACCCAACCCAGCGCCCAGCGGTTGAAGGCCAGGCTGCCCACCGCACCGACCGCGCGGAAGATGCCGCTGAACTTGCCCATGACATCCTCGGGGATCACATCCGGAATGAGACAGGCGAAGACCTGGGCGATGTAGGCGTTGAAGAGCAGAAAGATCACGACACAGACGGCAATCCATGCGATCGTGCAGCCTGCGACCGTGAAGGTTTCCCCGCCCAGGGCGGAAAGCACGCGGTGCACCCAAATCCCCGCGGGCTTGGCCGCGCCGAGCAACATCAGACTGATTACCACGGGCGGCGTGGCCCACAGCAGAAACGGCCGCCGCCGGCCCATCCGGCCGCGGTGCCGGTCGCTCTGGGTGGCAACGATCGGCGCCCAGAAGAGGGCCACCACCGAGGAGAGGCTCCCCATCAGGCCGATCAGGGTATCGCTCGCGCCCTGCCACCGCAGGAGCAGCGGCGTGACGGTCGGCATCGACTCGAAGATCTGGAAGAAGAAGTCACCCCAAAGCATCCAGAAGAAAATCCGGAACAGGCCGCCCTTGGTGTAGGTGAGGGTCCCGACCCGGTAGATCCGCGGGCCTGCGGTTGCAGGCGGGGAATCCGCCGGACGGTCTGGGGTGGCGGGCGTTGGCATTTACTATGTGGAGTGAATCATGGATGCGTCCCGGCGTGGTGCCGCTCCGACCGCACCTAAGGCTGCGCGGGTTGGACGCAGGCCTTGAGGGTTAATTTTACTGCGACCCGCAGCGTGCCGCTCCGTCCGGCCTGCTTCAGGATGAGGCGCGGTTGAGTCTTGGCGTGGCTCCAGCCGAAAAGGCTGCCGTGCTTCTGCGCCGCGACCGAATCGAGCCGGCGGTTGCTCGCCCCGTGGTAGACAGAGTCGACGTGGGTGCGGCGCGGATCCTGCAACGGCAGTTCATCCAGTTCGACCTCGACTCCGGCCGGGATCAGCAATTCGGCGCGGGCGCGCCGGCCCTCGATGATGACGCGGTCCCCTTCGCGGCGCATCGGCAGGTGCGTGGTCCACAGAAAATTGACGCCCTGGCCTTTGGCCACGGCCCATTCGTCGGTAATAACGAAAGTGTCGGGCGCTGGTGAGTCCCAGGTGCGCCGCCACTGCGTGAACCAGCCTTCCCAGCCGGGCGTGGCATCCATCGTGGCATGGAACCGCGTCTCGTCGCCTGATCCCTGCGGCTTGATGTCGGCGAAGATCGGGTTGGTCGGATGAGGGCGCTCGGTGTCGCACCACGGGATGAGCATCGTGTGGCGCTGCGCATGCTTGAGCATGGTCGTCACTGGATTGGCGTAGTCGAGCACGCCGAAATCCATGGCGAAACTGTCGCCGGCAAACTCGAGCACGAAGCTGCCCTTGTCTTCGTGCTGGTGGTCGCCGCCGGACCGGTTGCCCATGATGAAGAGCTTCACGAGGTCGCCCTGATGGCGCCGCACGGAGCACATCATGCCGGTGTCGGGCATCTCGCAGAACGGTGCCAGCGGCGGACCCTCGGCGGGAATGTCGCGGTCGAGCCGCAGGGGCAGCAGCATCGGCGCCGCGCCGGCGCGGCGCATGGACTTGCGGTAGATGGTGACCCAATGCGATTGCGGCATCAGCCAGGCGAGGAAGGCAATGCCCTCACTCACCGGGAAAACGGCGTCGGCGATCAGCAGCATGTCCTGGCGATCATCGGTCGAGTAGAGCATCTCGGCCAGCCGTCCGGTGCGGAGCAGGGCGGGGGCGATGAGCGAGCGCGGGTCGCGTCCGCGGCCGCGCGCGTAGAGCGTGGTGCAAAGGAAAGCCTGGCGCGCGGTATAGGTGAAATAGGAGACGCCCTCCAGATAACCGCCGTCGGGCAGCAGGCACTTGGCGAGGTTGTCCTGCAGGTTGGCCCAGGCCTGGTCCGTATGCGGCGCGACCCGCGAGTCTGCCGGCTTGGGATAAGGGTCGCACCGCGCCGGCATGGTGCGTTCGAGGATGAGCAGTCCGTAGATGCGCGCCGGCGTCATCCACGCGAGCTGGTTGCCGTAATACATGTATTCCCACCACCAGGAGGCCTGGCACATGGCGCCGTGGCCCTCGGTCGCGATCCGTTTCAGGATCAGTTCACGGCCGAGCGGGGTGAACCATTCGCCGCACAGGTCGAGGATCATGGCGCAGTCCCACGTGGCGATGGCCGGGACCCCGCCGCGTTGCTCGGAGGTGCTGCCCCGCATGTGGGACCAGAAGCTGTCCTCCCAGTGGCCGCAGAGCACCATGCTGAGGGCGAAGCGCGCCGCGAGGCGGCAGAGGGTCTTGTCTTTCCAGAGCACGCCCGCCTGCGCCGCGAGCGGTCCGTGGAGGCAGAGCATCTTGCCGAAATCCCGCTCACGGCGCAGCGTGTTCTGGTTCCAATAGTTCATGTGCTCGCCAATGAGGCTCTCGGGGCGCATCGGGCGGGCATAGTCGGCGCCGGCGCGCAGTTCCGCCGTCACGGGAGAATGGGCAAACTCGCGGCGCACCTCCTCCAACTCCCTGGCGTTGATCAGCAGACCGTAGGTGGGCTGGAACGACGGTTCAAACTCCGGCGGTTGGAGGTATTTGTCCCAGCGCTCGTCGTAGTTCGACCACTGCGCGAGGTGGGACTTGAGGCGGCCTGTGTGCTGCAGGCCGAACCAGAGGAGCCAACTCGAGCCGGCGACCGGATGGGGATTGCGCACCTCGACCATGAGGGCGTGGATGCGCTTCGCCCCGTCCAGCGGGAGCCATTCCTCGCGTCGCAAGGCCCCAATCCGCTCGCCGGTGCGGCGGCGGGGTCCGGCGTCGGTCTCGGCGGTGAGCGTGATGATGCTGTCTTCCGGCAGGTTGATGCAGACGACCAGCCGCTCGTATTCCGTGCAATCGAGCGCCTCGTAGCTGCGGCGCATGCGCAGGACGAGCCCGTCGGCGGCCGGTTTCTCCCACTGGTAGGTGTAAAACGCCCAGCCCGGGGCATGGCTGGTGCCGGTGGACCCCGGAGCATCGATTATCCAGTGCTCGATTTCCCGCAGGTGCGGATCGAAGAACGGTTCAAAGATCGCTTCGGCACTGTTGATGGCAGTGAGGTGCATGAGCGCCATCAGGCGAATCAACCGCACGCCCGCATGGCAATCCGGTAACTGACGCAGATGTCCTTCCTGTAGTCTTCTTTACCAGACGCACCCGGGTAACCGCTGCCACAATCCGCCTTTACCTTGCCCGGCGGAAAGCGCAGACCACGGGTGGCCATG
>CAZFHG010000290.1:0-3982 GCA_964518665.1 uncultured Opitutaceae bacterium | reverse complement strand
GTGTAGGAAAGCATGCTCGCCGTGAGGAGCGCCATCAGGGCGGTCAACATGACGACGGTGAGCAGGGCGGAGCCCTGGGTGGAATGGCCGGCAGCGGATGACGTCTTCATGCGGGTTATCTCCGGGGGGAAATGGTGTAATTGAAACTGCTGCTCGAGAGCAGGTTGTTGACCGTGCTGCCGTTGATGAATTCCATGTTGATGGCGATGAAACCATTGGTGGGCGTCGAGTCGGGCGACTCGGTGCAGAAAACCGGATAGCGGTCGCCGGCCGCATAGCCGGTGTACGGGGAGGGGACCTTGCGGCCGACTGTGCGGGCGCTGATCAGCCTTGAACCGGTGGGGGTGGGGCTGGCGTTGAGATTGATGGCGTTGAGCTCGGTGGTTAGGTTGGTGTGTCCGTTGGACGCTCCGGACGTGCCTTCACCCCAGTCGGCAGTTTCATAGTAGCGCAGAGTCGCCTCGGCATTTCGGGAGGCCTGGTTCGTGGTCAGCCGGTAATAGATGCGGATCTGCCGGATATCCGTCGTCCGGAAGGTTGAGGTACGAGTCACGAGGACCAGGCAATCGCCGTGCGCGACCCATTTGTCGTAATCGTTGTCCGCGGCGTCCTCGATCTGCGCCATGGATGAGGGGGCAGTGCCGAGGTTCACGCTGCCGTTCAGCGCCGTGTAATACGGGAACACGTAGAAGTAGGAGGCATCGAGGGTCTCCTTCGAGATCTGCGCCATGAAACCGCGGAGGCTGGCATTGGTGGAAAGGCGCTGGGTGTCCTTGTACATCGTGCGCAGGCCGAAAAGGAAAGTGCTCAGGCACATGCCCATGACGACGGAGACTATGGTCATGCTCACCATGACCTCCACGAGGGTGAAAGCAGCAGGCCGGGACTGGCATGAGGAGGTGGTTTTCATTGGTCGTAGCGGGTGCGCAGAAAAACTTCCCGGTCGCGGACGACCCGCTCCACGGAGCCGTCCAGATAGCTGTAGGTGTAAACGATCGTGATCTTCTTCACTTCCGACACGTCGTTGTCCGTGTCCGGGATCTCATCGATCCAGACCCAGATATCCAAATTGATCTGCTGCGAGGTCGTGCCGGTGACGGTCGAAAGCGGGATCGACCCGAGGAAGTTGGAAATCGCACCCACGCCGGCAGCGGTGGCGGTGGGGGCAGGCGTAGTCGTGGGTCCCTGAGGCGTCGTGGGGGCCTCCTCGGTTGAGGCCAGGGTGTGGACGACGCGCAGCCAGACGACATTTGACTGGTTCAGCCGGACGCGGATGTAGGGCGGAGTTTTGGAAACCGGGGCAAACGGGTCGGTTTCGTAGTTCGGCAACAGGGTGGCGTAATCCAGTTGTTTGATCTGCTCGATGATCCCGTAGATCATGCTCGTGGCCGCCGCATGCAGGACGCTGGATTCGGTGATGCGCCGGGACTGGATGTTGGCCCCGAGGAAGGTCACCATGATTGTCGCCATCAGGGTCAGGGCGACCATCACCTCAACCAAGGTCAGGCCTCGGGAACGCTTGCATTTGAGATGTGGGTATTGGTGCACAGCCGCACAATACCAAGAAGCCTGTCAGGTTATAAGAGGCTTATAGCAGGAAATACGGCCCTGCTATAGATAGAGCCGTAAGACCCTAGCCTGAACCACGTTTTTCCTGGGCATAGAGCGCGGCGGCCTGGGCCCGGCGCGTCACATGCAGCTTTTCGAAGATGTTGCCGAGATAGTTCTTAACGGTCTTCTCACTGAGGTTCAATTCAGCCCCGGCTTCCTTGTTGGTCTTGCCTTGGGCGATGCAGGCCAGGACCCGCTGTTCCTGGGTGGAGAGGCTGGCGAGATTGGCCGCGGGTGAACCGGGCCCGCTGCGCACCAGTTGCAACACACGCGCCGTGATGGCGGGATCGAGGATGGATTTGCCCTCGGCCACGTCGAAGATCGCCTGCACCAGCCCGCGGGCATTGATCTCCTTGAGCAGATAACCGTGGGTGCCGGCCCGGATGGCTTCGTCCACCAGATTGTCGTCCACGACCGAGGTCAAAACCAGCACGCGGGTTTCCGGCAAACGCTGCAGGATGCGCCGGCAGGCCTCGAAACCCGTGCCATCCGGCAGGCGGATATCCAACAGCACCACATCGGGCTTGTGCAGCAAACTGGCTTCGACCGCACCGGCGACATTGCCCGCCTCGCCGACCAGGCTCAGGCGCGGCTCGGCGCTGAGCAGGGCGCGCAGACCAGCCCGGACGAGTTCGCTGTCGTCCACCAACAGAACGCGCACGGGCTTGGGGTTCGGCTTGTTCATGGGATCAGGCGACCGGGATGGTCAGCACCACACGTGTGCCATCACCCGGCCGGCTGTCGATGCGCAAAACCGCGCCGAGATGGTTGGCGCGGGCCTGCATGTTGCCCAGGCCATGGCCGTGTCCGGCGCGGGCGGCGGAATCGAAACCGGTCCCGTTGTCCTGCACCAGCAGACCCACCTCGGGGCCGTTGCGGTGCAGTCGCACACTGATGCGGGTGGCGCCGCCATGGCGCAGGCTGTTGCTGATGGCTTCGCGGGTGATCTGCAGGATCTCCACGGTTTTTTCTGGTGACAGGGAGGAGGCCGCATCCTCGTCAATCGTGGGCTTGAACTCCAGGTCGCGACCGGCGCGCAGTTCCTGGATGAACAGTTCCACGGCCGCGGCAAAGCTCAGGCGCGACAGTTCGGCCGGCGCGAGGCCGGTGATGTGGTTGCGCACGTCGCGAATGGTCCCGTTGAACTGTTCCAGGCATTGCCCGAGTCGGCGGTCGGCCTCCGCGGGATCGCTTTGCAGCAGCGGCCGGATGGACTCCAGCGTGAGTCCGGTGGCATAGAGCGATTGGATCAGCCCGTCGTGCAGGTCGCGGCCCAGCCGGATTTTTTCCTCCAGGGACTGGGTGAGCAGACGCTGGTTCAGCAGGAGATCCTGCTCCGTGCGCTGCTGGACGTCTCGCGCCTCGGCCAGCGCGGAACTCTGGGCGGCGGAGACCTTGGCGAGTTGCTCGAGGCTGCCCATCTCCCCGCGGCTCAACCGCCAGGGTGTGCGGGTCTCGGGATTGCCCTCCAAGGGACGCTGCCAGAGCACGCTGATGGCGATGAACAACAGCACGATGCCCAGGGTGAAAACCAGGAGCATGGACCAGGTTCGCATGTGGACCAACTGCAGTCTCATCAGGGGCGGAGTGCTAAAAATCACTTCTGCGCGAACCGGCGGATGTCCGGCGCCAACGGGCAGCAATTCGACGAAAGCCAGCCGTCCGGCTGGCGCCGTCGCCGGCTCCTTGTTGGCGGGCAGGAGGGTAATCTCGGCCTCGATCAGGTCTCCGAGCAATTCGAGCTGCTGGCGGCTCCATGGTGGCTGGACGGCCGGGATTAATTCCGCCGCCTTGAGCAGTTGGACACGGCGTCCGGCGATCGCCTCGCCTCGGAGTTTCTCATCCTGCCGGTGCAGCCAGCCCTGTGCGGCCAGCACCGCGGCCACAAAAAGGCCGAGCAAGAGGGCGGAAAGGATAAGCAGTCGGGCAAGGCTGGACATGCGCAAGCGGATGACCGAAGGGTGCTTTCACTCGCGGCCACACGCAAACCGTTTCAACGGGTGCACCGGGTTTAGCAAAACTTTCGACATTTGGCCACGGGACCCTTTCTTTGTCCGACCCACCACATGAGCTCGTTCTACATCACCACCGCGATCGATTACGTGAACGGTTCGCCGCACCTGGGCCATGCCTATGAAAAAGTGCTGACGGACGTCATTGCCCGTTTTCGCCGCCTGATGGGTGACCAGGTGCATTTCCTCACCGGGGTGGACGAGCACGGCCAGAAGGTCCAGCAGAGCGCCCGGCAGAAGGGGGTTTCGCCCCAGCAGTTTGCCGACGAGGTGAGCGCGGAGTTCCGGGCGCTGCTGCCCAAGCTCAACATCTCCAACGACGACTTCATCCGCACCACCGAGCCCCGGCACAAGCAGGT
>CAZFHG010000289.1:0-4015 GCA_964518665.1 uncultured Opitutaceae bacterium | reverse complement strand
CGTCCCCGGCCTTGCCGCAGCCGAAGCACTTGTAGAAGCCCTTGTCGGGATCGACATGGAACGAGGGAGTCTTCTCGTTGTGAAAGGGACAGAGGCCCTTGAGCCGCGTGCCGCCGCCCTTGCGCAACGTAACCACGCGCCCAACAACGTCGGCGAGATTCACCCGCAACTTGAGGTCGCGGACGCAGGTGGGCTTGATGGCGGGCATGTACGGCGGAAGGCGGGCTGAACCGCAAAGAATGCACTTTCAACCGGGCGCGGGGACTGTCAAGTTTCGCGGCTCGCGGAGGAAACATCGGCGCCGATTAGGCGACTACACACCACAACATGCGCTTCAAGCTACTCACCGTTCTCACATTGGCTCTCATCCCCGGGATGAGCGCGGCCCCGGATACGCCCCCCGCCGGGCCGCCCCCGGCGCCCGAGCCGGTTTGGGAGACGCGGCTGCCGGAGTTCACCGACGCGGCCTACAACGACAAGGTTGAGGATCTGCTGGCGCAATTTGAGTCGGCCACCAGCCGGAAGCTGGTGCCGGGGGAGAAGAAAAAGGTGGGCCTGAAAATCTACGCCGACTCCGGTCCGGGCATGGCCACGCCGGTGCCACTGGTCAAAGCCGTCATCCAGGCGCTCGTTCGCCGCGGTTTTGAGCCGAAGGACATTTTCCTCGTCGGGCTAAACCAGTTGCGGCTGCGCATGACCGGCTACCTGCCCTCGCTGGTGACCGGCGAATCGCCATTTCCGGGGCACCAGATCTACGTGCTCGAGTCGGGCAAGTTCTACGACCCCGTGTGGTTCTACGACTCACCGCTGCCGCAGCGCTTCGACCCGATCTTCATCGAGTCCCAGACGCGCGACGTGCCCAACACCTCCACCAAGGACGAGGACCGCAAGAGCTTTCTCGCCACACCGCTCTTCCTCGACGCGGATTTTTGGATCAACCTGCCGGTCTACACGGATCATCCGATGCTGGGCATCAACGGCGCCCTGGTGAACGCCACGCTGTGGAACGCCTCGAATACCGCCCGTTTCTTCCGCAGCCCGGCGAACGCCCCGGCGGCCGTGGCCGAAATGAGCGCCATCCCCGAGCTGCGCGAGACCTGGGCCTGCTCGATCGTGAGCCTGCAGCACTACCAGTACATCGGCGGGCCCTTCTTCAACTCGCTCTATTCGGCCTCCGAGCCGTTGCTCTGGCTCAGCCGCGACCCGGTGCTGCTGGATTCGCTTATGCTCGAGCGGATCAACCGCCTCCGCAAGCTCACCGGCTTCAATCCCGTGTCGGAAGAAATCCGCACACTGGAGTTCGCCGAACTCCTGGGCGTGGGTTCGACGAAAACCGACGCCACGCGTTTCCGGCGGGTAGGGGAATAAAACCGCTTGCCGCCCGGCGGGCTCTTCGCGCAGGTTTGAGGCGATGTCCTCCGACTATCTTCCGTTTCTGATCCAGGCCGCGCTGGCCGCCCTCATCACCGGCGGCGTCATCGGGGCGAGCCATTTCTTCGGCCAGCGCACGGCGAAGAATCGCATCAAGGACACGGCCTATGAGTGCGGCATCGCGAACGACGGCCTGGCGCGCACGCGTTTCTCGGTCAAATTCTACGTCACCGCGATGCTGTTCATCCTCTTCGACATCGAGGTGGTCTTCCTCATCCCGTGGGCCTTCATCTACCGCGAGTTCCTCGCCAATCACATCTCGATCCTCGGGCCGGTCATGTTTTTCATCGGTCTGCTCGTGCTCGGCCTCGTCTACGAAGTCCGCAAGGGCGCGCTCGAGTGGGAAAAGTGATTTTCTCCCGGGTCCCGCCCGACCGCAACCGCTAGCCATACCCCACCATGCGGCTCGACAAGATCATCGCCCGCGGCCGCATCGTTGACCTGCACAGTCTCACGCTGCAGGGCGCGCTGCAGGAATTGCTTTCGGCGTGCGTGGAGAAATTTCCCGACCTCAAGCCGGAGGCGCTGCTGAAGGGCCTGCTGGCGCGCGAGAGCACGATGACCACCTACCTCGGACTCGGGGTGGCGCTGCCTCACGTGCGCGTGAAAATGAACCGGCGCTACGTGCTGGCCATCGGCCGCAGCCGCGCCGGCATCCGGCATGACGGTGCCAAGGACGATGAAAAGGTGCGGCTGATCTTCATGCTGATCGCCGGGCAGGAGGCCCGCGATTACCTGCAAGTGCTGGCTTCGATCGCCCGGCAGGTGCGGGAGGCGGATCTGGTGGAGAACCTTGTCGGCGCACCCGACCTCGACGCGTTGTACCAGCGGCTGTTGGGCGGCTTCAGCGGCATCCGGCCGGTGCACGCGCAGCAGAACCGCATCAACAAGCTCATGTTCAACGAGGCCCAGCGCGTGGCCAAGGGCGCGGAGTGCGGGGCGATCATGGTATTTGGCGACACCTTCGTCGGCGGCATCCAGGCCGGCGCCCTGCAGGCCAAGATCAAGACCATCCTCGTCACGCGCAATCCGATCGAACCCAGCGAGGACCAGAAGGAATTTGCGGAAACCATCCAGGTCAGGTCCTTCACCACCCAGCGCATGGCGCAGTTGCGCAGCGCCATTCTAGTGGCGCTGACCCGCGGGATCGTGGCCTACAATGACCGCGTTTGCTGCATCGGCGGGGTGACGGGCAGCAACCAGTTCGACACCCTGGCGGTGGTGGACATTGAGCGGGAGTTCCAATCGGTGCTCACCGGTCAGAGCCAACTGCTGCCCGAGGACGTCAAGCCCGAGGTGCTCGAGCGCGTCATCGCCGTGGCCACCGAACTCGCGGTCGAGGGCCGTGAGGGCCGGCCGGTGGGCTGTCTCTTTGTCGTGGGCGATTCCGACCGGGTGGAGCAATTGAGCAAACCGCTCGTGCTCAATCCTTTCTACGGTTACAAGGAGGAGGATCGCAACATCCTCAACCCGTTCATGGATGAAACCGTGAAGGAGTATTCGTCCATTGATGGTGCCTTTGTGATCCGGGGCGACGGAGTGGTGGTTTCGGCCGGCAGCCTGATCCAGGCGATCGACACCAACAATGTCCTGCCCAGTGGATTGGGCACGCGGCACGCCGCGGCGTCGGCGGTCAGTCTGGCGGCCCAGTGCATCGCCATCGTCGTTTCCTCAAGTACCAGCCAGGTCATGCTCTTCCGCCGTGGGGTGATGCTGCCGCTGACGGAAAAGCGGAGGTAGGGCAGTTCGGATGTAGGGGCGTACCTTGTGTGCGCCCGTATGCCTCATCCGCATGTGCGGCCCAAACGGGCGCAGTCGAGCTGCGCCCCTACACTGGACGTGCCTACTTCCAACTTTGGGGTTGCTCTGTGGTGACCTGCGCCTTTGCTCTGACCCTTCAACCTTTCAAAACTATGCAAGAAGTCGTCACCCTGGAATGCACCGAAGCCAAAAAAGAGGGCAAGCCCGCCTCGCGCTACCTCACGAAGCGCAACAAAAAGACCGTCACGGAGCGCATCGAAAAGAAGAAGTACAACCCCTTCCTGCGCCGGCACACGCTGCACAAGGAAATCAAATAAGCTTCCCCCGACAAACGGGATGCAACGAGCCGGGCTTCACGCCCGGCTTTTTTATTGTCGGGAGGCGGGTGGGAGCGCGACCGCCCTCGGTCGCAATTGTTCGCAAGCCCATACCCCACAGCCGAAAACGAGTACGACTACAAGAAAGAGTAAGACTCTTCTGGGAGCGCGGGCGGCTCGCCCGCATTCGGTCCGTGGATGCGGGCCAGCGGCCTGCGCTCCCAAGGATCGTCCGCTTTATGGGAGATTTTTAGGCAGGCGTAAAATTGCGACCGAGGGCGGTCGCGCTCCCAAAAGCCCCCGGCCTTATTTCCGGCCCTGGGCAAACGGGCTCGCGGACGGGACGGACGCACCCTGGTGCTGACGCCGGGCGGCCCGCCAGCCTTCGCGGTGCTTGCGGATCCAGTCCAGCAGCGCGCGCTCAAAACCGATGTCGTAGCCCAGTCGCTCGGATTCCAGCCACTTGTGCTTCAGAATTTCCTCACGCTCAGCGAGAAACTCCTGGT
>CAZFHG010000288.1:0-4068 GCA_964518665.1 uncultured Opitutaceae bacterium | reverse complement strand
CACAGGCGGGTGATGCCGGTTACGATCCTGCGCCCGATGTGGACCGTGTGTTCACCGTCAGCAAAGCCACGGCGACCGTGACGCTCGGCAGCCTGAGTGTGACCTACGATGCCACGCAGAAAAATGCGACGGCGACCACGGCTCCCATCGGCCTCACCGTAGGATTTACCTACGACGGCAACGCCACCGCACCCACCAGCGCCGGCAGCTACGCCGTGACCGGCACGATTTCCGACGCGCTCTACCAGGGCTCGGCCAGCGGCACATTGGTCATCACCCCGGCATCCCAGACGATCACCTTCAACGCGCTCCCGGATGTCCCCTACACGGCGACCCCGATCGTATTGAGTGCGACGGCGAGCTCGGGCCTATCGGTCGTGTTCAGCGTGCAAACAGGCCCGGCCCTCGTGAGTGGCGCGAATCTCACCCTCACCGGCACCGGCAGTGTGACCGTGCGGGCCGCGCAAGCAGGCAACGGCAACTACGCCGCCGCAAATGTGGACCGCACGTTCACGGTGTCCGCAAATTTTGATTCCTGGGAGTTGGGTTATTTCACCGCCCCCGAACTCGCAGATGCAAACGTGAGCGGTCCCAACGCCGATCCGGACGGCGACGGTCATGCCAATCTCGTTGAGTATGCCCTTGGGCTGGCGCCCAAAACACCCGACACCGGTGGACTTCCCGAGATAAGCACAGATGCAACGCATTGGCTGTTAACGTATGTGCGACCTATTGATCGAAGTGATGCCACTTGCACCGTTGAATATTCTACCAATTTGACCTCGTGGACAGCTATCCTGCCGATTGATCACACCCTGCTTTCTACCAATGCGGGAATAGAAACCTGGCAGGCAAAGTATCCGCTTGCCTCGGCCACCAACATTTTTTACCGTCTGAAAGTAAGCCGCTGACCTTCAATCCCATGAAAAAGACACTTTTGCTTATCGCCGTTGGTTTGCTCTCCTCCGCCGTCAGCCAAGCAGTCACAGAGGCGTACTCGCCGCCAGTGGGTGGGATGACGGTCACTGTCCCGGCGTTCGGAACTCAATCAATTGCACTGCCTTTGCTCCATGAATCTATTGGCAGTGGAGCGATGAGGGGAGTTATCACTGCCGTAGGTTCAAATTACATTGATGTCACTGGCGCAAATTGGACTGCCGGAGCTTTGAGTAATGCAGCCAATCCCTATTTCTTAAGAATCAAATCTGGAGTAGCAGTTGGCCGGACGATGCTAGTCTCAACGACTGCGAATACTGCGACGCGAGTTTACGTTACCAACGATGGCGTAGCTTTGAACACTGCAGGTGGACCTGTAGCGGGCGATACCTATGAATTGGTTTTGGCGGACACCTTGAATTCTCTTTTTGGTTCCTCGACACTGCAGGGCGGATCGAGCCCAACTTCAGCAGATAATGTTTGGGTTTGGGCAAGCACCACATGGCAGATCTATTATTACAATAACGTCCGGGCACAATGGGAACGTAGCAGCGATGTGACTCCGACAAATCGAAACAATCAGGTCATTCGTCCTGATCGTGGGTTTATGATCGTTCGTAATGCGGCAACAGACTTGAAAATGTATGTGACCGGTCGAGTTCCTGATAAGGCCGCCCGGTATTTTCATAGTCGGCCTGGGGTCACGTTTCTTAGCAATGGACTGCCGACGGCGGTGACCTTGGGTAATCTCTCACTTCAAACCCGTGTAGCGGGATGGACTGCAGGTACAAATCCAGCAACAGCCACAGTTGATGCCGACATCATTCAAGTTTGGGCCAGTACATCATGGCTCTATTACTATTATGATTCTGCTCAAGGATTTTGGCGTCGAACGACAGATGTCTCGGCTACTAATCGAAATACTATCTCGATTCCGGCAGGTCGGCCAATCATGGTCGTACGACAGGGTGTAACTACAGGTGATAACTTGATTCTTTTACCTGACCCTCCGAGCACCTAAATTCCTTCATTTATTTGTTGTCACATTAATCTTAGTAAGTAACCAATAGTTTATTCTATGAAAAAGATAACCCTTGCGGCCATTATTTCATTAGCAACCTGTTCAATGGCATTCGGCCAACTCACATTGGATGATTTTAATACTGGCACGGCTACGGGGTCAGTAAATGCATCAACGTCGTGGAATCTGAATGTCACTCAAAATGCCACGACCATCACGGTTGGAGGCACGGCTAAGAATGATAGCGGTTGGGCTGCAAATTTCGCGATGACGGATTATTCGACGTGGAGCTACATCGCTGTAACTGCCCAAGTTGACACAGGAAACCTCGCCCCGAGCTTGAAGGTCGGATTCATTGACGACAACGGTGATTCGCAGGCATTCACGTTCTTAACGAGCAGCTTTTTGGTTGGTACACTCAGCACCGTTTATGTCCCCGTTTCATGGACGACAGTAGATCCCACGATGATCGTCCAATGGAACATTGGTGGCGGAGTCCCAACTCCTGGCTCAGCAGACTTTCGGATGACCTTTGATCATCTTGCACTCAGCGCTACTGGTGCACCAGTTCCCGAACCTTCGACATACGCGATGATCGCCGGCGTCCTCGCCCTCGGTTTCGCAGCATGGCGACGCCGTTCCGTTAGCGCCTGAGTTCTTCGTAACTCGATTTTCAAGGCCCTCGCATTTGCGAGGGCCTTTTTATTTCGCGTCGTTCTCGCTCGTGTTCTGAACCGGCGCAGTCCTGATATCTGCTGTCCAGAGTTTGATCTGGTCGGTTGCCCACTTGGCGTCGGGGTGTTTTCTCAACACCTCACGTAGAATGGTCAGCGCACTATCGGCATGCCCTGCATTATGAAGCTAAACAGCCAGGGCACGCAGGCGGGCAGGTTCGAGTCGGCCGGGTTCCAGCAGGCGCCGCATGTACCAACTGATCTCGGTCTGGTTCGCCAGATTGCCATGGATCGTGATGCGCCAGTAGAGAAGTTGGTCTCCGAGTTCTTTGGTGAGGGTCGATTTCTCAACGATCACAATCCGAGCCAGGGCCTCATCCCATTGTTTTGCCTGCAGGGCGCTTTCCAGAGCGGACAATTCCTTGCGGGCCTCGGTGGCAAGAATAACCGGTTCGCGGGGCTTGGGCGCAACTACCACGGCGGTTTCGGGGCTGCGTAATTCAAGGGATTCAGGGGGTAGATTGCGGATGGCTGGAAAGCGGTTGAGCGCAAGCAATGCAATCTCGCGGGCGGCATCCTGCCGGCCTGCTTGGAGCAGGTTGCTCGTCACGGTGCGATATGCGGAGGGACTGAGAGGCCGGCCAGAAGCGTAGTCCATCAATAGTTTTCGACCCGAGGGCGACTCCGATTCTATCAGTCCAAGCAGCAATTCGGTGCCTTCGATCCAACCGTCATCGCGGTATTTGGATTGCTGGATGCTTTGCTTGACCAAAGTAAATTGCCCTTTGGCTTCCTGGATCGCACCGAGCTGCATCAAGCATTGCACGTAGGCCATGTGGGCCGCGGGACCGGCCAGGCCTACCGCTTTGATTTCCTGCCAGGCATGATCCACCAGTTGACGGGTGGCGTTGGGCTCAACCTCCTTGAGCAGCATCGCCACAGCGGTGGCGTCGCCGCCGAAACGCAGGAAGTAATCATCAACCAGACCCAAGGCTTCCTTCTCCGCGCCAATTTCAGCCAGATAGCCAATGCGTCTGGCATAGAACCGAAAACGGTCCGGTTCCAATGCGACCAGTGCCTCGATGGCTAGTCGACCTACCTCGGGACGCTTGTTCGCCCGGGCCAGTTCTAGCAGGAGTTCCCATGGCTCGCGCATCAAGCCGTATTGGCTCGGATTCGCCTCGAGGGCGGCGATGGCTTCGGCGCCTTTGCCGCTGCCGGATAGGGCGCGGAGGCGGGCGGCGTTGAGGCGCATGGACGGCGTAGCCCGGTTTGTTTCCCAGAGGGCAAGGATGTCGTCGTATCGTCCGAGTTTCTCGTAGGCGAGGATGCGCTTTTCCTGCAGGAGGCGGCGCATGAGGGTCGCATTGGCTGGTACGGCAGCCTCGGCCTCACTCACGAGTTTCAACACGAGTTCGTAATCCTCCATGTACTCGG
>CAZFHG010000287.1:0-4089 GCA_964518665.1 uncultured Opitutaceae bacterium | reverse complement strand
CCGGCTGGAGCCGGAAAGCACGCAAGGTGCCCAAAATGTCCTGAAACTGACCGTGCATGCGACCGAAACCATCGAGGCGGTTGGTTGCGACCGCTATGCGGTCACCCCCGGCCAGGCCTATTGTCTGACGGCAGAGGTCCGGACCGCCCTGGGCAACGCGCATGGGCGCCTGTTCCTGCAGTGGCTTGACGCGGCTGGCAAGGTGTTGGGGGAGGACGTGTCCAAGCACACCTTCCTGGTGCATGACTATGCCCCCTTGCACGTCTGGGCGGTCGCCCCGCCCGGCGCGGCCGCGGCACGCTGCCTACTGCGACTGACTCCACCTGCGCCAAAGCTTTTCCCGCCAAGTGGCATGCTCTGGCTGGCGCCGTCAACCTTCGCGCCGAGCCTGCTACTCGAAGCCACCCCGGCTGCCAACGCCGCCCTGTTCGACGCCGGGCAGCCCGCAATTTATTCCCTGGCGCTCCGCAGCGCGCCGGCAACGCTTCGCCAGACCACCGTTCGCTATGCTCTTGTTGACATCGACGGCAAAGCCGTGCGCGACGGCACCATCACGATTCACCTACACCGGGGCGAGGGCCGCGCCACGCTGTCCTTGCTGCCCCTGTCGCCCGGGTATTACGAACTGTCGCTGACCGCCGCGGGCGAGGGGCTCGCGCCATTCGAAGTGAGGCGCAGCATCGGTTGCCTGCCGGCCGATATCGTGCCCCGGTGTCCGGAGAGTCCGATTGCCTTGGACGCCGGCCTGGCCTGGCCGGCTGACAACAACTTCCGCCCGGAGCGCGCCGCCGCCCAGGCCGCCGCCTGCGCCAGGATCGGGCTCTCGCTGCTGCGCGAACGTCTAGCCTGGCACCAGGTCAACCCCGAGCCCGGCCGCTTCGACTGGGGCAAGTACCGGCAGAGCGCCGCGATCCAGCGAGCGCACGGATTGGATGTCTATACCGTGTTTCACGATACGCCGACCTGGGCGCGGGTCACGGCCGACGGCGACCATGGCAACGTCCCGCCCGCCGATCCGCGACACGTCTACGAGTTTACCCGCCGCCTGGCCCTGGATCTCGGCGGTGCCGTCCGCTATTTCGAGTTATGGAACGAGCCGGATATCTTCTTCTTCGCAGGTCACCCTTGGGACGTGGCCGCCATCATCAAGGCCGGCTGCCTCGGGCTCAAGGACGGTGATCCGTCCATCGGCGTGCTGGCCTCCTCGCGCGCCATCGGCCCCGCTTTCTGGCGCAGCCTGCTGGCCAACGGCATCGGCCTGTACTTCGAGATCTGGAACCAGCACTCCTACGGTCAGCCGGAGGCGCTTTTCGAGCTGATGCGGGAGAACCGGGAACTGCTCGCGGAAGCCGGGCTGGAGCGCCCGGTCTGGATGACCGAGATGGGGCAGCGTTCCGCGCCCATGGCCGACGGCAGCTACACCATTCCCGAGCGGCTCCAGATCTCCTACCTCGTGCGGGCCTATGCCTGCGGCCTCGCGGCCGGGTTTGAGCGGTTTTTCTACTTCTATCTGCAGGAGTTCCTCGAGTACAGCGTGCATCTGTGGGGGCTCCAGCGCAGCGAAACGCTGGATCCGAAACCCGCATTCATTGCTCTGGCCAACCTGATCCGGCAACTCGGCCAAGCCCGCCCCGTCGGTCTGCTGCAGGAGGGACGGCGGTATTGCATTGTCTTCGAAACGGAAACCGGTGAGCACACCGGTATCGCCTGGTCGCTCGACGGCAATCCGCTGGCCGATGCGCGCTGGAACGAAGGCGTGCCGGAACCGCCGGCCGACCGGCCGTGGGCCGAGGCCGATGGCAGTTTCGAGCTGCCGGTGAAGGCAGGCGCCTGCCTGGTGGATGCTGTCGGGCGGCAGCTCGAGGTGTTCCAGGGCGACCGCGCCACCGTGCGGCTCTCCATCATCCCGGTCTTCGTGTGCGGACTCGATCTCGCGCGCCTGCAGTTCGAGCCGCTCGCCGCTCCGATCCGTTTCACGCCCAACCCCGCGCCGGTATCGGACGAGCGCCGGGTCTGGCTGCAAGCGGTCACCCGGCCGGGCGAGCCGCTGAATCAGGAGTTCCAGCAGAAGCACAAACTGGCGCTACCCGTCGAAGCGGGCCAGGTCGAGCGGCTCGAACTGCGCGTACACAACTGGAGCGCTCGCGACCAGGGCGGCAAACTGGCGCTCGATCTGCCGGCGGGCTGGGCCTGCGACACCACCTCGCCGATTCCTGTAACCGTGGCGGCCGGTAGTTGCGCCACCGTGCGTCTCGATCTCGTGCCGGGTATCCCGCAGGGCACGCCGCCAGCAGCCACGCCTGCCACCGTGTCGGTGCGGGCAACGCTGTATATTGACCGCCAGCCCCACGATGTCGCGCGCGTGGACTATTCAATTTCTTCCCGGGACTGCACGCTGCCAGCGTCAGCAAGGTCAACGACGTTAACTCAGTCACAATCGAAAGGAACACACCCATGACAACCCCTCAATCCGGCCGTCACTGGCCCGCCGAACTTACCGTCACCAAGGATCCGGTCAGCGGCGCCACGGTGCGGCAGTTGACCAACTACCGCGCCCACAGCAACCACTCGTACTTCACTTACCCATGCTGGTACGACAACGGCCGGAAGCTGGTGATCGCCTCCGACCGCGACAACCGCGTGAACCTGTTCGGCGTCGATCTTGAAAGCGGCGTCATGACCCAGCTCACCGACTGGGATCCGGCCAAGGTCACCAACCGGCACAGCCTGAGCAAGAACCCGGTCCGGGAAGAGATCGCCTTCTACTACGATAACGCCGTCCAGGTGCTGGACCTGGTCACGCTCACGACCCGCCGCCTGCTGGAATGTCCCAAGGGCTACACCGGCAACCTGGCCGACTTCACCGCGGACGGCCGCTTCCTGGTCACGGGGTTCTGTCAGGATCTCTCCGACCGCTTCCAGGTGGATCTCCTGAACGGTTACATTGGCTTCAACGAGATGTGGGCAGCGAAGCCGCACTCGACGATCTGGAAGATCCCGCTGGCGGGGGGTGAGCCGCAACTCGTCCACGAGGACCATTCCTGGCTCGGGCACTTCAACGCCTCGCCGAAGCTGCCGAACCTCATGACCTTCTGCCACGAGGGGCCGTGGGACAAGGTGGACAACCGCATCTGGGGGCTGGACATCGAGACGGGCCGGACCTGGAAGATTCGGCCTACCGTGACCGGTGAATGCGTCGGCCACGAGTACTGGATGAGTGACGGCGAGCATATCGGCTACCACGGCGGCAACGCCAAGGGCGGGCTCTACGGCTCGATCCGCTACGACAACACCGACCACGTCGAGGCCTCGTTCAGCGACCACTGCTGGCATTTCCACAGTCACCTGCTCGACCTGGTGGTCGGAGACGGCAACGCCCAGGAGCCGTATCTCCTCGCCTGGCGCTTCCGCAATGGCGTCTTCGAAGGCCCGAAGGTCCTCGCCTGGCACCGCGGCTCGTTCCACTCGCAGCAGCTCCACGTCCATCCCGCGGTTCACGCCAACGGCACGAAGGTGCTCTATACCGCCGATCCGCAGGCCTACGGCCAGGTCTTCATTGTGGATGTGCCGGAGTGGGACGCCCTGCCGGACCGCGCGGCGGTGACGAAGAACAAGGGAGTGTGACCACGTATGTTACCAAGCATTCAGGATTTTGGTGTGCTGCCCGGCAACTCGGCAGCTGAGAATGCGGTCGCTTTGCAACATGCGATCGATCATGCGGCGCGGTGTGGTGGTGCGCTGTTCGTTGAGCCGGTAGAAGAACCTTATGCCGTGGACGGCGGCGTGGTCTTGCGGCGCAACGTGTCGCTGATCGGCGTTCACGGCCCGGTGGGGCGCGGCACCCGTCATCCCGACAAGCCGCAGCCCGTCGGCAGTGTCTTTGCCATCGAGGACGAGAGGCGGCCGTTTCTGACCGTCGAGCATGCCACCCAGGTGCGCGGCATCCAGTTCTGGTATCCGCGCCAGCCGGCGCACGACGCCAGCCGGATCATCGAATATCCGCCTACCATCCAGATGTCGCACGAGGATGGCGCTCAGGGCGTGACCCTGTCGAACCTTACCTTCTACGGCGAATTCCTGGCCATGGAT
>CAZFHG010000286.1:0-4089 GCA_964518665.1 uncultured Opitutaceae bacterium | reverse complement strand
GCTTCAGGCCGTTCGGGTGGGCACGCGGATTGATGTTCCAGTGGCCGACATACTTCGCCCACTCACCGGTGTAGACATCCGGCGAGAAGCTGCCCTCCGGCCCGTACCAGCCAGCGTCAATCCAGTAGTAGTCATAGTCAAGCTTGTGCTTGCGAATGTCTGCGATCTGTTCCAGATGATGTGCCGACTCCATCCCGCCCCAGGTGGCGGCACTGACCGGCCCCATGACCGGCTGGCCATCCGCATCTTTGGGCACATGGTGCACCAGGAGGAAACGCCGCAGCAGGTTGTGGCCTGTCTGCGGCTCGCCTTCCCAGAAGAGTAGCGCTATGCGGGGTGTACGGATCTCCTCGCCGGGATGCAGCACCAGGTGCGTAAGTTCCTGGCCAGCCCGCAGCCGGATCGTGCCCGCCTGATCGAGGAAAAACTCCGCCGCCCACTGCCCGCTCCAGCCAATGGCCGTGATCACACCGCTCCTGCCAGTCTGCAGATTAAAGAACGGCAGCCAGGCGTTCGACGAGCGACCGCCACCCGCCGCCATCCGAATCGTTTCGCCAGCAGGCAGCGGGGTGACCAGGTATTCAAAATCAGCCACTGAATCGGGCGAACCGCACGACCGCCGCAACTGCACATCGCCGAAAATCGCCCATTGCGCATCCAGTGGACGAATATCCTCGATCAAGGGTGTATCCTTCTTGCCTGTATTCCGGAAGCGCAGCACCCATTCCACGACGGGGAAACCGGCGAACGTCTGCTGCTCCATCTCGCATTCGAGTCCGGACTGCGGATCGCGCCAAGTCACCACCTGCAACCTCACGCCCTCGCCAGCGGGCCTTGCCTCTCGCTTCACCTGCCACGTGTTAAGTAGTTCGGCAGATGATCGGCCACCCAGCCGGAACGAAAACGGCGCTTGCAAAGGCAAGAATTGCTCGGTGGATTTCCCCATTCGTACTGAGGTCCCATCCGCCAACTCAAGCTCCACGTCGGCCCAGTCAACATGGGTAAAGCTGTTATCCCCGTTGATATCCCAGGCCTTGAGCACAAGTTCCTGCGCGCCTGAGAGTGTCGCATCCACGCGCATAGGTGGCGTGTCGATGCCGATCGTAGCACTGCGCCAGATCTCACTCCCTCCGGCTTCGAGAGAGAAAAGCATGCGCTCAGAACGTCCGGCATTCCCCTGTCGACAGCGCGGATCGTCGTTCATGCCGACCCAGGCACGAAAGGCACGCATCGGCTGATTAGAGTGCAGGACAATCTCACTCGTCCCATGCGTACCCAACCCATGCTCAAACATTCTGCCGGCAATCTGAATGGGTTGGTCCATAAAGGAGCGGTCAAACTGGAGCACGCCCCAATCCTGTTTCCAGGCTGCCACGCGCGCGGCGCCCGTTTCGCCCGGCACACCGGCGGCCGCCGCCGCCCACTCGCCGGCAAACTGCCGGACCGTCTCAATACCTGTGGGGATCAGGTCGGAATCGGACGGTAAATATCCTGTCTGCATATCGATCTTGCTCATATTGAATCTCACTCCCTTATTCTTTGCGTGATTTCGCCATCAAAGGCGAGTTATTGAGAAAAACCCTTGCTTGAGGAGCGTGGGGCATATCCACCGGCAGCCAGGTCTCATAGGCAGTTCCAGCCATGCCGGCGCTGGCAAAATCGCAGAGCCGCACCTTCGATCCGTCAATTGCAGTCGTCTCGAACAGCACCCATGGCATAAGCCAGCGCCGGTCAGTCACGCGCCGGAGTTTCAAGGCAGACCCGTCCAAGACGGGCAGCCTGGCAGGATCGGCAACCTGGTGCTGCGGATCGTACGCCAGCAGCAGGGGGCCGCGATAGACGGATGCCAAGGATCCATCCAATTCCTGCGATGCTCCCGGTGCCGCTGTCTCTCGCACCCAGTAATGCGGGCGGAAATCAAAATCAACCTGCAACGTATCCCCTGTGTTCCAACTGCGGTTGATCTCACAATAGCTCCCGGCCCTGACGCCTTTAACCAGCTTCCCATTGAGTCGGACGTGTGTCTTCTGCGACCAGGACGGAATGCGCAGGGCCAGCGTGAACGGTTCATGCGTCACTGGTTTAACCACGATGTCAACCCGGCCTTCCCGCGGGTAATCCGTGGTCTGCGTCACAACAGTCTCCGGGGTCTTCAGCGTGCAAGGTCCGTAATAGTTGAGCGCCAGACCGTCCGAGCGCCGCATCACGGCCCATTCGCACAGCAGGCCAAGTGCACGAGGCCCGTTGACCGAGCAGCAGTTGAGCTCGGGCGTACCGGCCCGCGACTGGAACACGATGGTATGCGCGCTGGCCTGGCGCTCGCCAGCCATCGGCGTGTTATACGTCACCCAGCGTCCGGAAGGTGACAGCAGGCCGAGTCCGGAATTGAGCATAGAAAATTCCAATTCGTCGGCAACGATAGAAACTCCCGTCAGGCGCAGCATTTCAACACTCATCGCCATCCAGGCGACCGTGCAGCACGTCTCGATAGCTCCCTGATCGTAGGGGTTGCCCGAGGCCTGCTCACCGCTGGAGAAGCCGCCGTTATTGTGGCGGTCGCCCTTGAGCATACTCCACCACAAATGCTCGAACGCCTGGCGGCAGTCATCGCGCCCGCTCGCGCGGTACACTTCACACAGGCCCATGATTGGGTGCAGGCTTTCCCAGCGCGGCTTGGGCATTTCCCAAAACTCCTTGCCGGCCAGCGCGGACTGCAGGTAATCCCCGGCTGGCGGGATGGCGAACTCTTCCACGATGCGTTCAGCCAGAGCGAGGTAGCGGCTTTCGCCGGTCAGGCGATAGAGCCAGGCCAGGGCATGCACGGAGGCCTGGTTCATCTCGTGCTCGCCGGTGTCGTGAAGCCGTTCGTGCGGATTGTCGAGAAACCGATTACAGAACAGATCGCCGATACGTTTGGCGCAGACAAGTGCCTGCTGATCGCCGGTATCAAGGTACCAAAGCAGCAGGCCGATCATGACGTGGTAATGGCCCCAGGCATCCCATGGTTCGACTTGGGGTAAGTTGAACCGCGCACAATTCGGCGCCCCTTTACGCAGGCGGAAAGCCTTGGGCCATGGGCCGAGATAGCCGTCATCAGCCTGCAGGGTGACCAGTACGCCCACGAACCAGCGCAGGTGCTCGCCCAGTGCGGTATCACGCGTGAGCCGCCAGACTTGAACGGCATGCGTGAGGTATTTTCCGGCAAATTCTCCGGCCCATGGCACCAGGTCATGCGCAGGCTTGCGGTCACGCTGGCGGAACATCTCCAGCATACCGGGGTTGGCAAACGGCGCGGGCAGGATCCACTGCCGGGTCACTGCCTCCAGCCGCCGCCCGAGTTCACCACCGATTTCAAACTGTGCTGACTGAATTGAGTCGAGTTGCATAGGTGTCTCCTAAACATCTACCCCAACGGACGCTGGAAACGCGGACGGTCGCGCAACCAGCCGCGCGGCTCGACCGCTCCCGGCGGTAGGGACAGGAAGGTCGGTTTGACGCGCCGGGTCGTTCCAGCGCAGGAGGTGCAGCCGTTTTCCGGCCTGCCATGCGCCGTGATCAATGGCTGCGGTTTCCAACTTCACCTAATCGCGACTGGTACGAGCGCCGATCGCGGTCATTTCCTCCGGGCTGACCCGGGATGATTTGTCGCTATCGTTCATATTCAGATATCTCCTTAATGAGGTGTGACAAGCACCTAAAGTTGGCCTTGAGCCGCTTCGGGGTGGTCGCGCAGCTTCGCCTCCTGCGCCGCCAACGCTTCGCCTTTCACGACTGCCGTCTGTTGCGTCATGGCCACAGCCGCATTGTTGCCGCCCGCCGAAACATCTCCGGCATGGACGAGAGCAGTCGATGCAATTGTCGCCATGATCATCCCTCTGATGCTTGAACTTGTCGTGTGCATGTTTGAAATCTCCTCTGTCTCATCTATGACACATCGTCACGGCGTTCCTGCCGGCCGATGGGTACTCCCAAGCCCCTGGAATACTGACAAATCCCACGTGTCGCGCCACGGCACCTGGATGGTCTTGGTTGCAGCATCGACCGTGATGGGCAGCCAGATGTGCGTGGCATCGCGGTGCTCGGTGATGT
>CAZFHG010000285.1:0-4116 GCA_964518665.1 uncultured Opitutaceae bacterium | reverse complement strand
GGCGGACCCGACCTCGGGGCCAACGCGCGCCTCTTCGCTGCCGTGGAAAAGGCGAAGAAGGCCAGCGTCACCCGCGACGTCATCGAGCGCGCCATCGCCAAGGGTGCCGGCATCGGTGGCGACAAGATCGCCCTCGAACACATCGTCTTCGAGGGGTATGCCCCGCACAAGGTGCCGGTGATCGTTGAGGTCTACACCGATAACCACCAGCGCACCGCCCCGGAGATGCGCGTGTCCTTCAAGCGGGGCGTCCTCGGCAACGCCGGCAGCAACAAATTCCTTTTCGACCACGTCGGCCTCGTCGAGGCCCACCACGCCGACGCTGCCAGCGACCTCGAGGCCGCCGCCATCGAAGCGGGCGCGAACGACTTCGAGCCGCTCACGTCAGAACAGAACGACGACATCCCGGAAAACCACGCCGGGGCGCGCTTCATCACCGAACGCAACGCCGTCCACGCCGTCTCCACCTGGCTGAAGGAGCACGGTTGGTCCGTCATCACCAGCGAGATCGGCTATGTCGCCAAGACCTATCCCCCACTCGACGACACGCAGCGCAGCGAGGTCGGTGAGTTCCTCCAGGCCCTTGAGGACCACGACGACGTCCAGCGCGTCTGGGCCGCGGTGAAATAATCGGTTATGGCTTATTGCTTATCGCCTTTTGCTTATTCCCAAGCCACGAGCCCGGGAAGGCCGGGTGCGCAGCCAAAACCACAGAACCACTTGCCCACACTCGCAGCAACGCCACGCCCGCGCGGTAAAGCCCGGTCCGGACATAACCAATAAGCTATAACCAATAACCAATAAGCCATTCCCCATCCCCTCATGCCAACTCCCACCATCGCCCAAAAGTCCCCCTACGTTCAGAAAATGGCTGCCGGCACCTACTGGTGGTGCAGCTGCGGCCAGTCCAAGGGTCAGCCGTTCTGTGACGGTTCGCACAAAGGCACCGGCTTTGCCCCGCAGAAAGTCGTCCTCACCGAGGAAAAGACCGTGGCCTGGTGCGGCTGCAAGCACTCGGCCAACGGCTGCAACTGCGACGGCTCGCACAAGAAGCTTTAGTCCGGTCCGCCTCTCCTGGCATCATGGCCTCAGTCGCCACGGCGGTCACCGTCCGACCGCCGACCTTCAAGCGCGGATTTTACCTGCATACCTCGTGGGAGTTCGCCTACCCGTTTGCGGTGCGGAGCTGGCAGCGGGAGGACTTTGCGCGGTTTTTCGCCCTGCTCCAGCAGCTCGATTTCAATCTGGTGATGTTCTGGCCGTTGACCGAGGCGATGCCGGCTCCGCTGGCCCCGGCCGACCGCGCAGAACTGGAAGCCATGCGCCAGTTGGTCGACGACGCCCATGCCTGCGGTTTGGATTTCTGGCTCACCTTCTGCGCAAATGCCACCGCCCGTTCCGAGATCGCATCCGCGCCCTTCAAGTCGCGCCATCTCTATCCCTTCCGCCTCGACGTCCGGCTTGACGATCCAACCGCCAAGTCCGCCTACCTGGCGCACCGCGCGGAAATCCTGAAAATCCTGAACAACGCGGATGCCTACGTGACGATTGACGGCGATCCGGGCGGATATCCCGGCGCACAACCGCGTCAGTTCAACGAAGTCCTGGAAGCGGATCGCGCCGTGCTCGATCGCGTTGGCACCGACCCTTCGGCCCAGCAACTCGTACCATGGGTCTGGCAGGGTTGGGGCTCGGATTGGGGCAAACACGGCGTCTGGGGCGAGCCCATCGAGCCTCTCGCCGTGCCGGAACTGGAGGAACTGAAGCAGTTGCCGGAACCGTGGACGCTCCTGCCTGGACGCCACATCCGCGAAGGCCGGGGCAATGGCCGCCTCATTTTCGAACTGACGGAACGCGCCGGCCTCACCGAAAAATCCATCCTGCTCTGCTACGAGATCATCGAATACGAGCCCACCCCGCCCGCCGTCGTCCTGCAATTCGACGACATCCGGCGCGTCCTGCGCCAGGAGGCGCCGCTTCTGGCCAAGTCGCGCGGCGTCATGGGCAATGCGCAGCAACCGCTCCTCGCGCTGCCCAATCTGTTTTTCTTCGCCCGCGGCACCAGCGATCCCGCCTATCTCAATCGCACCGACACGGAGGTGTTGCGTGATCTCGCCCAATTTCTCGGCGGCGATCCCACCGTGCTCCTGCCGGCATGGCAATGCCTGCAACGCGACCTCGCGACCCTGCCCGCCGATCTGCCGGCCCGGCTGGAGCGCTCGGCTTTGACTTCACCTGCCGCGAAACTGCTGCCCGGCGGAGACGGAAGCTACCTGCGCATTCTCGCCGCCTTCGTCCGCGTCCGCCTCGCGGTGCTGCAGGCCTGCCGTCAGCCTCCCGCCAGTGAACGCGCCGCCGCGGACACCCTGCATCAAGCAACCGCGGCACTCGTCACCTGGTGGCGTGTGCACCGGTATGTTTTCACCGGCGAGAACGGGACGGATTTCCAATGGGAATTCACACATCCGGAGCTGCTCGCGCCGCTGCAAACGTGGATGAAGCAACTCGCCAGTCCCCATGACGCAGTCGTACGCGACGCCGCCCGACATCTGTCCGCTGACGGCGACCTGACGGAAGACCAGGCCCTCGGGTTGCTGCGCGGCCTAGGCTGATAAACCCCGCTGAATTCGTAGCGCGGAGCTTGAGCCCGCGCTGGGAATGCCTCCCGGTAGCCGCACGCTCCCGAACCAGGACCGGCTGAAGTCGGCACTACGTAAAAAACAGAGCCTCCCTGATCTGCGCGGTCAGTTTCAGCGCAAATACGCCTCAAGGCACTCATCAAGGGCCGCCAGGCTTTCCGGTGAAAGCTCGCCCAGTTCACCGCGCAACCGCCCTTTGCGCACCTGCCGGACACCCGGGATGACGGCGTAACTGTCCTTATCGGCAAAATGTCCCACGGCCAGGCGCAACGGCCAGATTTCGGGCGCCAGGCTTGATGTCGGCACCACCACCACGGTGTTCAGGATTTCGTTGTGCGCCGTACCCGAGACCACAATTCCCGGACGCACTTTGCCCATTTCAGGTGGAGAGTCATCATTCAAGCCCACCCAGACCACGGTTCCACGCTTTATGGCTGGCGAGGCTCGACCTTATTGCTGAGCGGTGCCGATTCCCAGACTTCCATGGCTCTGCGTTCTTCCGGGTCCTCCCTCAGGTACTGTGCATACGTGCGGGATGCCGCTTGTAGCTCACGGACTTGGTGCTCCCGCTCAATCAGCCCGCGCACATAACCGCAAATACTCGCGTCCTTGGGCTTCAGCCAAGTGACTTTCTTCACCAAGCCAGCGTCTAGTTTTATGGTAGTAGCAGACATGCCTAATTGGCCTCCTGTTAGTATCCTCTGTCAATACGACTATCCTAAATGGCTGCTCCTCTTTTACCTGCATTGCATCATGCGCCAAGGACATCCAATCCACCGGTTGCCAGGCGACCCGAGATCGCCTCGATCACGAACGCATGCCCGCCATCGGTCAGGTCGTCGCACGCATAAGCCACTTCGGCCGGCATCGGAGCGTCCGCCTGAAGGTCAATTTCTCCGCGAATCATGCCGTCAAGTTTCACCCGCACCTTCCCCTGCCCGGGTCCCCGCGGCGCGTACCAGCGAAGACCGGTACCGAAGAAATTCCATTTGAGCCGTCCGCCTGCGTTTTTGCCGACTGCGACCTGACCGCCGGGTGATCCAGCATCGCCGCAAATCTCCCAATGATCGGTGTTCACCCCGGTAGCGAGGAAAGCATCCAGGAAATGCCAGCGGGTGATGGCGCGTTCGCTCCGCCCGCTGATCGCAAAGACGTCCACCGCCAGGTGCGTATCCGGTTCGACCAGCCAACCCACCATCCCGGTCACCACGGGCAGGTCTCCCACCCAAACTTCGGCACCCTCGCACACCAGTCGCACGCGACCGGATCGAGTGACATCCAATTCAACCTCCCGCGCGGCAATGGCCTGCGGCCACCGGCCACTTGCTACCGGGTGTTCAACACCTGTCGCATCAACCTCGATCACGCTCCAGCCCTCCCACCGCCACTCCAGCATCCGGCAATGGGTGCGTGCCAGTGGATTCAGCGTCGCATCCGAACCGTGCCGGTCCGGTCCGAGCACTCCGTTCCAGCCCCA
>CAZFHG010000284.1:0-4139 GCA_964518665.1 uncultured Opitutaceae bacterium | reverse complement strand
TGCCGGAGAACCTGTTCTACGCCGACGTCGTACGGGGCAACCAGCCGTCGCGGCGGAGCGTGGTGCATTTCCGCGGGGCGGATCCCATCGCCGGAGCGGAGCGGCTCTACGCGCAGAGCGAGCAGCGCGGGGCGCGGTATTTTCAACTCGGCGAGGAGGAGTTTGCGCTCCTGACCGAACACCCGGATTGCGATCTCGCCTGGTTCAAGGCGCTGGATGTGGAGCAGGTACGCGCACTGGACACGACTGAGACTTTGGCGCCCCTGGAAAAGCGCCTCTGCCGCTGGCATTGCGGATGCAACCACCGGCGCATGCTGGAGGTGCTGGCGCCGGTGATGCGGCAGGACGCCGACGGGCTTTTCGGCGGGGAGCCGAAGGTTGAGATCCGGTGTCCGCGCTGCGCGGCGCGGCATGCCGTCACGCGCGAGGCGTTGGAGGCGTTTGTTGCGGATTCCAAGTGATGATTACCCAAGGAAAAGACATCAGGCTCGGTGCTTTGGGTAGGGCTCGTCTTTCGGAGGGCAGGCCGGAGGGGCCGTGGTTGGCAGGCGCAGGTCGAACCGCCCGTCCGGAGGCCGGGCGCTACCCACTGAGGCATTGGTGCCTTGAGGAACGTTCAAGCTTAGGCCGCACATGAACGAAATTCTGCACAACATCTGGGCGGGCATCACTGGGGCCTCGTGGATCGAGCAACTGGCGACCGTGCTCGGCTTGCTGGGCGTCGGGCTGACGATCCGGCAGAGCCTGTGGAATTTTCCGGTGGGGCTCGTGCAGGTCACGCTGTCGGGCGTCGTGTTTTACCAGGCGCGGCTTTACGCCGACATGAAGCTGCAGGGCTTCTTCTTCATCGTGCTCGCCTACGGTTGGTGGCACTGGTCGCAGCCCGGAGGCAACCGCAAGGTGCTGCCGGTCACGCGCCTCAAGCCCATGGGGATCGTGGGCTGCGTGGTTGCCGGTTTGGTCGGCGCGTTCGGCTGGGGCTGGTATCTGAGCACGCACACGGATGCGGCCATGCCCTACCGCGACGCCTTCATCGCGGCATTCAGCATCCTGTCGCAATGGCTGCAGGCGCAGAAGAAACTGGAGAACTGGGTGGGCTGGATGATCGTCAACCTGGCGGCGATCGCCGTGTACTGGATCGCGGGGCTGCACTGGTTTGCGGTGCTCTACGCGCTGTTCTTCGTGCTCGCGGTGGGCGGGTACTTTGAGTGGCTCAAGTCCTGGAAGAAATCAGGAGCCGACGATTCATTTGAAACCGCGAAGGACCCAAAGTGACGCCCATGAACGCATACGTCGGAAATTGTTTTTACAGGAGGGAACAGAGGAAGCTGAGGTTTGAGTTTCCGGCTCTGCGTTTCTCTGCGGTCTCCTGTAAAACCCCGATTTGAAGGCATGACCCAATTGCGCCGATTTGTTGTTTTTGGCCCCGAATCGACGGGCAAGACCACGCTTGCCCAGCAGCTCGCGGCGCATTTCGGCGAGCCGTGGGCACCGGAGCGCGTGCGGGGATTCTGGGACGAACACGCCGGCCGGATCGTGGCGGAGGACCTCGATGCGATCTCGCGCGGGCAGATGACCGGTGAGGACGCCGCGGCGGCCGGGGCGCGGCGGGCGCTGTTCTGCGACACGGATTTGCTGACCAATGTGCTGTGGGCGGATCTGCTCTTTCCGGGCAAGTGTCCGGAGTGGGTGCGGACCGAGGCGGAGCGGCGCAGCCGGGGGTATGCGCTTTATCTGTTCTGTGACACCGACCAGCCGTTTGTGCCCGATCCGCAGCGTTGCTTTCCCGACGAGGCCGGGCGGGCGATGTGCCGGCGGTTGTGGCGGGAGACGTTGGCGAGTCGCGGTTTGCCGTGCGTGGAGATCCGCGGGGATTGGGCGGAGCGGACGAAGAAGGCGATTGCGGCGGTGAGCGAGCGGTTGAACGCTGAACTCTGAAGTATGGACTTTGGGAACGCTAATCTGCGCTGATCTTACGCTAATTAAGAACAAGACCTCCGCACTGCGGATTCAGGGATTAGCGGTGGATTAGCGAAAATTAGCGTTCCAACCGGATTGAAAGTGCGGGCGGGTGGGAGCGCGGACGGCTCGTCCGCATTGCTGGCGAATTGCGGGCGGGCCGCCCGCGCTCCCAGGCTCGAACCGCGTGCAAGCTAACGTGCTCGCTCGCTTGATCGCATGCGTATGTTTCTAGTCATCGCAAGATTGCGACCGAGGGCGGTCGCGCTCCCAGGGGGGCCTCAAACGTAATCCGGGTACGTCGGGTCGTACATCTAGGCGTGGACGTAGGAAGGGAGGTCCTCGGGGCAGAGCATCTGCGTGAGGCCGCGCTGGAAGGCGACCTTGGCCACGGCGCAGGCGATAGACGCGGAGACTTTGCGGATGCGCTGCAGGTCGGGGAAGACCCGGCCAGCGGCGAGATCCTGCTCGGTGACGAGGCTCGCGAGGACGTTGGCGGCGACGAAGAACATCTCGTTGGTGACGCGCCGGGACTGGCTGACAATGAGGCCGAGGCCGACGCCGGGGAAGATGTAGGAGTTGTTGCACTGCCCGGGCTTGAGCACCCGGCCCTTGCATTCGTAATCCGGGAACGGACTGCCACTGGCGTAGACGGCGCGGCCGTCGGTCCACTCGTAGGCCTGGGCCGCCGTGCACTCCGCCTTGGAGGTGGGATTGGAGAGGGCGAAGATCACCGGCCAGGGATTAAGTTTTCCCATGGTGCGCACGATGTTCTCGTCGAAGGAGCCGGGCGTGCCCGACACGCCGATGAGCATGGTGGGCTTGATGGTCTCGACGGCGGCTTGCAGCGAGCCCACGCCGGGATGGTCCTGGGCGAAACGGCGCTTGTGCTCGTTAAGATCGGTGCGGCTTTGCACCACCAGACCTTTGGAGTCCACGTACCAGCACTGGCGGCGGGCGTCGGCCTCGCTCACGCGCTCGGCCTTGAGTGCCTCGACGATGAGCTCGCCGATGCCGATGCCGGCCTCGCCCGCGCCGTGGAAGAGAAAACGCTGCGAGGCGAGGCTGCCGCGGGTGATGCGCAGGGCCGAGAAGATGCCGGCGAGCGCCACCGAGGCCGTGCCCTGGATGTCATCATTGAAGGTGCAGATTTTATTCTGGTACTGGTGGAGCAGGCGGAAGGCATTGGCGTTGCCGAAGTCCTCGAACTGGATGCACGCGCGCGGGAAGATTTCCTGCACCGCCATGACAAATTCGTCCACGAACGCATCGTAGGCCGGGCCGCGCTCGCGGGGGGCCGTGATGCCGAGGTAATGCGGATCATCGCGGATGACCGCGTTGTCCGAACCCACGTCGAGCATGACCGGCAGGCACTGGCTGGGCAGCACGCCGGCGCAGGCGGTGTAGAGCGAGAGCTTGCCGACGGGGATGCCCATGCCGTTGGCGCCGAGGTCGCCGAGGCCGAGGATGCGCTCGCCATCGGTGACCACGATCATGCGGACGTCGGCCTGAGGCCAGTTCTGCAGCAGCTGCTTCACGCGGCCGCGGTCGCGCAGGCTGATGTAGAGGCCGCGCGGCCGGCGGAAGATCAGGGCGTAGCGCTGGCAGGCGAGTCCCACGGTGGGCGTGTAGATCAGCGGCATCATCTCGGTGACGTGATCCATTACCACGCGGTAAAAGAGGTTTTCGTTCCGCTCCAGCAGCGAGATGAGGTAGATGTAGCGCTCGAGGTCGCTGGGCTTGTGGCGGACCGATTCCAGCACACGGGCCACCTGCAGTTCCTGCGTCGTGACGTGGGGAGGCAGGAGCCCACGGAGGCCCAGGGCGTCGCGTTCCGCCTCGGTGAAGGCTGTGCCCTTGTTGAGCAGGGGGTCGTGGAGGATGTCGACGCCGCGCTTCCCGTGGAGATGTGGTTTCATTTTCATGGCTGTGATCGTAGGTCTGGCGGACATGGCCCTCAGGCAGCTTGTCCGGGGCATAGGTTAAGAGCACGGGTGGGAGACCTAAAGCGGGAACCCGGCCTTTTGTTCATTCATCACGCGGGCAATTACCGCGTACTGCTCATGCTAATGGACAAAAAACGCGCAGAGCGGCTGGGCTGATGCAGCAGGCCGCGAAATTTTGTACCACGGATTACCCTCCTTCGCCAAGGCTACGGAGGGCAGGCACGGATGGCACGG
>CAZFHG010000283.1:0-4162 GCA_964518665.1 uncultured Opitutaceae bacterium | reverse complement strand
CAACCGATGGATCAGTTCCAGCTCGACCAACTCTGGCTCAGGGTCGGCCAACCGATCGCCGGCATGTTCCTCACCAACGACGTTGCGGCGGTGAGCACGAGACTGAAACAGCCGCGAGTTACCGTCTTCGCTCTCGACATCACCCAAGGCGATGCGCAGCTCTTCCGCGAAGCGCGCCACCAGTGGCCGGGCATGTACCCGACGCTGGTCCCCGTTCCGTGGCGGGAGCTTCCGACCGTGCTCGCCAACCGCCAGATCACCGCCGACACCACGAACCTGCCCGCCGGCGTCTACCGGCTCCGGGTCGCCGCCGCGGACGGCGCCGCACCGTCCCCAACCGGAGCGGGTTTGTTCGGCGATGGGTTCGTGGTGATCGCCGATTCCCCACACAGCCTTGACGTTATTACTCCACAAAACCGGGCGGTGTTCTTCCGCGGCGAAAGTATCCCGGTAACGTTGCTGGTCCGCTCGCGGGAGAAACTACCAGCCGGCAAGGCGACCTTCGACTTGGCCACGGGCACGAGCGGTGCGGCGCGACGCGCCCTGATGGCGGTGCCGGAGGTTCTGCGCACGAGCCGGCGGATACCGCTGGCACTGCAGACGAAGGATCTTGGCCCCGGACGTTACACTCTGACGGTCGCGTACGCGGGGCTGAAGGTGTCCTATCCGTTGGAGATCGTGGAGCCAGCAGGCCCGTCGGTCATTGCGATCAGTGAGAACCAGATACCGGGCAGCCCTTTCGGCGCAACCCTGATGGGCAGTCCGTTTGGCGGCAAGCCGGTGGACAGCCTGGCCCACGGCCTTGCGGCACCCTACGGCGATCTTCAGATCACCACCTTCCGCAATGAGCTGGGCCAGGGCTATGCGCGCCAGTCCAACCAGCGCCTGGCCGACATTCTTGCGTCGGAGAACGCCGGCCCGGCCGCGGAGCGGATCGGCACGTACGACCTGCGCCAGCTCTGGATGGATGGCATGACTCGCCTGCGGATGGGCTACTGGCAGGGCGTGCAGGGGCGCGGGCTTTCGTTCAGCAAGGCCAACACGCTGCCCGGCACGGAAGATACTGTGCGACAAAGCCTGGCAGGCGTCGCCCGCGACTACCGGGAGTTCGCCAATTTCTTCGGGCCGCAGGTGGACGTGGACTGCGGCGCGGTTGCGGCCAGCGGGCAACTCGCCTGGGCGCAGATACCCGACACGCTGACCACGCCGTTGCGCGAGCGGATGGCGGCGGCACAACAGGCCGCGGCCGGCGGGCCGCCTACTCCCGAGTGGTACCGCGGCGTTTGGGCACGGACCGACGCCAAGGACAAAGCCGCGCTCGCCCTGCTGGATCCGACCCTCGCGCTGACGGCGAACCGCGAGTACCACCACGGCGATGTGGGGAAAGGGCAGTACGCGCCGGCGCTGTACCGCGGCCTCGACGTGCATTATGTCGAAGCGTGGGGCGATGCGATCGACAACGTCCTCTTTGCCGACGCCTGGGCCAACCTGGGCGCCGCCGCCCGCCGCGCCTCCGGGCGCACCGACCAGCCGCTCTGGATCGAGACGCAGATGTACCACGCGGATGTGTCGAGCTACCTGCAGAACCGCTGGTGGGGCGTGCTGGCCAATGGCGCCGACGGCGTCGGCTATGCCGCCAACGTGTTCGGGCTGCGCCAGTACAGCGGCATCGAGCCGCACCAGCCGAATTTCCGGCGGCAGACGGCCGCGGCCATGGCGCGCATGGTCCGGACCATCGGGCCGGCCCTGCGGCAGATGGACCGGGAGCGGCGCGTGGCGATTCTGTTCAGCAAGACGGAAGTGGGCAACGAAAGCTTTCACTATAACGTCCATTCAAAGGAGTGCTACCCGCCCTTCGTCACGTTCTTCGCGCTGGTCATGGCGGGGTATCAGCCGGACTACATCTTTGAGGAACAGATTCTGAATGGCGAACTGGACCGCTATCCCCTGCTCTATCTCACCTGGCAGCAGAAGGCGATGGCCCCCGCCATCAAGGCCCGCGTCGATGCCTTTGTGGCGCGCGGCGGCAAGCTCGCCATCGACGCCGCGAGCAATGCCCGTCTCTATCCCGGCGCCCGCGTGGTGGAGGTGACTCCCCAGGGCTACAAAGGCCCCGGCGGCTTCGGCGGACCGGAGGACTGGACCTGGATCGATCAGAACGTGCCGCGCCTGCGCGCCGCCCTGGACCCTTTGCTGCCGCCGCTGCCGGGCCGCGTTCAGCACCCGCGCTGTGTCACCTACTGGCTCGCCCGCGGCGATACGCGCTATTGCCTGGTCATCAACGAGGGCTACGAGCCACTCGAGACGGTGCTCAAGCTGGAACAGCCGATGGGCGGCTATGACATGCTCACCGGCGAGCGCATCGAACTAACCAGCGGCGTGCCGGTTGACCTGCGCAATCTCGCGGCCCGGCTCTATGCCTTCACGCCGCGGGCGCTCGATGGGCTCAGCGTGCGCGCCACGCCCTCGGTCCGCGCCGGCGAACCGGTGGGGATCGTCACCAAGATGAACGCGTTCGCGCCAGGCACCATCCGTATCCTCGACCCACAAGGAAAGACGCGATGGGAGCGCTGGGTGCCCGTCGGAGCGGGGAGTGAACCTGTTGTTTGGGACACGGCGGCGACGGACATCCCCGGTTCGTACACAGTCCAGGTGACCGAACTGCTGAGCGGGCAGACCGCCGCGTTCGCGATTGAGTTGAGAAAACCGGGGAAGACCGCCGCATGGCTCGGAAACCGGGTTCCAGACGAACTCGACCGCCGCACGCTGGGCAATCTCTGGAGCCGCAAAGGGACCCGCTGGTCCATGGTCCTCACCACGGCGGCGCCGGACCGGGTGAAACTGGCCGACAAGCTGGCCGCGGCGCTGCGCCGCCGGGGACTGACCGTGGACAAGTGGGAGAGCCCGGAGACGATCCCCATGCCGGTCGGGTACCTGTTCACCCCAGCGCAGCAGCAGGCGCGCGACCGGGTCTTTGCCGGCGAAGCCTTCGGGGCGCGGCACTACTTGCACGGCCACGACGGCGACAAGACCGCGCCCTATGCGGAGACTTGGGAACCGCGCAGCGGGCAGGCGGTTTACCGCAATGTCATCTTCCTTGAGGATGCCGCGTCACCGGGCATCCGGGTCGGCGTGCGGGAGTTCTCCGGCGATCATGACGCCGTCCACCTGGGCGCGTCTTCACCCGAAGCCATGGAGCAACTGATTGCTGAGGCTCTGTCACTGAAGCCCTCAGACACACGCATCGGCCCCGAGGTTGGCAGAGAAGCCTTCGCCCGCGGCTACTTGCTGGGCGGCCGGACGGAGAAGGTTCCGGCGATGAAGCCGATCGCCGCGCGGACGGGAGAGGCGCCGATCACCTGGAGCGAGCAGATTGGCCGACCCGTGATGCAGCTGTACGTGTCGCCCAACGGTCAGCACATCCTGGCCAAGCAGCACGGCGTGCGCACCGTGCTCGGCCGCTTCAAGCCGGACGGGACAGTGGTCAGCGTGGAAACGCCCCCGGTAGTCGGCGATACGGGCGACGACGCCGTGCGCGGCATTGACGACGCGGGTGCGTTCATCTCCGCCACTGCCGCGCCAAGCACGGAACTGGCAAGTCCAAACGGCAAGTACCGCTGGAAGCCGGACGACGGGTCCCCGCGCAGTCAGCACATCGGCCCGCGCACGGCGGTCATGCTCGATGCCGGCGGCGGCAAACTGTGGGAAAAGAAAGGCTGGTGGGTGTTCAACTCCGTCTGGAGCCGCGACGGCGAGTACCTGGCCGTGATCCGTCATTACCAGAACGTCGACCGGCACGGGGTATGGCCTGATCCGAGCAACCGCAGCACCGTTTCATTCGTCCGCGCCGCTGACGGTGAAGTCATTGCCGAAGGCAGCCCTTCCACGTGGCCGGATCGTATCCAGATCACGGCGGACAACCGTTTTGTCATAGCTCTGCCCGCCTACATGGCCGAGTATTACTGGCTGTTAACGGCCGGCGGCGGCCTGACGCAAGTCAAGGCCAGCGAACATTGGCTGTACACGGCCACTCTCGACACCGCCGGCAAGCAGCTCGTCACACTCGACATGGCTGGCGTGCTGCGGCGGCACCAGCCAACCGGAGAAGTGATCTGGGAATCCGTGGCATTGCAACGCCCCTGGGGCGCGGAGTTGGGGTTGC
>CAZFHG010000282.1:0-4195 GCA_964518665.1 uncultured Opitutaceae bacterium | reverse complement strand
GGGGATCGGAATCCCCGCACACTATTTCTGAAAGCAGAAGGAGTCGCTTCCATCAGCCCCCACCATTTCCCTTGCGGCACAACGGAGCGACTCCGAGGATGCGACCCCTCACACACCATGGCCGACCCCCAGCGTCACCCATTTTTGCATGGCTTGAGCAAGCATCGCGGAGCCCCTCCGACGGTCGTGGTCATATTTGGCGCCTCGGGCGACCTCACCGCGCGCAAGCTCATCCCCGCCGTCTATAACCTCGGGCACGACAACCTGTTGCCGGCGGACTTCCACCTGGTCGGTTTCGGCCGCAAGCCGATCCCGGACGAGGAATTCCGCAGCCTCTCGGCCGCGGCCATCAAGGAATTCTCCCGCCGCGAGCCCGACCCGGCCGTCTGGAGCCGGTTGGCGGCCAATACCACCTATGTCGCGGGCGGCTATGATGAGAAAGCGGCCTTCGACCGGCTCGCGACCCATATTGATGCCATCGAGAAGCGCACCGGCCGCGACGTGCAGGTGCTGTTCTACATTTCAACCCCGCCGACGGTTTTCGCGCCCATTCTGCTCAACCTCGGGGCCAGCGGGCTCGCCCACCGTCACATTGATCTGCCGCATCACGCCAAGGTCATCATCGAAAAGCCCTTCGGTCGGGATCTCGCGTCCGCCCAGGCCCTCAATGCGACCATCCGCTCCGTTTTCCAGGAGCGGCAGGTTTATCGCATAGATCACTACCTCGGGAAGGAGACCGTGCAGGACCTGTTGGTGCAGCGATTCGCCAACGCCATCTTCGAGCCGCTCTGGAACCGCAACTTCATCGACAGCGTGCAGATCACGGTGGCCGAGGAGGTGGGCGTCGGCTCACGCGGCGGCTACTACGAGCAGAGCGGAGCGCTGCGCGACATGATCCAGAATCACACGATGCAGCTCGTGGCGCTCACGGCCATGGAGCCGCCCGTGTCGCTCGACGCCGAGGCCATCCGCGACGAGAAGGTCAAACTCCTCCGGGCCATCGAGCCGCTCGTGCTCGGTCCGGGCGGCGACGTCGCCCGCGCGCAATACACCGCCGGCATGATCGGCGGCAAAAGCGCCAGGGGCTATCGCGAGGAGGAGGGCATTGCCCCCGAGTCCGCGACCGAGACTTTCGCCGCGCTGCGGCTCAGCATCAATAACTGGCGCTGGCAGGGCGTGCCGTTCTACCTCCGTTCGGGCAAGCGCATGGCCCGGCGCGTCTCGGAGATCGCCATCAATTTCAAGTGCCCGCCCGGCACGCTCTTCGCCGCCGGTGGCCGCTTCGATCTCGCGGGCAATACGCTCTCTTTCCAGATCCAGCCCGACGAGGGCCTCAGCCTCATCCTCAACACCAAGATCCCCGGCCTGGAGACGCGCACGCAGCCGGTGAAGATGAGCTTCCGCTACGCCACCACCTTCGGCTCCAACACGCCCGAGGCCTACGAGCGGCTCGTCCTCGATGCCATGATCGGCGACGGCACGCTCTTCATCCGCGGCGACGAGGCGGAGACTTCCTGGAAGCTCTGCACGCCGGTCCTCGAGTCCTGGGCCGCGGCCGGTCGCGCCGGCATGGACAGTTATCATGCCGGCTCGTGGGGTCCGCCGGCGGCCGAGACCCTGCTCGAAAAACACGGCCACGTCTGGCGCCAGCCCTGAGTCATGCCCCTCATATTCGAAGCCCTGCCCGGCCTGGAGGTCCCGGTCGGCGCGATTGCGAAGAGCCTGGCGGAGATGTGGAGCGGCCCCGCGGTCGGTGGCGATGCCCCGGTGGCAAACGACGACGCCAAGGCTACGCAGGTCAATTTCGTCCTGCACCTCGGTTTCAAGACCACGCCCGAGGATGCCCTCGTGCAGTTCAGGACCGCGGTCCGGTTTTCCCAGCGCTGCCCGAGCCGCATCGTCGTGCTCTGCCCGATGGTGCAGGAGAACGGCGAGAAAAACATGCGCGCCAAGATCTACGGCGAATGCCATCTCGGGAAATCCAAGGACGACAAGCGCTGCGTCGAATTCGTCATGCTGAATTATCCGCGCACGGCGCGCCAGCATCTGGAGGACCAGGTGTCCATCTGCCTCTCGACCGATCTCCCGCTTTATTACTGGGTGCACCGCTTCAGCGACAGCGTCCGGCTGGCCGACTACCGCTACCTCCTCAGCCGCGCGAAGCGGGTGCTGATTGACAGCGCACTCGCGCCGGCCGACGCCATGACCTATCCCTGGCCCAAGCCGGCCGCGCTGCGCGACCTGGTTTTCGCCCGGCTGCTGCCGATCCGGCAGACCATCGGCCAGTTCCTTTCGACCTATCCGGCGGCCGCCTTGGTCACGGGGCTACGGCAGGTGACCCTCACGTCTGCGCGCGAGCTGGCGGGAGAGGGCTGCGTGCTTGGCTCCTGGCTGTGCGAGCGCCTGGCGGACTGCGGCGACAAGGAGCCCTTGCTCAAAATCCGGCACCGCATGGGTCCGGCGCGCGGTTTTGCGTTGGAATTCGCGTATGACGACCCCGCGAAGTATTTCCGCTGGTCCGGCAACCTGGCCGATGGCCATGCGCGCTTCGAGGCCGACTTCGGCTCCGGTCCCACGACACTGCCTGCCTCCATCAGCCTGTTGACGCCGGAAGCCGCGCTCAACGAGGCGATGTTTTTTTAGGGGGACGCATTATTGGCGGGATTTCTGAATCCCGCTTGGGAGCGCGACCGCCCTCGGTCGCAATCGCACGCCAACTATCCAAGCCGATAAAGAGAAAGATAATGAGAAAGACTAGGCTCCAAGGCAGGGACGCAAAGGCGGGATTCGGAGACCCCGCCCTACATTATCTCGGTTCCAGCCACTCCCGCAGCTTTTGCGCGAGCAGTTCATCCGCGCTGGCGGTTTCTCCCACCATCCGCCGCATCACGGGCAGGTCCTTGTCCTGTGCGGCGGCCAAGGCGAGTTGCTCCCGTTCGGTTTCGTCCATCGTCAGCATGGGTTGGACGATTGAGGGCAAAACCACCACACAGTCCCAGCCGGAACCGTCGAACCATTGCGACCAATTCAGGATACTGCCGTAGGTGCGGTAGTACGGCACTTTCGGAACCTGCGCCGCCGTGGCCGGTACGGCCA
Source organism: uncultured Opitutaceae bacterium (assembly GCA_964518665.1). Classification (GTDB taxonomy): domain Bacteria; phylum Verrucomicrobiota; class Verrucomicrobiia; order Opitutales; family Opitutaceae; genus UBA2377. The sequence continues at coordinate 1,099 of CAZFHG010000282.1, read as the reverse complement.
CCAGCACGAGATCGGGTGGGGGCAGCTCGGGTTTCGCGCGATATTTGAACCAGCCATACTCCTTGGCCGCGATTTCAAGTTCGCCGAGGTTTTTGCCGGCTGTGTCGCAGGCGATCACCTCCACGCGGGCCTGCGGATAGAGCCGACGCAGGGCCGGACCGATGAGGGTGTCCATGGGTGTCATCGCCAGCACGCGCAGCAGTTGGCCAGACTGCAATTTGGCATGCATCTGGACGAACCGCGGCCCTGCCGGCACCGGCGGAATAATCGCTGCACCGGCCTGACCGGTCAGGGTCTGCGCGGCAGTCGCGGCGATCAGGGCATGGCCGTGCAAGTTGGGATGGATGGTGTCGCTCATCAGCCGCACCCACTCGCCGGGTTCATGGGCCTGGACGTGTGCAAAGGCGGCGAACACGTCAGCCACCGGCACCTGTAATTCACGCCCCGCGGCGCGGACCATGGCGGCGTAGGCGGCGACTTTTTCCGGCGGTCGCGAGCTGTCGCCGGGGTTCACGGCGTTGGGCGTCAGCAGGATGAGTTCGCTGCCCGCGGACCGCGTGCGGCGGGCGATTTCCTTGAGGTTCGCGCGAAATTCCTCCGGCGATAATCGGGCTGTGTCATTCATGCCGAACATCGTCACGACCAGATGCGGCTGGTGCCGCAGGACGTCGGCCTCCATGCGCTTGAGGGCATCGGCCGTGGTGTTGCCGCTGATACCGGCATTGATCAGTTCGATGCGGGCATTGGGGTAGCGCTGCTGCAGAGTGGCGCCCAGCAATTCACCCCAGGCGCGCCGGCCGCCGGTGTGGTAATAGACGCCCGTGATGCTGTCGCCAAAGCAGACGATCTTCACGGTCTGGCCCGACTCGAGTCTTTGCAGGGTGGGCGAACCGGACGAAGGGGCGGCGCAGGTCAGGGTGCTCAGCGTCAGCAGGGTGGGGAGGCAACGGGAGATCACACCCGGGCATTAATGCGTGGTGGCGGCATTTGCCAAGGAGTTCCCCAGGGGATCGTCTACACGCGGACGCCCGACGGATCGCTACTCGCCCGCATCGAGGGAGAACATAAGGGGAAGATCAGGCGGGTGGAATGAGGGGGT
>CAZFHG010000281.1:0-4199 GCA_964518665.1 uncultured Opitutaceae bacterium | reverse complement strand
CATCTCTCCGGGGCGATTGCCGCTGCACCACCTGCCAGGACGCATAGGCCTCGTCCGCCGCACTGGCGGCCGGGGCGGACGCGGGGTACTGGGCCAGCAGGGTCGCAGCGCCAAACAAGGCCAGGGTCAGGAATCGGAATGTGCTCATGGGGTAAGGACTCAGAGGCTCTTCTTAACCTGGAGGTAGACGTAGCGCATGCGGGGGTCGGAGAACCGGCTGTAGAAGCCGGTCGAGAACCAGGGGGGCATCTTGTTGAAGACGTTGAGGGCGCCGATGGTCCAGTCCGTGCCGTTGACCAGCGTCCGCCAGCCACGGGATTGGTTGCTGTAGGGGATGCGATAGCCCACCTGGAGATCCCAGACCAACTCGGCCGCGATCTCCGCACCGTCAATGCCGCTGGCGGTCGGGAACTGCTCCGAGGCTGCGGTGGTTTCCGTGACATACGAGTCGGTGTAGCGGGCGGTGACACCGGCGCTCCAGGTGCCGCGCTCCCAGAAGATCGAGCTGCGGCCACGCCACTGGAGCGCCCCGTCGCGGGTTCTCACCGTGTCGGAGGCGGCCGTCGTGGGGGTGATCTGCGTCAGCAGTTTGTCCGTGTAGGTGACATTCGACGAGAAGGTGAGGTTGCCCAGCGTTCCCACCTCCAGGTTGTAGCTGACCTGCAAGTCGTAGCCATCCGTGCGCAGGCTGGAGATGTTGATGAATCGCGTGTCGAACGAAGTCACCGGCCCGGCCCAGCCCGCTGGATCGCCGGGAAGGTTGGGGCCGTGGATGACGCGATCCGGGAAGAAGGCCTCGTTGGCGATGAGTTGCGCCGCCGTCGGGGTGCGGATCGCATCAATCTTCTCGATATCCCAAAAATCCAGGTTTACTCGCAGCCCGGGCACGAAGCGCGGGGTGAAGACGACGCCCAGGTTCTTGGAGGTCGACGTCTCGGGGCGCAGGTCCGCGTTGGGGCCGGCCGAGTTGGTCACGGCGTAGGTCTGCGTGACGTTGCCTCGGCGGGGATCGATGACGGTCACGTTCGTGGTAATGGACGTCGAAAACGTGTAATCCGCCAGATGCAGGTTGCTCTGCTCGGGGGGGAAGAATCCCTCGGTGTAGGAAGCCCGCAGGGCGACATCTTTGGTGACGGCCAGCCGGACCGCCGCCGCCACGGTTTGGGCGGCGCTGGAGTCGTCCGCGGCCTCATGGCGGGCGCTGAAGTTCAAATCCAGCCCATCCACCGGCAGCGGACGCCACTTCTGGCTGAGCACCGGGACCGTCACTTCGCCGAAAACGGATTCCGTGCGGCGTCCCTGTTTGCTGAAGGCTATATCCCTCGGCACATTGCCACTCATGATCGTGACGAGCGGCGCGGCCGACTGGTAGGGGCGCTTGCCTTCGTACTGCCACCAATAGAGTTCGCCGCCCACGGAGGTCTTGATGGTCCCGGCGCGCCAATCATAAAGATCGCCGGATACCCGTCCGATCACATTAGAGGCGTATTGCCAGTAGCGCTGCTGGCCGATGACATTGAAGTAATCGTCGTTTACGCTGGCATCCACGGGGTAGAGGTTGTGGTCGGACAACAGATTGTAGATGTTCCAGCGCTGGCTGAACGTCGCCGGGCTGGTGGCGGTGCTGTAAAACGACGCGAGGTTGATGTTGTCCGCGCCGATCTGGGAGTCGCCAATGCTGGCGTTGAGCTCAGAGGTGCCGTCGAAGCTCCACTCCCATTTCTCGTTGAGGCTGCCCTTCACTCCGAGCACGGCGCGATAGGAATCCCGCTTCATGTCGGTGACATTAGGCCGGGCGTCGTCGCCCATCAGGACGTTGAGCACGACGGCGCGCCCGACAAAGCCCGGCGTGACGCCCGTGCGGAACGGATTGTTGGGGTGGGTTGCCGCCATGGTGTAACTGGTGCCCGTTCCGAAAAACTTCGAATTGCGGATCTTCTGACGGTTGGTGTTGAAGCTGAACTCGCCGTAGAGCGTGAGCCGGTCCGGAACCAGCTGGTGCTCACCGGTGAAGCTCACGCCCAGCGCCTGGCTGGGGGTGTAGACATAGTTGTCCTGGTAGCGGTCATAGGACGGCGTGAACTGGCCGGCGGTCCCGACGAATGATGCGGGCGTGAGGGCATTGGCCTGCGCGGGCGAGAGGCCGGTCGGCACCGTAGCGTGGCGGACGCGGGGGGCCCGGGGGATGCCGAGGTCGCCGGTGGTCGCACTCAGGCGGATCACGCCGGGCATCTGGGTGAAATTTCGGATTTGATCCTCAACCGGGAGGCGCTGGATAGCGCGGTCCAGCAGCTTTTTCCGGTCAACAAAGGAAAGCGGCCCGCGATCACGGTAGTCGACCGTGAGCGTGCCGGTGGTGCGCCCGTTATTCAGGGTGAAGCCATGAAGGTAATTGAACGTGAACTCATCGCCGCCGCCATCCGTGGAGGTGCCGTATTTCGTGGTCAGCTCCCGGCCGGCGTAATTCTTGCGCAGGATCACGTTGATGACACCGCCGATCGCCCCGCCGCCATACATCGCGGAGCCGGACATGGGCAGAATCTCAATGCGCTCAATGGCGTTGACCGGTATGCGCGAGAGATCGCCACTGGCCGCGCCCACCAGATTTGGGAACTGGCCGCGGGCGATGCGGCGGCCGTTGATCAAGACCGTGGTCTGCAGGGCATCGAGGCCACGCATGCGAATGTTCGAAGCTAGGCTGCCAGGCCCGACGATCTGGGTGACCGAAGCCTCCTGGTTGGCGGTGCTGTAGGTGGTGATCTGATTGGCGTTGCGCAGGATTTCCTCAACGTTTGAGGCCCCCATTCGCTCGATCTCAATCCGGGAGATGACATCAAAATACACCGGCGAATTTTCTGACGTCGGAATGATGCCCTTGTTGATCAGGCCGTCGACCTTGGTCCCGGTGACCTCGTAGCTCTCCAGTACCAGCGGAACGTCATCACTATCGCCGCGATTTTTCGGGCGGGCGCTTCTGGCCTCCTGCGCCGCCCCTGGGTCGTTTGGGCGTGCGGCCTTGCTGACGGCAAAGGTGCCGCTGCTGGCGTCAAATGCCGCTTGGAGTCCCGTATTGGCCAGGAGCACATCGAGGGCCTCCTTGAGAGTGTATTCACCCTTGAGGGCGGGTGTCATTATCCCCTTAACATCCTGGGCGGGAAAAACGACCTGCTGGCCCGCCTGCTGCGCGAGCTGTTTCAACGCGCCGGCGGCTTCGCCGGGGGCAATATCGAAATTCTTCCTTGCATCCGCAGCCCAGGCGAGTGCGCCCAAGGAAACGGCCAAAACCAAGGCGAGGAGCTTCCGGGCTCCGGAGAACCATGCCGCGGCCGGGAGCCGCACGGGGGAGTTTGTGATAAGCATTTGTAGTTGGTGTCACTCCCAAGACGGGATCACCACCGTGACTACGTATGAAAAAATACCGAAATATGACAAAGCCGGGAAAAGATTAACCGGTCCCGGGAGCCTGAGCGCCCTCAGGGCGCGGGGCGCAGCACAATCACGCCATCGGCGCGCCGCTCGGCCGTCACATGAAAGCCGGCTTCCAGCACCCGGACGAATCCCTCGACGTTGTCGGAGCGCAGCGAGGCGCCGATTGGCAGCGAGGCCAGCCGGGGGTCGTCCACCACCAGCTTGATGCGGTTGCTGGCATTGAACTCCGCCACGACTTGGGCCAGCGGGGTCTCGCTGAATTCCAGCTGACGCGGCTGCCACGCGACGACCCGGGCGATTTCCTGGGAAGAGACCGCATCGATTCTTGGCACTGCCTCCCGGTCGGCCAGCGAGACGATTGTGCGCTGCCCGGCCAGAAGAATCGGGACCATGACCACCGTGTCGGTTGCGGAATTGCCATCCGCCGGCTCGGGGCTGGAGTGGCTGACCTGGACCTTGCCCTCCGTGACAAGGACCTCGACCGCCTGGGTGCGGTAATTGACGTTGAACGCCGTGCCGACCGCACGGACCTCGATCCCGCCCACGTGGACGATGAACGGGCGTTCCGGATTCTTCGCGACCGTGAAATTAGCCTCTCCCCGCAGCAGGCGGATGTCCCGCCGCGCCGCCGTAAAGACCACCTCCACCTCCGCACCGCGGTTCAGATCAATGGTCGAGCCATCCTCCAACACGCGGCGGACAATCGGCGTGAGTTCACCCAATGGAATTGAAATCGCGGCCGTTTCGGGAAGCCCGCGCCAGACCAGCAC
>CAZFHG010000280.1:0-4200 GCA_964518665.1 uncultured Opitutaceae bacterium | reverse complement strand
TTCCGCAGCATCCTCATCGTCACGCTGCCGCTGCCGGCCTCGATCCTGATTTCGTTCATCCTGATGGACCGGTTCGGCATCCCGTCGCACATCATGTCGCTCACGGGCATCGCCATCTCCATCGGCGTGCTCGTGGACGCCGGCATCGTGATGACGGAAAACGTCATCCGGCACTGCGAGCGCGCGGAGGAGGAATTGGGCCGGCGGCTCACCCCGCCGGAGGTCTTCACCCACACCCTCACCGCCGCCACGCAAGTCGGCCGGCCGATGTTCTTCTCGATGCTGGTCATCATCCTGGCCTTCGTGCCGGTGTTCCTGCTGACCGGCCAGGAGGGCAAGCTCTTCCATCCCCTCGCCTTCACCAAGTCCTTCGCCCTCATCGGCGCCGTGCTGCTCGCCGTGACCGCCGTGCCGGTCTTCTGCACGCTGCTCGTGCGCGGACCCTTCAAACCCGAGAGCGAGAACTGGCTGATGAAATACCTCCTGCGGATCTACGACCCCGTGCTCGACTGGGCGCTGGTCAACCGCAAGTCCGTGCTCGCCCTCGCCGGCGCGCTGCTGGCGGTGTGCCTGGTCGTGGCCTTCGGCCTGCCGCGCGCGATCAATGCCCGGCTGCCGGATTCCATCGCCCTCCACACGCAGGGCTTCGGCAGCGAATTCATGCCGACACTCGAGGAAGGCTCGCTGCTGTTCATGCCCGTGCTGCTCCCGGCCACCTCGCTGACCGAGGTCCAGCGTATCATGGCCTGGCAGGACAAGGTCATGAGCGAGCACCCCGCCGTCGCCTCCGTCGCCGGCAAACTCGGCCGCGCCGAGACCGCCACCGATCCCGCCCCGGTCGAGATGATCGAGACCACCATCATGCTGAAGCCCGAGCGCGAGTGGCCGGCCGGCACCACCAAGGCCTCCATCATCGCCGACCTCTCGGCAAAACTCATGAACGTCCCCGGCTATGTGCCGGGTTTCCTCCAGCCGATCGAGAACCGCGTGCTCATGACCAGCACTGGCATTCGCGCGCAGGTCGGCGTGAAGCTCTTCGGCAACAGCCTCGACGCGCTGCAGGCGAAGGCCTTCGAGATCGAGCGTGTGATCAACCGCGTCCAGGGCGCCACCGGCGTCGCGCCTTCCCGCGTGCAGGGCAAACCCTACCTGGAAATCGGCGTCCGCAGGGCCGAACTCGCCCGTTACGGTCTCAACGTGGAGGAGGTTTTCCGCTACGTGGAGGCCGGCATCGGCGGCGTCACGGTCGGCACCACCATCAAGGGCCGCGAGCGCTGGCCACTGCAGGTGCGCCTGGAGCAGGCCGACCGCGGCGATATCGATCGTCTCGCCGACCTGCCCGTACCCACGCCTTCCGGCGCCACGATCAAGCTCGGCCAGGTCGCCGACATCCGCCGCGTGGTCGGCCCCAACGAGATTGCCTCCGAGAATGGCCGCCTCCGCGTCTTCGTGCAGGCCAACGTGCGCGACCGCGACCTCGGTGGCTTCGTCAACGAGATCAAGGAGCGAATCGAGCAGGAGGTCCGCCTCGATCCCGGCATGAGCCTCGAGTACTCGGGCCAGTACGAGCACCAGCTCCGCGCCCGCCAGACGCTGCTCTACGTTTTCCCGGCCGTGATTTTGATCATCTTCGCGCTCCTCGTCGTGACCTTCCGCTCTGTGTCCGAGGCTGCGCACGTGATCCTCGCCGTGCCGTTCGCCCTCACTGGCGGCGTGCTCCTGCAGGCCTGGCTCGGGTTCAACTTCAGCGTCGCCGTCTGGGTCGGCTACATCGCCCTCTTCGGCACCGCCATCCAGACCGGCGTGGTCATGGTGGTTTACCTCGAGGAAGCCGTGCAGAAGGCGATAAGTAAGGCAGGTCTCCGACCTGCCCAGGGCGGATCAGAGACCCACCCTACTTTAACCCGGCCCGAACTCATCGCCGCCATCAAGGAAGGCGCGCGCCTCCGGCTCCGGCCCAAGGTCATGACCGTGGCCACAACGGTGGCGTCGTTGCTGCCGATCTTCTGGAGCAACCGCACCGGCGTTGAGATCATGCAACCGCTGGCCGCCCCGGTCGTCGGCGGCATGCTGTCCAGTCTCGTGCACATCCTCGTTGTCACCCCCGTGATTTTCGCGTGGCTGCACGAACGCAAACTCGCCAAATAAATGACACCCCATGTCCACCCGCCGTGAAAAGCTAGCGTTGGAACTGAACGCCCAAAGGCAGGCGTTCAAGGCCTTCCTCACCGCCCGCCTCGGCAGCGCAGCCGAGGCGGAGGATCTGCTCCAGAACAGCCTCGTGAAGGCGATGCACCACGCGGATGACGTCAAAGACGACGGCCGCGCCACGGCCTGGTTTTACCGCGTGCTGCGCAACGCGGTCATCGACCACTACCGGTCCAATGCCGCCGGCCGGCGCCGGGACGATGCATTCAGTACGCTCATCAACAGCCTCGGCGAGGACATCGCGTCGGCCCCGGCATGGGAGCCGCAGCTCTGCGGTTGCCTGAATCCGATCGCCGCTTCCCTCAAGCCGCCGCAGGCCGAGTTGCTGCGCCGGGTCGATCTCAACGGCGAATCGGTCCAGCTCGTGGCGAAGGAACTCGGCCTGACCTCGAACCACGCCAGCGTGGTCCTGCACCGCGCCCGCAAGGAACTGCGGCTCCGCCTCGAGCGCTTCTGCGGCGCGTGCGCGAAAGGCAAGTGCCTCGACTGCGATTGCCACGCGGAGAAAGCCGGTTGAGCCGATGTAGGGGCGCACCTCGTGTGCGCCCTTTTGGCGTCATCCGCGGATGGACCACAAACGGGCGCAGTCGAGCTGCGCCCCTACATCTGGATAAGCCAATGGAACCGGGCGAATTGGCCAAATGCAGAGAATTTCTCTGAAAGCGTTGTAAGATTCCACGGCCAGACCCGTCTGCCGCCTGAATCCATCAAACCATGTCAAAAATCACCCAACCCACCTCCGTTCCCTCCTGCGGCTGCAATCGCTGCAACTGCAACCGCGGCCCCCGCTGCCGCTGCCACGATTACAACGCCCTCATGGCCCTCGCCTTTTGGGACTACGCGCAGATGCTCCGCCGCCGCCGGTCCCGGTAAACCCATACTTTCATGGCTTTAACTATGCACCGAAACATCGCAGGCTCCGCGCCTGCATCCGTCATGCGCACCCTTGAGCTGAAAATTCCACCTGTCGCCCTGGGCCTGATCCTTGGCGCCGCGATGTGGGGGGCCGCGCGCCTTGCGCCGATTTTCAATTTCGCGCTCCCCGCAAACCGGTTCATTGCGACCGGCCTGGCTGTGACCGGTGTGGTCATTGCCCTGCTGGGTGTCATCTCATTTCGCCGGGCGGGAACCACGGTCAATCCGCTGCAGCCCGCGGCCGCCTCCAGCCTCGTCATTTCGGGCATCTACCGGCGCACGCGCAATCCGATGTATCTCGGCCTGCTGCTCGCCCTGTTTGGCTGGGGCGCGCTGCTCGCTAACGCACTCGCCTTTGGTGTCGCCGCATCGCTCATCCCCCTGATGAACCGGCTCCAGATTCTGCCCGAGGAAAGAATCCTGACCGCCCGCTTCGGGAAGGCCTTCACCGACTATCAAGCCGCGGTGCGCCGCTGGATCTGAGCGCCCACAGTTCAGTCAACCCACCTGCAATCCCATGGAATATCTCGTTGGCTTTGGCCTGGCCCTGGCAGCCGCACTGTTCGCCCGTTTCACCGGACTGGAACGGGACCGCGCCTTCTATCCGACCGTGATGATCGTCATCGCCTTAACCTATGGTCTGTTTGCCGTCATGGGCGGTTCCATGTCGGCGCTGGCCCTGGAGTCCGTAGCCATCGTCGGATTCATCCTGGTCTCGATCCTGGGCTTCAAAATCAACCAATGGTTCGTGGTCGCAGCCCTGGCCGCTCACGGGATTTATGATTTTTTCCATCCCCATTTGCTGACCAATCCCGGCGTGCCCGTGTGGTGGCCGGGGTTCTGCCTGACCTATGATGTCACCGCGGCCGGCTACCTGGCCTGGTTGCTGCGGCGCAGCCCAGCCACTGTCTCGCAATAAATTGATTCCCCAAAGCCGAGACCCCTTGGTAGGTTTTTGGGTAGGGCCCGGCCTCCCTCCTTCGCCCGGCCTACGGAGGGCAGGCCGGAGGGGCCGGGATCGGCAAACCGTCCGTCCGGAGGCCGGACGCTACCCACGGAAACGTCACTTCTCAGGGC
>CAZFHG010000279.1:0-4222 GCA_964518665.1 uncultured Opitutaceae bacterium | reverse complement strand
ACCTCGGCCGCATGGGCACACTTGCAAGTTTGCCCGACTTAGCTGCGTTCCTTGCCCTGCTCCTGCTCTTCCCTGGCCGTCTTCACGATGTAGTAATCCTTGTAGGACTTGTCGTAATATTGGGCGTAGTAGTAGCCGGACACCGCCAGGTTAAGCCCGTTCAAGACCGCACCGAAATTGGGCACATTGGAATTGAGGAGCCGGCCGGCGGCGAACTGGGCGGCCTTGCGCCGCACCTTGTTGAAATAGATGGAGAAGATCGAGCCGTCGACCAACGGCAGGATGATCAGCGAGTCGCTGACGGCCGCAATCGGCGGCGTGTCAATGAACACGCGATCGTAACGCTTGCGGAGATCGGCGAGCATGAGCTCGAAATTCTTGCTGTTCAGGATGTGCGTTGGGTTCTTGGCCCGGCCGCCGGCCGGCAATACATCAAAATTGGGGTGCACGCCCTTGATGATGGCCTCGTCGAGCGTCAGTTTGCCGGTGCAGACGTCAATCACGCCCTTGGTGTTCTCCTGCTTCAGGCCCTTGTGAATCGTCGGCTTGCGCAGATCGCCATCCACCACGATCACGCGCTCGCCATGCACGGCAAAGGTGAGCGCAATATTGGTGGTCACGAATGATTTGCCCTCACCCGGGATGGTACTGGTGATGAGCATGCACTTGGCATTCTTGCTTTCGTCCTTGAGACGCAGTGCCGAGTGCAGGGTCAGGAAAGCCTCGGCCACCTGCCGGTCGGCGTGGTTCATCACGACCTGGGCCTTTTCGGAATGCTCGAGCTTCTTGATCTGCGGAATGACACCGATCAGCTGGAGGCCGATGACCGACTCGATGTCGAACGAGCTCTTCACCCGGTCGTCAATCATGGCCACGAAGAAGGCGAAGGCCAGGCCCAGGCCGATGCCACCGACAAAGCCAAGGGCCAGGTTGAGGGCGATCTTGGGGGAACTGGGTTTCAGGGCCGGCACGGCGCGATCCACCACACGGGCGTTCTGCGTCTCGATGGTGCTGGTCATCGAGGTTTCACGCGCGCGCCCGAGGATGCTTTCCAGAATCTGTTCGTTGATTTTGAAGTCCCGTTCCAAGTTCGAGTATTCCACCTGATAACGATCGAGCTCAAGTGATTCGGACTCCGCCTGCTTGAGCGCGATCCTGGCCTCGTTTTCGTTGCGCAGGGCGGTTTGATATTCCGATTCGATGGAGGCGGCGGCGGAATCCGTCGCCCGCTTCAACTCGCGCTCGGTCTGGGCCAGGGCGTTGGCGGCCTCTATCATCCGGGGGTGCTTGTCGCGATAACGGTCCTTGAGCTGGGCGGTCGCGATCTTCTGGGCGGCGAGTTGCTGCAACAGGGGGCCGATGCTCGATTGCATGCCGATGAAGGGCAATTCGGTCAGATCCCCGTTGGCGGCCACGCGCTCCTGGACCTGCTTCCAACGGATTTCAGCGTCCCTCAGCTTGGAGGTGGATTGGGTCAGATAAAGATTCAGGGCCTTGAGCTTCTCCGTGACGATGTCCTTGCGCTGATCCAGCGAGACCAGGTTGTTCTTTTCGCGGTAGGCCTGCAGCTTGACCGAAAGCTCGTCGACCTTCTTGCGCTGGTCGTCGGCGCGGGACTTGAGGTCCTCGACCGCCTTCATCGATTCATCAATCCGGATCCGGGCGTTGTAGGTGATGAATTCATCGACAAACAGGTTGGCAATCTTGGCGGCGATCAAGCGGTCGGGATGACGGTACTGGACTTGAATGAGCAGCGAAAGACGCTGCGGGATGATCTTGCGGTTTTCCGAGATGACTTTGATCGGCAGGGGGGACTCCGCGGAGTTCTCCTCTTCATAGGGCGCCATGAAACGGCGCAACTCGTCGCCGGAGAGACGCTCGGAAACCTTTTGGATGATGGCTGCGCTTTCCAGGATCTTGACCTGAGTGTTCAAATCCTCGGCCGACCGGATCTCATTATCCATGACCGCCTGCACCTGCATGATGGTCGGGTCGCGCCGGAAGATCTGCACGGAGGCGACGGAGTCGAAGAGTTTGGTCTGGCTCAGCGTGTAGAGGATGGCCGAAGAGAAAACGACGAGGAACGCCACCACGATGAACCAGATGCGCTCGCGCAGGATCAGGAGGTAATCCTTGATCGTACGGTGGGCGGCCGTTCCGGCATCTTCCGTGCCATAGCCGGCGGCGGAATAACCGGCATAACCGCCAGAGTATCCATAACTGCTGCCAGGCTGGGTCTGTTTCGGGTCGGAATCCATGGTTTCTTAGAGCACCCTTTCGGGCACGAAAATCACATCGTCACGCTGCAGGGTGAAGGACTTAGTGTTGCCGCTCTTGATCAGGTCGTCGGTGTTGATCTCCACCGCCTCGGTCTTGCCGTCAGGCGTGGTGCGCGAGAGTTTGACGCGCTTGCGGTCAGCCAAACGATTGAAGCCGCCGGCCCGGGAGATCGCATCAAGAAGGGTCAGGGCCTCCTCCTGCGGAAAGAGTACGGCGCCGGGCGTGTTCACGGAGCCCATCACGTTCACCGTGCGCTTCGCGTAGTCGAGGACCATGACGTTGACCTGGGGATTCACGAGATAATCGCGATCATAGCGCTCACGAATCATCTCCTCGGCCTGACGGAGGGTTTTCCCCTTCAGATCCACGGACCCAATCATGGGCAAAACAATGGTGTATTCCTGCGAAACCCGGACCTCACGCGTCAGATCCTCCTCCTGGAAAACCTGAACCTTCAGCAGATCGGAAGCCTGAAGGATATAATCAGACTTGGCCTCAGGGGCACCGGATTCCAGCGACTGCCCAAAAGACACTCCTGCGAACAGGAACAAGCCAATGGAACACGCAAGCAATCGGCGAATACTGGTTAAATGCATAATAAGGAAAAAAAGCGGAAGAAGACCCGCAGGTCATTCTTCCGCTCAAATACGGCCGGAAAAATCAGCCCCAATCAATAGCGGAAATTGGCCGCCAGGCTGAAGACGTTGTTCTTGAAACCGCTGCCAGCGAGATCGGACTCGTAATTGCGGTAGGCATAGGTGCCTTGGATGGTGACATTGGAGCTCACCGTGTAGTCAGCACCCAGCATCATCTCAACGTAGTCATCGGTCCGGGTGTAGTAATCGATTTTGCGATAGCTCAGACCGGCGCGAACCGCCCACTGGTCGGTGGCCTTGTTGATGACCTGCCCGCCAAGCACGAAGGACTTCTGCTGCTGACCCGCAGCCGAATTACCGAAGTCATTGCTCGCATTGACCTGGAAGGTGGTCTTCTCGGAAACGAGGAAATTGATGGCGCCTTCCAAATCGAAGAGGCTCTCGTCGCCGCCATTGTCGAATTCGCGGCTGCCGAAACCAGCCGTCAGACTGCCGATGACCTTCGGGGTGAATTCACCGCGGAAACCAACACGGTAGGCATAGTCCTTGGAGTCCACGCCGATCTGGGTGTCGGTGTCGCGGTAACGGAAGCCCAGGCTGAGATCGAGCTTGGGGCTGAGTTCGTAATAGTACGTGACCGGAATCGTGAAGGTCTTGAGGTCGCTGTAGCCCGCGCGCTTGTAGTCAGTGTTGTTATAAGCACCACCGAAACCGATGCTGGACTTCTCCGTGACGGAGACTTCGCCCATGACATTGGCGCCGAAAGCGTCGCGGCGGGTTAAGCCACGCACGTCAAACGTGTTCTGATTCAACTGTGCCCAGTTGATGTCCGCATTCAGTTTCGATTTTCCATCATCGTAGCGACTGACGAAGGTGATGGCGGCAAGCTCGGTGTCGAGATTGTCGTTGTCGGAATAGCGGGCGATGCTTTCCACAAATTTGAAGTATCCCTGGGTGGCGGAATTCTGGCCAAAGACAAATTCAGCACCGGGGTTGATATCGATGATCACGTCATCGGTACCATTACTTGTCAGGTAGACATTGTCGTCAGAACGCACACCCAAGGTGCCCGTCAGGAACAACTCAGCTCCGTCGCCAGCAGCCAGAAACGGGGCAGCGGTTGCTCCCGTGCTCAACGTCAGTGAGATCAACAAGGCACTTATTAGCTTCTTCATATGCGGTAGGTAGTCGGTTCTAGGTGAAGTTTGGTGTGATTGAAATGACGAAAAACAAATCCATTGGCTGGATCAGATCGCCGAGTCAGGTTTGTTGATAGCGCGCTGGAAGCGGTTTCGAAAACCAAGGAAGGATAATACCTTATAAGGTGGCAAGAATTTTATTGATAG
>CAZFHG010000278.1:0-4246 GCA_964518665.1 uncultured Opitutaceae bacterium | reverse complement strand
GCAGGAGTACGGGCTCACGGGCCTGGGCTGGAGCATGGTCACCCTGGTGGCGTTTTTCACCTGCGTGGTGCTGCACGAGCTCGGCCACTCGTTCGTGGCGATGAAGTACGGCATCGGCGTGCGCCGCATTTTGCTCATGCCTATCGGCGGCATGGCGGAGATGGACGGCATTCCACGCCAGCCCGGGCGGGAGTTTCTGATGACCTTCGCGGGACCGGCGGTGAACTTCGTTTTGGTCGCCCTGCTCTGGCCCGTCCTGCACCTGCTGCCCAACGTGATCTCGCTCTATTCCTGGCAAGGGCTGATCTACCAGCTTTTTGTGGCCAATATCGTGATGGGCTGCTTCAACCTCGTGCCGGTTTTCCCCATGGATGGCGGCCGGATTTTCCGGGCCCTCCTCGCCACCCGCCTGAACTACCTGCGGGCGACCTGGTGGGCGGCCACGGTGGGCAAGAGCCTGTCAATTGTCGGCATGCTCCTGATGTTTTTCTATTTCGAGCACTACCTCGGCGCCCTGCTCTTCCTGTTCATCTTCATGGCCGGTGATGCGGAATACCAGGCCGTGCGGCGACGGGAAATGGAAGACGCGCACTGGCGCATGGTGCTGGCCCGCATTTACGGCGGTTCGGCAACGGAGCCGCCGGTGCTGGAGCGCTGAGAGGCTGGGAGCGCGAAACTGGGAGCGCGACCGCCCTCGGTCGCAAATTTGCGTACTGTTATTGATTAACGAATACCCGGTTCATCTGCTCTCTCTGCGGCAATAGACTATCAGCGCATTTTATTGCATGCGTCCAATTGCGACCGAGGGCGGTCGCGCTCCCAGTCCTGACCCTATCACCTCTCCAGTCCAGGCAGCGGGACATCCCACCTGCCATTGTGGCGCACCACCAGAGTCGTAAAGCCGCGGCGAATTTCCCAGATGAGGTTTTTGGTTTTGCGCGCCTCTGCGACGAGGTCGGCGATCTGCCGGAGCGTGAGGCCACGCAGCTCGGTGCCGTTGACACTCAAGAGTACATCGGCGGCCTGGATGCCGGAGTCTGCATTCTCATCCGTTTCGGACTCGACCCAGACGACACGAGCCTCGACCACCGGATCGCCCAGCGGATCGAAGAGGTTCTGGCGACTGAGCTCAAAGCGGACGCGAATGGCCGGATAGACCGCGCTGACGGTCAGGGGATCGAGCTTGATCACCTGCTCGGCGTTTTGCACCGGCGCTGAGGTGTCTGATTGGGCTGAAACCCCGGTGCCGCCGGCTGCGCAAATACCGAGGGCGAAAGCGAGGCGTACAGCTTTGATCGAAATGTGCATGGGTTGGTCAGTGGCTGGAGCCGGTGTGCAACGATTCGGACATTTCAGGGTTTTCCAACGGGCTGGGCCGGCGTGAAGGGGAAATCGCGGGTGACCTTGATTTCGGAGACCAGTCGGGCGTGAAAAATAATCTCCAATTCGGCGCCGGGCAGCAAAGGGTCGTCGCCCGCTGGCAATTCACGCGGAGGTTTGGCCATCTCGAACCCGCCGTGCGTATTGGCGCGGGCATACTCTTCACGCGTTTGGGACGAAGCACCGAGAAGGAGATGGTCCATGCGGTCGGCGCGGAGCTTGGTGTTGCTGTCACGCTTTGGACGCGAGGGGAATAGCTCCACCCCCGTGATCTTCACCTGGTGGTAGAACTTTTTGTAGATCCACTGGGTTTCGGTGCCATCGGCGGAAGTCTCCACGTAATCCGGGGTGCCAAGAACCAGATAGATCATCTCGAGTGTCTGACCGCGTTCGATGTTGCGTGCCCGTACCTGTTTTTGTGCGGCGGGTGCCAAGTCGGCGAATACGGCCGGGTGCTCGCTGATTCGTTGCTTTTGCGCGGAGTCCTCGGAGCTGACGCAGACCGTGATGCAGGTTAACACGAATACCATCGCCATCCGGAGAAAATGAATGAAAGGCGATAGGCCGTAATCAAACAATGAGCGGGAGCCGGGCGATTTTTTGTGCAGACTCATGGTGACGGCGCGACGGCTGTGGCATCTGCGGTGAGCGCAGATTTAAGCTTTAAGAACCGTTCCCGCTCATTTGCACGGCTCGCGATCGCGAGCCCCCGGTCGGTCAAAGCCTGGGCCTCGGTCGGACGGCCGTGCAGCGAATTCAGGATGGCCGCGGAGTAAATGAGCCGCGTGCGCGCGGGGAATTTGCGGATGCCCTCGTCGAGGACGGCGAGCTGTTCGGGTGTGAGCCGGCCTTCGGCGCGCAGCCAGACCTCCGCGATCAACTCGTAGGCCTCAACGATGGCCGGCGATTGCCGCAATGCGGCGCCAACCGGACGGAGCACCTGGCCGGCCTCGGCCACGGTCAGCCTGCCCTTGGGAGACATCGCCAGCACCGCCTGGTAATAGATGCGCGCCAATTCGTAATAGGCCCGGGGACGCACGACCTTGCCCGCCACGGCGGCTTCCAGGAGCGGGCGGGCGGCGGCATCGTCGCCGGCATCGCATTCGCACAAGCCCATCTCAGCGAGCAGGCGCGGATCGCGGTCACCCTGGGCGTAGGCCCGGTGCAGAGTCTGCCGCGCCTGGGCGATGTACCGGGGCGTCAGCTCCGGGCATTGCTCCCGGACATACGCGATCTCCATCCGGTCCAGCCGGCCTTTCACGCGACTGATTTCGCCAACAGTGGCCTCGCGGATGGTTGCAGCCGGCGGCTCGTAGGTGGTGTCCGTGCTCAGATGCGTGGTGCGCTTGATCGCGACCGGCAGGTAGTCACGCAACATCAGCTCCGTGCGGGCAAAGTCGGTGCCGAAGCACGCCTTGAACTGCGCCTCGGTCGCCGGCCGCTCGCAGGATTGGCGCACCCACTGCCAGAGCGCCTCCCGTTGCTTGCCGCCATCCAGCGCCCAACGGATGAACAGGGCCGCCTCCGTACGCCACAACAGGGCGGCACGTTCATCCTCGGGTGGCGCCATGGAAAAAAGCGTGGCCAGTGGCAGGAGCTCAACCTGCAGAAGCGGATCCTTCTTGATCGCCGTGGTTTCAGCTTCCGAGAGCCATTGGACCGGTTTGAGGGCAATCACCCCGTTGGGCAGCGGCGGAGTTTCGATGGATGACTGCGACATGGATCTCCCTGGCGGCGCCGATTCGAGCACGGCGTTTCGGAAAATCCCGTCCATGCCCTCGATAAACCAGGCCGGCAGCGTCGGCGTCCGGTTGGATATCATGAAATGAAAATAATCCGGCGTGAGCGTCAGGCGGCCCTGGCTGAAGTTCAGCTCGTCGAGAATGAAAAAAAGCGCGACGGCATCCTTGTCGCCGAAGCGGTAGTTGGACATGCCGCTTATGACCCAGTTGCCGGTTTCCTTTCGGTTTTTCTCCAGCTCCCGCGTCAGGTCGCGCGCCGACCCCGCCTGGGCCAGGCCGTCAAACAGCACGTAGGTGGTCGGCACATCCAGGCGAATCTGGAATTCCTCAGGCAGCAGAGCCGTGAGCGTGTCCCGCAACCGGAAGTGATGATAAAGCAGGAGCCGGGTGACCGAATCACTGCAGCGGGAAAGCACCTCGACGCCGGGCAGTGCGGCATACTGCCATGGCACGGGTATCTGCTTCCCTTCCACCATGTACGGCGGCAGTTCGACGACATAGTCGTTGCGCGCATTGGCAGGCTTGATCAACAGGGCGCCCGTCTCGTCGTCCTTCACCGGTTGCAGCGTGGTGCCCTGCAGCATGGCGGTGAGCGCGGCAAACGGCGTGTACTCGCCCTTGATGGCATTCGTGTGGACACCCCGGACAAGATCGGTCGGGAAAACGGCCGACTGGCTGGACTGACGGGAAAACCGCGCGAGCGTGCGCTCCGCCTTTCCGGCTGGAACGTCGAAAAGCTGCGGAGTCTCGTCCGCGAACAATCTGCAGGCCCCGAGCACCAGCAGGAGGAAAAAGGGGTGAAGCACCCGTGAAAGCTGCATGACGTCCGAGGCTAGCGGGGACTGGCCGGAGTTGCAGGAACAATCGGAGTTGGACCGAGATGCTGTTGGAGAAACGAAATCAGCACTGGGCGCAGATCCAGCGGGAGCGGCTTGTCATCCCAGGTCGCGTTGAGCCGGAAGGTGTGACCGACCCCGGGCAGCTGGATGAACTCATGCACCACGCCTTTGGCGGCCAGGGCTTCCGCCAGCGTGACCGACTGAGACACAGGCACAGTGGTGTCATCATTGCCGTGCAGGATCAGCACCGGTGGACCTTGTGGCGTGATGTACTTCGGCACGTCC
>CAZFHG010000277.1:0-4286 GCA_964518665.1 uncultured Opitutaceae bacterium | reverse complement strand
TTTTTCCCTGCGATGCTTTTCTCGGGTTTCATCTTCCCCATCGCCAACATGCCGGCCGTGATCCAGTGGCTCAGCCTGCTCGATCCGCTGCGCTTCTTCCTCGTCATCATCCGCGGCGTATTCCTCAAGGGCGTGGGCATTGATGTCCTCTGGCCCCAGTTCGCAGCCCTGCTCGTTCTGGGCTTGGGCGTGATGACCTTTGCTGTGAACCGATTCCACAAGACCCTCGCCTGATTGTCCCC
The DNA here is from genome assembly GCA_964518665.1 of uncultured Opitutaceae bacterium. Classification (GTDB taxonomy): domain Bacteria; phylum Verrucomicrobiota; class Verrucomicrobiia; order Opitutales; family Opitutaceae; genus UBA2377. The sequence continues at coordinate 4,044 of CAZFHG010000277.1, read as the reverse complement.
CGACCCTGTCCCGCCATGAAACGTCTCGCCACCATCCTGCTTCTGACCCTCGGCACCGCCAGCCTCTGCGCCCAGCCCGCTCCGGCCCTCACCGTGGATGACTGTCTCAACCTGGCCCTGGAACAGCATCCGGCCCTCGCCTCCGCCCAGGCCGGAGTGGCCGCGGCCAACGAGGCCGTGGGGGAAGCGCGCACGCCGTTTTATCCCCGGGTTGATCTCACCGCGGGTTATCATCGCTTCCAGCGCCGCGCCTATCTGCCTGGGGCCATAACCCTCCCGGGCGGGGCTCAGCCCAAGCTCATCGGTCCACTCGACGATTGGAACGGTGGCTTGGTCTCGCGCGTCACGCTGTTTGACTTCGGCGCGCGTCAGGCCGGGCTGGCCGCCGCGGAAGCCCGCCGTTCCGGAGCCGACGCCGGCGTCGCCGCCACCCGGGCCAATCTCCGCGCCACTGTGCAGGCCGCCTTTCACGCCCTCGCCATCGCGCAGGACCTCCAGCAAGTCGCCGCCAAGAACCTGGAGCGGGCCGAGCAACATCACCGGCTGGCCGACCTGCGGCAGCAGGCGGGAGCCGTGCCGCAGGCCGACGTGCTGCGGACCGCGGCCACGGAGGCGGAGGCCCGGTTGCAATTGATCACGGCGGAAAGCCGGGTGCGCCGCGCCGCCGGTGAACTCAATACCGCGATGGGCCGCGCCGCCGACACGGCCCTCACCATCGCACAGACAGAAACGCTGACTCCGCCCGCGCCGGTAGACTATACCGCGGCCGTGGAGCAGGCCCTCGCCCGACGGCCGGAACTGCTGGCCAGCAATCAGCGCACCGTGGCGGCCCAGGCCGCGGTCACTGCCGCCAAGGCAGCCCGGGCCCCGAGACTGAATGCAGACGCCTCGTTCGGCTGGCGTGATTCAGCCTGGGTGCCCGAAACCCGCGAATGGCAGGCAGGGCTCACGATTGATCTGCCGCTCTTTGATGCCGGCGGCCGTAAACGCGGCGTCGCCCGGGCCCGCGCCGAGGTGGCCCGGGAGGAAGCCACCGATGCCAACCTGCGCCTGCAGGTCAGGCAGGAGGTTTGGTCCGCCCAGGTTGAGCTGGAGCGTGCCTGGGCCGCCATCGCGGCCAACGAGGCCGGCGTGCGGGCCGCCGCCGAAAGCCTGCGGGCCGTGCGTGAACGTTATGAATTCGGCGCCGCCATCATCACCGACCTGCTCGACACCCAGACCGCGCTGGCCCGCACGGAGGCCTCGCTCGCCGAGGCGAAGGGCCAGTACCGGACGGCCCGCGTGTATTTCGAGCGCGCCGTCGGGACGGGAGAAAAGCCGGACGGCAAATTGTAGGGGCGCAGCTTGTCTGCGCCCGTTCGATTCCCGCAACGCACATGACGCGTGATCGGGCGCACACGAGGTGCGCCCCTACATGCGAACACTTCAGCGTTCGAAGTTAAACGTTCAGCGTTGAGCGTTCGGCGCCGTTTTCTTTTGTTCCAGCAGCGCCCGCAGGAGCGCACCTTCGAGCTGCACGGTCTGCGTCGGGAAGGCGAAGGCGAGGCCGCGCGCGGCCACGGCCCGCATGAACGCCAGGTTGAGGCGTTCCTTCAGCTTGAGCTGCAGCGCGAAATCCGCGCTTTTCGTCATGTAAACCACGAGGATGTCGAGCGAGCTCGCCCCGAGATTCTGGAAGGTCACGAGCACCGACTCCGGGTCCACCTCGGCCTCCTTCAGGATCAACTCGCGGATTTCAACGATCACGGCTTCCATCTGGTCGGCCGTGGTATCGTAGGTCAGCCCAAGGGTCTGCTCCACCCGGCGCTGGGTGAAGCGGGACAGGTTGGTGATGGCCTCGGACGCGACAGTCTTGTTCGGGATGACGACCAGCGACTTGTCGATCTTGCGGATCTTCGTCGAACGCAGGCCGATGTCCTCGACGACCCCGGTGGTGGCGCCGATCTGCACGGCTTCGCCAATCTTGAAAGGCTGGTCAATGGCGACCACGACCGAACCAAAGAGGTTGGCGATGGTGTCCTGGGCGGCGAGGGCGAAGGCCAGGCCGCCGATACCGAGGCCGGCGAGGAAGGCCTTCACATCCGCCCCGAGGCTCTGAGCGATCATCAGCCCCCCGAACACCACAAAAATCGTGATCAGCGCCTTCTTGATCCACGGCATGAAGGCCGCGATGCCGAGCTGCTTGGCGCGGGCGAGCTCGTGCACATGGTCGAGCACGGTATTGAAGGCCCGGAGAAAAAACCAAAAGAACACCAGCGAGAACGCGACGGTGCTCGCATAACCGAAGACCAGGTCGGCCTGCTCGCTGAACTTGAGCACCTTCAGCGCCGCCACCGCGCCGGCGATGGCAATGAAGGCCGCCACGGGCGCTTCCAGCGCCGGAAACAGTTTGTCGTCCAGCGTCGACTCCGTCCGGGCCGCCAGGCGCTTGAAGAGTCCGAAAATGATGGTCGTGACGACCCGGCGCAGCAGGTAGGAGCCGATCAGAAAGAGCGCGGCGATGATGTAGTGGGTGGTGGTGTTGCCGCTGTTCTTTACATCGAAAATCTCCAACGTGGCATCGACCAGGTGTTCGAGAAAGTCCGGCGTACGCGGCGCCTGGGCCTGCCCGCTCGCAATGGCCGCGGCGGCCGTGGTGTTGACGGCCTGCGCGGCGTCCGGAGAGGGCTGGGCCTCGCCGGCCTGGGCGAACAGGCCGGTAGTTAACAGCACACTGCAGAAGAGGATGGAAAACAGTCGTTTCATGGCGAAAAGCCAGTCACTGAACCGCGCCTCCCGGGTTGTCAAAACCTCAGGTATGATGGGACGCCGGTAAACAGGCGGGGATTTTCCAATGCAGCACTCCCCGCTTGCGCGGCAACGCGGCCTTTCCCCATGCTTTCCGCCTGATGCCGCCGTATCTTGCCGTTCTCGAAGCCCTGCCGCCGCTGCCCGCGTGGGCCTGGCTGGCCTTTTTTGGTTTCATCACCGCGATGCTGGCGCTCGATCTCGGCGTCTTTCAGCGCAGTGCCCACGAAGTGAAGATGAAGGAGGCCCTGCGCTGGTGCGTGGTGTGGTTCACCCTCGCCCTCGCCTTCAACGGCCTCATCTGGTGGTGGCGCGGTCCCGTTCCCGCCCAAGAGTTCCTCGCCGCCTACCTCGTCGAACTCTGCCTGAGCATCGACAACGTCTTCGTCTTCATTCTGGTCTTCAGCTACTTCAAGGTCGCCCCGCGCTGGCAGCACCGCGTGCTCTTCTGGGGCATCATCGGCGCCGTGGTCATGCGCGCCGTCTTCATCCTCGTGGGCGTCAGCGTCCTCGCCCGCTTCCACTGGATCATCTACATTTTCGGCGCCTTCCTCGTCTACACCGGCATCAAGATGGCCCTGCCCGGCAAGGAAGAGGTGGACGTCAACCCGGATCACAACATCGCCGTCCGCCTTTTCCGCCGTTTCTTCCCGGTGGCGCCGAACAATGACCACGGGCACTTCTTTACTATCCACGAAGGCCGGCGCATGGCCACGCCGCTCTTCATCGTGCTGATCGTCATCGAGACCACCGACCTGGTCTTTGCCCTGGATTCACTGCCGGCGGTGCTGGCGATCACTCGCGACGGCTTCATCGCCCTGACCTCGAACATCTTCGCCATTCTGGGTCTGCGCTCGCTGTATTTTGCGCTGAACGGAATCATGCAGCTCTTCCGTTATCTCAAGATCGGCCTCGCCCTCATCCTTAGCTTCATCGGTGTAAAGATGCTCATCGAGCACTGGGTCGACATCTCCATCGCCGTCTCCCTCGGCGTGATCGCCGGCGTGCTGACGACCTCGGTGCTGGTGTCGATTTTGATTCCGGAGAAGAAGTAGGGGGGCGGGGAGTAGCGAGTAGGATTCCACCGCGCGCGGTGGCGCGCAGCTACAGAAGTCCGGGCCTTCAGCCCTCACTCATGCTCGCTACCCACTACCCGCTACTCGCTACTACCCAAAAAATCTCCCGGCCCATTCCGCACGAGCCAGGGGGCGCGGGCGCCACTCACCCCAGATGCGGTAGCGCCAACGGGCCACGAGC
>CAZFHG010000276.1:0-4302 GCA_964518665.1 uncultured Opitutaceae bacterium | reverse complement strand
TCTCGCGGTAGTTCACCGTGAGCCAGTAGGCATAAACCTTGGCGCAGCCATAGGGTGAACGCGGCCAGAACGGCGTGGTCTCCGTCTGCGGCACCTCCTGGACCTTGCCGAACATCTCCGACGACGAGGCCTGGTAGAACCGGCACTTCTTCACTAGACCAGCCTCGCGGATCGCCTCCAGAATGCGCTGGGCGCCGAGTCCGTCCACGTCGCCGGTATACTCGGGAATGTCAAAGGAGACGCGGACGTGCGATTGAGCCCCGAGGTTGTAGATCTCATCCGGCTGGAGTTGGTAGAGCAGCTTCACCATCTGCACCGAGTCGGCGAGGTCGCCATAGTGCAGGAAGAGCCGCACCCCGTTGACATGCGGATCGCGGTAAAGGTGATCGATGCGACTGGTATTGAAGGTCGAGGCCCGGCGAATGACGCCATGCACCTCGTATCCCTTGGCGAGCAGCAACTCGGCCAGATAGGAACCGTCCTGACCGGTAATGCCGGTGATAAGTGCTTTCTTCATTGGAGGCAGCACTCAGGCAAAAGCCCCCGGGCTCGACAAGCCCTGATAATTCATTTTCGCGGAACCGGGGTAATTGAGGCAGGAGCCTGCCTGTCCATCCGACAAGCTCAGGACCCCGGGCCTGTCGAGGGGCAGGCGATGATGGTGGATGGGGGCAATGCGTGCATCACTGCGCTTCGCGACTGAGTGCGACCGAGGGCGGTCTCGCTCCCTGTCCGACCCTCTGCTGCAGGCGCCATCGGACGCGGGTAAACGGGCGATCGAACCCATGAAACCGAAGATTCTTCCCAATCAGGGCATTTAATTGGCATCGGCTCCTAATCTATTATGCGCGCCCGTTCGTCATACTGGATGGCTAACTGCGAGATCAGGGCTTTTTCTTCACTCTTCTGATGTTATAGCCCCTCCGGTCTCAGAGTGGCCTTGTGCGCCAAAAATCTCCCTGAGCTCATGCTCCCAAAATCCAGCCCACCGGTCCAGACACTCCCATGCATATGTTGTCTCCAGCAGGATCGATGGTGGTTGACGGCATGGTCGGAGACCATGTCAGGCGGCGGGTCGCGAGCCACGGATAGAGGAGAGGAGGCAGGTCATGCACTGGATTGACTGGCTCATCACGATCATCCCGGTGGCGCTGGTCCTGTGGCTGGCCTTCTATTCGCGCCGCTACGCCCGGGGCGTCGCCGATTTCCTCGCGGCCGGGCGGGTGGCCGGCCGGTATGTGATCTGCGTCGGCGATCTCGAGGCGGGCCTTGGTCTGTACACCCTGGTGATGCTGGTGGAGGTGAACTACCAGACCGGTTATGCAATTTCCTTCTGGGAATACCTGGTCGCCCCGCTGTCAATCGTCATGGCGCTGACTGGCTACTGCTCCTACCGGTATCGCGAGACCAAGGCGCTGTCCATGGGGCAATTCCTGGAACTCCGCTACAGCCGGTCCTTCCGCATCTTCGCCTCCATCCTGCGCGCGACCTCGGAAACCCTCGCCAACGGCATCGGCCCAGCCGTGGCGGCGAGCTTCTTCATCTATTTCCTGGGTCTGCCCCACCACTGGATGATCGGCGGCTTTGAAGTGCCCCTGTTTGCGGCCATCATGGCGATGTGCCTCCTCATGGCGGTGATCGTCATGTGTACGGGCGGACGCGTGTCCCTGCTCATCACGGACTGCATCCAAGGGCTGATGAGCTACCCGATTTTTGTGATCATCACGGTCTATGTGCTGACCACCTTTTCGTGGAGCGATGAGATCTCCCCGACGCTGTTGGACCGGGTGCCGGGCCAGAGCTTCCTGAACCCCTTCGACATCGAGCAACTGCGCGACTTCAATATCTTCGCCCTGGCGGTGACCGTCATGATACGGATCCTCAACCGCGCCAGTTGGTTCGGAGCCGACAACACCGGTTCGGGCCGCACGCCCCACGAGCAGAAAATGGCCGGCATCCTCGGCACCTGGCGCAACGGCTTCGCCATGGTGATGTGCACGATGGTGGCCATCGCCATCATCACCGTGCTGACCCATGAGAACTTCGCCAAGGACGCCCGGGTGATCCGTCAGGAACTTTCCCGCAAGGTCATTGAGGAGGTGGTGGCGGACGCCGGGATGCGCGACCGCCTCCGGACCAACCTCGATGCCATTCCCGAGCAGCACCACCGCATCGGCATCGATGCGCCACTTTCGCAAAAACAAAACCTCGACACTCCTTACCTGGACACGGTCAGCGACACCCTCGGCAAGGACGGGGAAAGCAATTTCATCTTCCAGAAATTCCGCACCAAGTACTTCCAGATGATGACGGCGGTCAGTTTTCGGGAGATGCTGCCGATCGGTCTCGCAGGTCTCTTCTGCCTGCTGATGGTCATGCTGATGATCTCGACCGACGCCTCGCGGATGTTCAACAGCACCACCGTGATCATGCAGGACATCATCATGCCGTTGCGCCGGACGCCCCTGACCCCGGAGCAGCACGTGCTGTGGCTGCGGATGTCCGCGGTCATGGTGGCGGTTTTCTTCTTCCTGTTCTCCATGTACTTTGTGCAGCTGGACTATATCCGGATGTTCACCACCATCATGGCGGGAGTGTGGCTGGGCGGGGCCGGACCGGTGATGGTGTTCGGGCTCTACAGCCGGTTTGGCAACACGGCGGGTGCCTATGCCGCCGTGATCTTCGGGTCCGGCGTCAGCCTGGCGGGCATGTTCCTGCAACGGATCTGGGCCCAGTATGCCTATCCCTTCATCGACCGGATGGGCTGGTCCGAGGCGGGCGACAAACTCCTCCGCGCGGTGTCGGCGCCGTTCTCGCCTTACGTCGAGTGGCATCTGGACCCGGTCAAGTTCCCCATCAATTCGTGGGAACTCCTGGGCATAGCGATGACCGGCGGCCTCATCTGCTATGTCGGCGCCTCACTCCTCACCTACCGCCAGCCCTATAACCTGGAAAGGATGCTCCATCGCGGCAAATACAGCATCGACGGTGAAAAGCATCTCAAGTCCCCCTGGACGTGGCGTTCCTTCATGGGCAAGCTGATCGGCATCACGCCGGAATACACCCGCGGCGACCGCTGGCTCGCCTGGTCGGTTTTTGCCTACACTTTTGGCTACCAGATCGGGCTGTGCTTCGTCGTGGTGGTGATCTGGAACATCATTTCCCCGTGGCCGTCGGAATGGTGGAGCCTGTATTTTTACATCAACAGCCTCCTGATCGCGGGGGTTGTCGGGGTGGTCTCAACGGTCTGGTTCATGATCGGCGGCATCATTGACACCCGCCGGCTGTTCCGGGATCTGGAGGCACGGATGGACAACCCGCTGGACAACGGCCGGGTGGAAAATCACGTCTCGCTGATGGACAAGGCCGCGTTCAAGGCCGTCGCCGATGACGACGACGTGCCCGAAGACAAGAAGCAGCGCTGAGGGAGTGGTCGCGAACGATGAGCTGGGAACGCGACCGCCCTCGGTTGCAATCGACCGCACACCGCGTAGTCACACCAACCGGGCAACCACACGAACGAAACCATAGACGTGGTTGATCGTTGGCTCGATAGCGTGGAATTGCGACCGAGGGCGGCCGCGCTCCCAAGTCAGGCGGGGCGAAGCCGGACCGACAGATCCACCAACTGCCGGGCCAAGGCTTCAACCGACTTGACCGAGCGCGCATCCTGCAATCGACCGGTGGCATCAAACGCTTCATGCGCCTTAGGCAGCATGCACTGCGCGGGCACGACATGGCAGCCGAGATGCAGCAGCAGGTGCCGCGCATGCATCATCGAACGCACCCCGCCGAGCGCCCCGGGCGAAGCAGAAACCACCGCGGCGACCTTGCCGGTGAACGGGTTTTCATCCGCCCGGCTGATCCAATCGATGGTGTTTTTCAGCAGGGGCGTGATGAACGAATTGTACTCGGGCGAAGCGATCAGCAGGCCTTGGTGCGTGTTCACCAGTTCGATGAGTTTCACCGCCCCGGACGGGAGGCCGCGGGCCTCTTCCTCGTCCCCATGATACAGCGGCAGTGCCATCTCATTCAGATCGACCAGGGTGACTTCGCCACCGGCCGCGCGCGTGGCCGCGACGGCGGCGGCGAGCAGTTTGCGGTTGAGCGAGTCGCGCCGGGCGCTGCCGGCAAAGGCGAGGATGCGGGGTGTGGTTGGCATGGCCCAAGGCAACGCCATCGGCCGCCCGACGCAAGTGCCCAGCCTTAAGTCATACCGGTTAAACCACTCATGTACACTGATGGTGAGGAATGGCGGGAATGAAAACCACCAAACAACAAAACCAATGAACCACGGTTAGG
>CAZFHG010000275.1:0-4341 GCA_964518665.1 uncultured Opitutaceae bacterium | reverse complement strand
CCGCTCCTACAGTTCACATTTTTGGCTGGCCGCGAAATCCACCCAGGCCTGCACGATCCTTGCGCCCGCAGCCTTGATCTCCGCCAGAGGCAGGACCTGGCGGCCGCTGGTGTAGTAGGAGGACAGGTCCGGAGCGGTTGGAGCCGGACCCTTGTAGATCCACCCATCGATGCTGAGCCCGAGCGCCCCATAGGTCCGTACCGCCGCGCCGGCCGCCAGACCCACGGAGGGAAACGGGTCATACTGCATCTCAGGCAGGTGCTTCCGGATGGCCGCGAGCAGCAACTCGTAGCGTCGGGCCTGATCGGTGCTGAAATTCTCCCGCGGCAGCACGGGGGCAAACCACTTGCCGTCCACGGTCGAGAAGCCATGGAGATCCACGAAAGTGCTGACCGGGTTGCCCTGCGCCTGCCAGGCATCGAGCGTTTGCCGGATCGTGCCAACGTCGCACACGGGATCGGGCCGCTCCCACTCGCGATTGAGGTTCCGACCCGAGCGGTGAATCCTCCCCCGCCCCTCAGCCACGGCATCCACGTTCACGATCGGGATGAATTTGAATTCAAACTTCCGCCGCGCCTCGACCGCGAGCGGGGCAGCGGAGATCAGAAACTCCGCCATGCCCTCAAACCCCCAGCCCGCCCCCAGCTCCGCACAATGCTGGAGCCCGGTGAACCAGGCGACCTGCTTGGCCGGCCGCGGCACCGCGGGATCAGTGAGGCTGATCAGCGGAATGTCGCGCCCTTCCGTGGATCGCCCGGCCACCTCCACCTTGCAGAATGGCGAACGCCCGATCCGCTGGGCAAACCGGGCCAGACGGTCGGTCGTATAGGGATATTGATAGGAGAACCACGCCGTGTCCCGGCTGCAGGTGTGCTCGACGACCACTATCTTTTCGTCCGCCAGGCCGTCGCCGCCGAGGAGGTGCTTGTGCGGCGTCCGTTCCCAGTTGTCGCCGTCATAGCTGATCACGGGAAAGTCCGGGTTGGCATACACCACCGACACGTCGTCCGCCTTAAGCCGCTCGTGGATGACATGAATCCTGAGGGTGATCTTCCGGTTCAGGCAGCCGTCCAGGCGGAACAGAAAGCTGTAATTGGCCCCGTCGCGCTGGTCGCCCGCGCCTTCCAGGCTGCGCAGCGAGATGAAGCCGTCGCGGTACTCGTCCTCCAGATAGGGCCAGCAATCCAGGACATCGGGTTCGCTCTCCACTGCCCGGGCCAGCCCTCCGCCGTCGAAGTCAGTGCTCAGTCGCAGCCGGGTGCCTTGAAAAACAAATTTGGCCGCCATATTGCAAATTGGGTTTGGTCGGAAAAGAGCACGGTAGACCCGACCTGAGCAAGCTCCGGCATTTAAGGGAGGAACCTGCTGGCAGGCGATGTGTGCAGGAGCGTCGCTCGTCGATGCCCGCGGGCGCAGTCAAGCTGCGCCCCTACGCAGCAAATTATCCATACTGGTAGTATTCCAAAGTAATTGACCCCTCCCGCCCGCCACCGAATACGGAGAACCTGCGGAATTACCCGCGCTTTTCCCTATGCAACTCGACCCCAATGTCACCGCCCGCGGGCTGGTTAAACTCTGGAATTATTTCTCGCATCACATCATCGCGAGCCCGGGCATGGCCCATCCGATGCAGGCCTGCTTCGAGGAGTCCTATGTCGTCAGCGGCGCCGCCCGCGCGATGGACCTCCTGGAGGATGCGCGCATGACCGCCATCTGCCGCCGCTTCAACAAGCGCCAGATGCAGTACCAAGGCGTGCACTGGCCCGACATGTACGACATGGGCTACGGCTACAACACCGACGCCAAGGGCATGGTCAACTGCTCCTGCGTCGCGGACAACGCCTCCACCGCCAACGGCATTCTGGAAGGTGTGCGCTGCTTCCCCCACCTGCCGGAAAACAAGGAGGTCCTGGCCAGCGTCAAACGCTTCATCGACCACTGCCTCGAGAAATACCTCACCAACAAGGGCGTCATGGGCGTCGGCGTGCTCAACCACAAGATCAACCCCGCCGGCATGGAGGAGTACTGGTGCGCCAACGCGCTCTTTGCCGCGACGCTGATCCGCTACGCCACGCTCACGGGCGAGACGAAATATTACGACGCCGCCGTGCCGCTGGTGGAATACATCAGCACCTACGACTACAAGCACACCCTCTGGGAGGAATGGTCGAAGAGCGCGCCGCAGCAGATTCTGATCTATACGGCGGAGGGCCTCATCGCCGCGCTCGCCAGCCCGGAAATGAAAAAGCGCCTGTCCGTGCCCCTGCGCCACGTCATCCAGTTCAGTCCCAAGGCCGAACCTGAGGCGGTCATTCCCGCCCAGGCCCCGAACCAGGTCCACTCCGAGTTGGCCTCGGTCCTCAAGGCCGGCGGCGACACCATCTGGGCGCGTCTCGTGGCCCGCTTCGCCGAGTTCGCCGACTGGTTCCACCAGAACCAGATGGCCGACGGTTCCTTCGAGCATCCGGCCAACGACCACTTCCGCTGCTACGAGCCGCTGGTCGCCGGCCTCCTCCTCGACGCCGCTGTGCGCAGCGAGGGCAACGCCTGGCTCGAATCCATCGCCGCGAAGCAGCTCCGCTTCATGGCGACGAATCACGGCAAGCTCTACTACGGGCTCTACGCGAACGACTTTGCCTCCGGCATGGCGTTCCTCTCCTTCTCCACCGCCGGCGAGATTCTGAAGAAGCGCGACCCCGCCGCGTGGGCCGCCGCGCTGACCGGCGTCTTCGACCGCGGCGAAGACATGTGGTAAGTAAAAGCGAGACCTGAAACTTGAAACCTGAAACCTGAGTTTTCCGAACCGGTTTCAGATCTTCACTTCAGGTCTCAGGTCTCAGGTCTCAGGTTTCAGTTCTCCCTCCCTCCCATGCCTCAACTCGACTTCAACGTCACCGCCCGCGGGCTGATCAAGCACTGGAATTATTTCTCGCACCACATCATCGCGAGCCCGGGGGCGGCGCATCCGATGCAGGCCTGCTTCGAGGAGGCCTACGTGGTGATGGGCGCCGCCCGCACGATGAGCCTGCTGGACGACGCGCGCATGACGGCCGTCTGCCGCCGTTTCAACATCCGGATGATGAAGTACCAGGGCGTGCACTGGCCGGACATGTTCGACATGGGTTACGGCTACAACCGCAACGCCGAGGGCATCGTCAACTGCTCCTGCGTCGCCGACAATTCCGCCACCGTCAACGGCATGCTCGAGGGCGTGCGCTACTTTCCCCATCTCCCGGAAAATCCGCGCGTGCTCGCCAGCGTGAAGGCCTTTCTCGATCACTGCCTGAAAAACTTCTGCACCACCAAGGGCGTCATGGGCGGCGGCGTGCTCCACCACGTCGTCAACCAGCCCGGCACCGAGGAATACTGGTGCGCCGACTCGCTGTTCGCCGCCAACCTGATCCGTTACGCGGACCTCACCGGTGAGTCCGCCTACTACGATGCCGCGGTGCCGATGATCGAATACCTCAGCACCTTTGACTACAAGAAGACCACGTTCCGCGAGTGGACCCACAGCGCCCCGCAGCAGATCCTGATTTACGCCTCCGAGGGTCTGGTCGCCGCTCTCACCAGTCCGGAGATGAAAAAGCGTCTCATGGTGCCGCTGCAGAATGTCATCCAGTTCGGACCCAAGGCCGAGCCCCAGGCGATCATCCCCGCCCAGGCTCCCAACCAGGTTCACAGTGAACTCGCCTCTACGCTGCGGGCCGGCGGCGACACCATCTGGTCGCGCCTCGTCGCCCGTCATGCCGAGTTCGCCGACTGGCACCACCAGAACCAGATGGCCGACGGCACGTTCGAGCATCCACTCGACGACCACTTCCGCTGCTACGAGCCGGCGCTCGCGTGGCTGCTGCTCGAGGCCGCACGCGGAATCGAGGGCTGCGCTTGGCTTGAATCCATCGCCGCGAAGCAATTGCGCTTCATGGCCGGCGACGGCGGCAAACGCTACTATGGCCTGTGCGCCAATGATTTTGCCTCCGGCCTCGCCTTCCTCTCCTTTGCCACTGCCGGCGAAATCCTGAAAAAGCGCGACCCTGTCGCATGGGAAGCCGCGCTGACCGGCGTCTTCGACCGCGGCGAAGATATTTGGTGAACCGCGGCGCGGTTCGCCAAATCGGAGATCGGAGTTCGCAGATCGGAGTTCGAAATTGGATGATCGCAGGGGGCGGTTAACGGAGGTATCCGCAATCCTCTCCGTGCCATGGCTCCTGTATCTCCATTATTCGTATTCGATCTCCGATCTCCAAACTCCGATCTCCGAACTGAGTGCGGCGATCCCCAATCGCCGCGCTCAGTTTCAGGTTTACAACCCCGGCGCGCCACCTACCGTCCCCATTT
>CAZFHG010000274.1:0-4362 GCA_964518665.1 uncultured Opitutaceae bacterium | reverse complement strand
TGCCGCTGCTCAAGGCGCACTTCATGATGCTGCAGCGCAACCTGCTCTACACCGCCATCACCCGCGGACGGAAGAAGGTCTTCATTGTCGGCGAACCCGCCGCCTACGCCATGGCCGTGCGCAACAGCGAATCCAAGCAGCGTATCACCCATTTGCAGCAAAAGCTCCTCGGCGGCGCTGGTTGACTTGCCGGACCCGGTCGCATCCGCCGAGGCTTGGCCGCAGCATGAGCGACGCCTCCCTGATCCCCGCCGAGCGCATCGAAAGCCGTATTCTGGTCCTGCGTGGACAACGCGTAGTCCTCGACCGTGACCTTGCCGCGCTGTACGGCGTGAGCACAAAGCGCCTGAACGAGCAAATCCGCCGCAACCTTCGGAAGTTTCCGGAGGACTTCATGTTTCAACTCACCGCGGGTGAAAAGTCCGAGGTGGTCGCAAAATGCGACCACCTCCGTGCTTTGAAGTTTTCGTCGGTATTTCCTTATGCCTTTACCGAACACGGCGCCATTCAAGCCGCCAATGTGCTCAACAGCGCCGCCGCGGTGGAGATGAGCGTCCACGTCGTCCGCGCCTTCGTCCGCCTGCGCCAGCTCATGGTAAACCACAAAGCCCTGTCCGCCCAATTGGCCGCACTTGAGAGCCGCGTCGGCGCCCACGACGGACAACTCGCGGCCATCGTCGAAACGATCCGCCGGCTCACCACGCCTGACGCTCCCACGCATGGCCGTAAAATGGGCTTCTACGAAGGCAACCGCTGAGGGCGCCGAAACCAAACCATTTAGCCGCGAATGAAACAAAGGAATGCGACGATGCTCCAAGTGGTTTCATCACGGAAACGCGGAAGCACGGAAAAAACCGGATTGATTCCGCGCCTCAGCCCTTCCGCGCTTCCGCGATAAGTTTGAAAACTTAGGTGCTTCGCGGTTCATATCTCTCTTTCCCTACAATGACCGCCCAACCCTCGCCCCGTTTCCCCGGACCGCAAAGCGCGGCCATGATCAAGGAACTGAGCCGCTACGTCCTGGCGGACCCGTATCCCTTCTGCGTGGATCTGGAAAAATCCGAAGGCATGTGGCTCGTGACTGTCGAGGGCGAGCGGCTCTTCGACTGGGCCGGCTACTACGGATCGAAGTGGATCGCGCACAATCACCCGCGTTTGTTCGAACCGGCTTACCTGCGCAAACTCGGCTTCGCGGCGAACAACAAGCTCGCGAACCCCGACTTCCTGACCCGCGAATGCCTCGACTACTACCGCGTGCTGCGCGAGGTCGCCCCGCAGTGCATGCTCAACGAGCGGCTGGAGATCTACACGGTCAATTCGGGCGCGGAGGCCGTGGAAAACATGATGAAGTATTTCATCAACCTGCACGACCGGAAGCGGGGACGGCAACCCGGCCCGCGGCGGTTCATCTACTTCGACCAGGCCTTCCATGGCCGCACGATCTTTGCCCTCAATGTCACCGAACTGACGCATGCCCCGGTGATCACCCGCGATTATCACGGGCTGGTGCACGGCAACATCCAGGTGCCGTTCCCCGCGGTGGATGAAGACGCCTCAGCCGAAGACAACCGGCAGAGGACCGCGCAGGCCCTGATCCTTGTCGAACAACTCCTGCGCAAGCACGCCGGGGAAATCGTCGCCATCGTGCTCGAACCGCTGCAGGGCGCCGGCGGGCACCGCGCCGCCGAGAAGGAATTTTTCCAGGGCCTGAGCCGGCTCGCCCACGACCATGATGTCTTCCTCGGATTGGACGAGGTGCAGACGGCCGGCGGCCAGACCGGGTCCTTCTTCATGGTGGATCAGCTCGATCTGCCGTATCCGCCGCAGGCCATCGCGACGGGCAAGAAGCTCGGCAACGGCGTCATCTACATGCTCCATCCGATGGAGGACGAGGGCGTGCTCGACTCGACCTGGGGCGGCACGCTCGCCGACATGGTGCGGTTCGTGCAGGAACTCGCCGTCGTCAGGGACGAACACCTGATCGAACTGGTGCCGGCCAAGACGCAGCATCTGCTCACCCGCTTGCGCGAACTGCAGGCTAAATTCCCGGCTCATGTGCGCAACATCCGCGGCGCAGGCCTGTATCAGGGCTTCAGCCTGGCAACCCCGGCACTCAAGTCCGCCCTCGTGTCGCGGGCATTGGAGGAAGAAAATCTCCTGCTCCTCGGTGCCGGCGAAACCTCGATCCGCCTGCGTCCCAACCTGCACGTGACCACCGCCGACATCGACCGACTCGCACAGATGCTGGATCGCCTCCTGTCCCGGCTGGTTGCCTGAGTTGGACTTCCCCCTAGGTCAGGCCTCCGACCTGCCCTACTGGAGAAATCGTAGTGCCGGTCTTTAGCCGGCACTGGTGTAGCGAACCAAACTGCCGGTGTGGCCTGATCAGCGCGGGCTAAAGCACCGCGCTACGATTGGCACATGCAGTGTTTCGCGCGCACAACTTGTGCGTTCCATCAAACTCCAACGCACCTCATTTCACCTCCGCGCACAGCAGTTTGATCAATGGCGCCGGATCCGGGAGCCCATGCGGATGGTGGTCGCCACCCGGCTTCGGAAATAACTTATACCGACCGCCAGTGGAGGCCCACAACGCGACGATGGGCGCGGTGTTGTCCACATACGGCACGATCGTGTCCGCCGTGCCGTGAACCGAGATCAGGAAGACTCCGGCAGCGATCGCCGGGGCCAACCCATCCGCCGGCCGCGGTGATTTCGTGACCGCCTCCTGATCAGAGGCATAGCCAAACTCTGCCATGAAGAGCGCCCAGTCGCCGGGGCTGCCCGCGACCCGGGCGTTGAGCGGGTACCCGCCCGGCCATGAACGAATGTCGCCGACCGCATTGTCGAGGTAGAGCACCGAGGCGCGATCCGGGTGCAGGCGCAGCCAGGCGGTCACATACAGTCCGCCCCGCGAAATGCCGAGGAGCGCAGGTCTGGCCGATAGCCCGCGGCGGCCGTGCAGCTCGGCGTAAACCTTCTCCCACGTCCCCATCGCGCGCGGCGAACCGAACTGGTTGCTGACATTCACATAGGCGACGTGCCATCCGCGCGCGACCAGCCCGTCCTCAAGCGACTGCAGGTGTCCCGCAAATTCGCCCACCCAAAGCCAGGGCTTTCCGGGTGCGGGTCGGTCCGGGACCTTGAGCGAGAGCGTGCCATCACCGATGGCGATCGCCTCGGTTGAGAAGGCCGGAAGCGGGAGGGAGGTCATCGGAAGCAACAAGGCCAGCAGAATGGGTTTCACCAACCGGGCACTTCATCACGGCGCAGGCGGCGCTGTCGAGGGCCGCCTGCACCGGATGCCATCGTAAATTGGCTCGCCACCTCCAGCCCGGAAACACAAAACCGCCACGCATGAGGCTCCCTGCCCTTGCCCTGCTGTGGTTCATTGCCGTTGCCAGTTATGCTGAGGATATTCAGTCGGTCCGCGGCCGCCTGATTTTCAGCGATGGCAACCAAATCACGGGACAGCTCATAGCCGAAGGTGTTTTTGCCTCGGATCGTTTCGGCGAGGTGCGCTTCCAGCCAGCCGAAGCCCGCTTCGAGGCCATTCGTAATAGTATCCAAACCGCCCGCATTCCCTCCGCGGCGAGCCCCGCGGAAACCGAGCTGGCGGCCACGCAGCCGCCACGCGACGCCGGGAAGACGGCACCCCGCACTGACAAAACCTCCCCCGTGCCTGGAAATTCAAGATCAGCGGCTTTCTGGACCGCACGTACGAGGACGGCGATCACAAGCGGGAATACTTTGTCAGCCTGAACGCCAACCGGCCCAAGCAGGCGGCAGACGAATTTTCTACCCACGCTGATTATGAGTACACGCGAAAGCACGGCCGGCTCGACAAGCGCAAGGCCACCGCGGCGGTGGAATGGCGGCACGACCTCGGCCGCTCGGATTTCTTCACCTTTGTACGGCCCTACGCGGAGTATGATGGCGTCAATCTCAGCGCCGCCGAAACGGCGCAGTTCGGCCGGTCACGGCTGAATTATTTCTTTGCCCTGCAGCAGGGCGGCCTGGGTTACCGCTTGCATGACTCACCCGGTTTTACCTCCAGTCTCGTGGGCTCCTGGAACTGGTTTTACGTGGATCTCTTCGACGTTCTGCACGGACACACGGACGCGCCCTCGCTCCTGCTGGAGAACGACCTGCAGCTGCCCTGGCGGTTAGAATTCAAGCAGCGGGCGGAAATGTTCTACCTCAGGGCCAGCGGCAAGATCGGCTGGGAAAACCGGTTCGACCTCACGCGCCGGCTTACCCCCCGTCTGTTCATCACCCTGCGCCACGAATACCGGAGGGATTATCCGGTGGTAAGCGCCAACCGGATCGACCGGCTCCGCCTGCTGTTCGGCGCGGATTTCT
>CAZFHG010000273.1:0-4370 GCA_964518665.1 uncultured Opitutaceae bacterium | reverse complement strand
TCGCGATCGTGGCAGCCGTCATGCTCTCCACCCTCATCCCCGCCCGCAGCGCCGCCCGGCTCGCCTCACCCTCCGGCAAAACCGAGTGGGACATCCCCCAGGCCGAAGGCGACCGCATGGCCTTCGCCCTGCCCTTCACCTTCACCCCCCACGACCGGGTGGCCGTGATCTCCTACTTCCACCGCTGGCTCGACTCCAACGGCGAGGGCTCCTCCGGGCCCTTCTTCTGCGCGCCGCCCCAGCCCACCCTCACGCGCGCGGCGGACGGCCTCGTGCCCGGCATCACCGCCACCATCTGGCTCAAACCCTTCGACCTCGGCGTCTCCCAGAAGCTCGAGATCTCGCTGCCCACGGACCCCGAGACCGGCGAGTTCATCGCCACCATCACCCTCACCCGCCTGAGCGGCACCGCCTCCGCGTGGAACCGCGCCGTGAAGCCCTTCCTCGCCGTCCTGCGCAAGCAGTTCCTGACCTGGCGCGCCGCCCGACCCGACGAGCGGGCCGACATGTACCAGGAAGCGGCCGGCCTGCTGGCCGCCTGTCCCCTCCCGGAGGCCCCCCATGAGTGATCCCCGCCAGCGGGTCAGCGGCGACCGGGAGTTGGAAGTCTACCGCTCCCTGCTCGACGAGCCCACCGAGTTCAAGAACGGCTTCACCTGGGTGACCGTGGCCGGCGCCTTTTTCTGCGGCCTGCTGATGATGCCCGGCACCATCTATCTCAGCCTCATCACCGGCGGCGGCATCGCCGCCTCGTGGGTGACGCTCATCATCTTCAGCGAGGTCACCCGCCGGGCCATGAAGTCGCTCAACAAGCAGGAGCTCGTGGTCCTGCTCTCCGTGGCCGGCGCCATGTCCACGGGCGGCCCCATCGCGGACCTGATCTGGCGCCAGTACCTGATCCGCTCCGACGCCGTGCGCGACATGGGCCTGCTCGGCCAGTTCCCCTCCTGGTACGCCCCGCAGCCGACCAGCGACGCCATCCTCTCGCGCAACCTGTTCCACACGGACTGGCTCATCCCCATCGCGCTCATGCTGTTCCTCTCCGTGGTCGGCATGCTGCGCAGCTACACGCTGGGCTACTTCTTCTTCCGCGTCACCTCCGACGTGGAGAAGCTCCCCTTCCCCTTCGCCTCCGTGCACGCGCAGGGCGCCATGGCCCTGGCCGAGGCCGGCGAGAAGAAAGCCACCTGGAAGTGGAAGGTCTTCTCGCTGGGCGCCTTCCTGGGCCTCGGCTTCGCCGCCGTCCAGATCGGCATCCCGCTGCTCACCGGCGCCTTCCTCACCAAGCCCGTCATGCTCATCCCCCTGCCGTGGTACGATATGACCACCCTCACGGAATCCGTCCTGCCCGCCACCCCGTTCGGCGTCGTGATCGACCTCGGGCTCGTGCTCACGGGCATGCTCATCCCCTTCTCCGCCGTGATCGGCACGGCCAGCGGCATCCTGCTGACCACGGTCATGAACCCGCTCCTGCACAAGTTCGGCATCCTCACCCGCTGGCAGCCGGGCATGGACACCATCTCCACCACCTTCAACAACTCGCTCGACTTCTGGATGAGCTTCTCGCTGGGCGTCACCTTCAGCATCGCCGTGATCTCCATCTACCAGACCGTGCGGGACTTCGTCCGCAACCTCCGGCGCATCCGAGCCAACCAGAAGGAGGGCGCCAGCGAAACCGCGCGGAAGGAGAACATCTGGGACACCCCGCCCGGCCGCGGCGACTTCTCGCCCTGGCTGGCCGTGGCGCTTTACGTGGCCGGCTCGATGCTCGTCATCTGGGTCTCCCACCTGCTCGTGCCCAAGTTCCCCGTCTACTTCCTCTTCCTGTTCACCCTCCTCTACACCCCGCTGATGTCCTACGTGGACGCCCGCCTCTCCGGCATCTGCGGCCTGTCCGTGGACATCCCTCTCATCAAGGAGGCCGCCATTATCCTTTCGGGGTACAAGGGCATCGACATCTGGCTGGCGCCCATTCCCGTGGGCCAGTACTCCGGCCAGGTGGCCGGCTTCCGCTCCACCGAGCTGACCGGCACCAACCTCTTTTCCAACATCAAATCCTACGCCCTCACCATGCCGCTCGGCTTCCTGCTGAGCTTCCTCTTCTGGGCCTTCATCTGGAAGTCCGGGGCCATCCCCTCGGACCTTTACCCCTATGCCCAGAAGATGTGGGAGCTGAACGCCAAGAACACCGTCCTGCTCTACTCCTCCACGCTCCCCACCGAGGGCGTCAAGCCCCTCTTCTTCCAGGCCCTCCACCCGATGGTCATGGGCGGCTCGTTCTCCTTCTCCATCCTCATCTTCGCCCTGCTCACCGCCTTCAAGCTGCCCGTGATGGCCATCTTCGGCTTTGTCCAGAGCGTCGGCCAGATGCCCCACTCCTTCATGTTCATCATCGCGGGCGCGCTGATCGGCAAGTTCTACTTCAAGCGGAAGTTCGGCGAAAAACACTTCCTCCAGATGGTGCCCGTGCTCCTGGCGGGCTACGGCACCGGCGTGGGGCTTGTGGCCCTCATCGGCGTGGCCGCCAACCTGATCGTGAGCGCCGTCTCCGGAGCCCCCTTCTAGAAAGAGACCATGGAACAGATCGGAAAACAGGTCAAACTGCCGCTCGGACGCGCGCTCCAGATCGCCGTCCAGGGCATCCGCATCCGCTTCGGCCGCTCCCTCGTGACCGTCAGCGGCGTGGTCCTGGGCGTGGCCTTCTTCATGAGCAACGTGACCTCCCAGCTCATCAAGCAGGCCATCGCCACGGAGCGCGAGCAGCGCCAGACCCTCAACCTCATGCAGACCCTCGTGAAGAGCGAAATCGGCGACTTCTCCGGCAAAACCCTGGCCATCGCGGCGTTCGGGGAGCTCAGCGCCCCGGAGCGCGACCTGCTGGCCCTCTTCCGCCAGATGCCCGGCCTTGCCCTGCGCGGGCTGGGCCTCCCCGGCCCCGGCCCGGCCCCCTGCACGCCCGCCACCCTCGGCCAGGATGCCCAGCTCCTGCTCGTGCTCGGCAACGGCCCCGCCACCGCCGCCCAGGAAACCCTGGCCGCCGGCATGGCGCAGCCCGTGCTCATCGATTCGCTGGCGGAGCGCGCGTATCCGTCCGACAAGTCCGACGTGTCAGACAAGTCCGACAACCCACGCGCCTCCCCCCGCCGCGAGCTGTTCTTCGGCCGCGAGTCGGAGGAGCAGGCGGCCCGCCTCAAGGAGCAGGCCGAGCAGGCCGCCTTCCGCACGCTCTGGATCGGCATCATCTCCATCCTGGTCACCATCATCGGCATCGCCAACGCGCTGCTCATGTCCGTCACCGAGCGCTTCCGCGAAATCGGCACCATGAAGTGCCTGGGCGCCCTCTCGGCCTTCATCCGCATGCTGTTCCTGATCGAAAGCGCCATGCTCGGCTTCGCCGGCGCCGTCATCGGCACGCTCCTCGGCGCCCTGCTCTCCTTCGCCGGCTACGGGCTCACCTTCGGGTTCAGCCTCATCACCACCGCCCTCAGCGTCGGCGCCCTGCTCATCGCCGCGGGCGCCTGCATCGTCGGCGGCACCCTCCTCGCCATGCTGGCCGCCATCTACCCCGCCAACTTCGCCGCGCGCATGGTGCCCGCCTCCGCGCTCAGGACCAACGTGTAACCCATGGATAAAGACCTCCAACGCCTGCTCGACGACGGCGCCACCGCCGAAAAAAGCGGCTACGTCATCCGCGCCGTGGACGTGAAGCGCGTCTACCGCAACGGCGACGCCGAGACCCACGCCCTGCGCGGCGCCTCGCTCGACGTGAAGCGCGCCGAATACCTCTCCATCATGGGCCCCTCCGGCTCCGGCAAAACCACCTTCTTCAACATGATCGGCGGCCTCGACCGCCCCACCTCGGGCAAGGTCTACATCGACCAGGTGGACATCGCCCAACTCGACCCCTACGAGCTCGCCTGGCTCCGCTGCCGCAAGGTCGGCTACATTTTCCAGAGCTTCAACCTCATCCAGGTCATGTCCTGCATCGAAAACGTCATGCTCCCCATGGCCTTCGCCGGCCTCAGCGGCGAGGACGCGCGCGACAAGGCCATGGAGATCCTCGAGCGCGTGGGCCTGGCCGACCGCGCCCTCCACAAGCCCTCCGAAATGTCCGGCGGCCAGCAGCAGCGCGTGGCCGTGGCCCGCGCCCTCGCCAACTCGCCCGATATCGTGCTGGCCGACGAGCCCACCGCCAACCTCGACCTCAAGACCGGCGAGGAGATCATCGAACTGTTCTGGAAGCTCCGCTCCGACCTCGGCGTCACCATTATCACCGCCACCCACGACCTGAAGATGCTCAAGCGCTCCGACCGCATCGTCTGGATCGAGGACGGCCGCATCTCCAAGATCTCCACGCCCGAGGAGATGAA
>CAZFHG010000272.1:0-4398 GCA_964518665.1 uncultured Opitutaceae bacterium | reverse complement strand
CCAGGTCCGCGCCGTAGTGGTTGCCGTGCAGTTCGATGAACGTCACGCCATGTTTCGACAGCCGGGCGGCGGAAGCCGACAGCGGCTCGATGCCGAACCCCCAGTTGCTCCAGCTCAGATTAAGCCGGTTCTTCAGCTTCTTTGGCTGTTGCTTCTTCAGCGCGATGAACTGCTTGCGGATGGTCTCGTTCTTCTGTTCGTAGTTTTGCTTGCTCATGGTTCTTCCTCCTGTGTCTTTCTGCTCGCTCACTCCTTGAACACCATCTTTTTCAGATGTTCCATAAAGTACGTGAGATTCGCCCATGACGCGTCCGGCGGGATCAGGTGGTCGAAACCGGGCACCCAGCCGCCGAGGGCGAGCATCTTCTCGGCGCGATCCAGTTCGCGGTGGAGTTCCGGCTTCCCCTTCGCCAGCGCACTCTTGTCGAGTCCGCCCAGGATGCCGAGCTTCGGATATTGCTGACGGTAGGTTACGACGTCGTTGCCGGCCTGCACCTCGAAGGGGAAGAAGGCGTTGATGCCATGCTTCATCATGACGGGGACCAACTGGTCAACCATGCCGTCCGAATCCACGGAGATGATCGGAATCTTGTGCCGTGCGGCGAAGGCGGCCATCCGGTCGTATTCCGGCATCATGAACTCCTCGATCATGGCCATGGAGATCAGCGAGCCCTGCTTGCCCGACATATCCTCCCAGATGTGGATATGGTCCACCCGGACGGTTTTGACGATCTCCTCGTACAGCGCCAGCCAGAGGTCGGTATAGGTGTGCATGATGTCGCGCACCAGTTCAGGTTCGTCATAAAATGCCACCAGCAATTCCTCGGCGCCCATCATGTCACGCGCGGTGCCGAACATGCCCCAGGGGAAACAGCCGACCTGGACAGGGACATCCAGCGACAGGATGTCGGCGGCGAACTTCTTCAGTTCCGGCAGACGTTCGGCGACGCGGGGCTGGAGGCGCTCCTCCTTGTATTTCGCCCAGTCGGCCGGCGTCTTGATCGGGTAACTCATGAACTCGGGCATGGACCCGCGATCGCGGCGGTTCCTCACGACCATGCCGCGCCAGTCCAGGCTGACCACGAACTCCTCGTTTTCCTCCAGGATTTTCTGTTCAAAGCCGGGCAACGGCCCCATGTTCGCCGGAACACAACGGAAGAACGGTTCGAGGCCGAAGTGGCGGCTGACGTCCAGATCGCTGATGCCGGATTCCTGTCTCCAGCGCCATTGGGCCTGGCCCCACGGCATGAACCCGAGCCAGTTCACCCACGGTGCCCGGTCGGTCTTTTCGCACAGCAGGGTCTTTACGATACGTTCACGGTTGGTCATGTGTTCTATCCTTCTTGCTTCAAGGGCGGGCATGGTGCGCGCCGCTGTCTTGTGTTTTCATCCTCACACCACGACTGCCGCTGACCGCGGCGGGATCACGATGGTTGTCGCCGGCTTCCATTTCGGGTCGTCCACCAGCCGCCAGCGCGTGAGTTTCCCGCCGTCGTCCAACCGGACCTTCACCTTGACCGGCTTCTTGTCGTCGTAGTTGCAGATCACGAGGCCTTTCTTCCCGTTCTTGGCGTTGACGAAGACGGCATAGGGACGGTGCGGCTTGCCGCCGGCGGTCACTCGGGCGCCGACCTCATGGCGGAATTCTCCGTCCCAGAACCAGTCGCGCAGTTTCTTGCGCAGGGCGTCCATCTTCTTGCCATAGGCCAATGTGAGCGGGTAATCCTCCAGACGCCCTTTGAAGTTATACGGCTCGTAACTGATGATGTAGCGATACATGAGGCACTGGTTGATCATGTTCCGGTCATCGAATCCGGTAACCGCGGTCATGAACTGTCCCTCAGGCAGCATGTAGCGGCTCAACGGGACGTGCGTCTTGCTTTCGCTCCGGTGGTACGAGAGCGAGTAGGCCTCCATCTCCCAGTCGTAGCAGGCCTCGCCCGAGAAGAGGAACTCCGGCGCATCGGGGCCCAGATTGGCGGCGAAGAGGCGGATCAGTTCCCGGTCGTTGGCGTAGACCGAGGCGCCCGGGCGGTGGCCGTGTGACTTGTCGAAGCAGAGGATGGCCGGCGTGTGGTGCACGCACTCGTCGAAGAGCAGGCCAGCGGCGCCAAGATCCACGATCTTCCGGAACTCCACCTCGCAGATCTTGAGGTATTCCTCGCTGAGGAAGCACATGGGGATCAAGCGCCGGGTGTTGATATCAAGTAGCTGAGTGGCAGTCTGGTACTGGTAGGCGACCTTGTCGTAATAGTCGCCGTAGGGATCCTTCACGGCCAGGCGGATGAGGTCCTTGCGGAATGCCTCGGTGGCGCGGTCGGCCCAGGTGAACTTGGCGAAGAGGATGACCTTGACGCCCATGGCGTGGATTTTGGCGATCGCGTCCTTGAGTTCTGCGGCGGTGCCGAGGCGCGGGTCGGGATCGTGCGACGGGTTGCCCTGGTCCTGGCCGCCGTCGTTCCACCCCACGAGTTGGATCGCCTTGACGCCATGGCGGGCGCACTCCTCGCCGACCCGTGGCAGGTCCTTGAAGCGGATGCGCAGTTCGTCCTCGGGCGAGTTGATGTGAAGCTGGAGCCAGGCGTGCGGCTCGCGCGCCCAGGCCGGCGGCCGGGCCGGCTTCATCCAGGTGCGGCGCCAGGCGGTATAGATGTCCACGCCCTTCTGCCAATCGCCCGTGTAGGCTTCCAGCGCGATGGGCGTCAACTCGCGGGTCTCGCCGGGCATGATGAACGGCACATGGACCGCGGCGAAACGAGTGCACACGTCCTTGCCGCCGACAGACCGCCCCTCCGGCGCGCGGGCGTCGATCGAACTGCCGTGGCCGGGCCGGAGTTCCGTATGCCAGGAAACGAGTTCCGAACTGGGGGCGAGGACGCCGGCATAGAGCCCCTGGGTCGCCGTGCGCAGCAGGGCGAACGGCGCGTTGGGCGCACCGCCGCCGTGGGCGGTGGAGAACTGGACGGGGTGGTCCACCCCGAAATAGCCGCGCCGGTTTTGATAAACGGGCCAGAGGTTGCTCTCCACACTGCGGGCGTATTCGTACTCGAACTTGCTGAACGGCTCGTCGCCCGCCGGATGCCGGAGATCGCCGAGATACGGGCAGTAGACGTTTTCCACCACGTGCGGCGAGCGGTTCTCGACGGACATCCGGTAGACGGCCTGGCGGGGCGTGAGTTCCACGCGGATGACGACCTTGATTGGCAGCGTCACGCCGCGGGTCGAGACGAGATCATCCCATTCGAAGACCGCGGACTTCCCGTCCGGTGCCACCGTCAGGCGGCGAAGGCGCTGCTGCTCGCCGAGAACCTGGTTGTTTCGGATCTCGCCGTACGCGCGCCCCATGCGCCGGGCGAAAGCGACATCCACGGCCGCATCGCTCTTCAGAGGCACCAGCAGCCGGAACGAGAGTCCCAGATGCGGCCGATCCAGCAACGCCCAGTCGCCAGGCTTGGCGCGCAGACCGATCAACGCGCCGGTCTGCCGCGAGTACTCCAGACGCAGGGTTTCGTTCTCGAGGATCAATGACTTGGTGGCTCTCTTGGATGTCGGTTTCATGGGTTGGTCCTTCACGTTGCCTATCGGTACCGTTCGGCACGGGTCGATCGCAGTCGATGCGTTTTCTTCCTAGGGTTTCTTTCTCATACCGTTCTTGTCGCGCAGATGCCTGAGGATGGCCAGGCAGTTGATGGCACTTTCCCAGGGGCGGCAGCGCGTGCCTTGCGGCTTGCCGTCGGCATAGTACTCGACCCAGGCGCCTGTCGGGTCAAGGAGATCGAGCGTGCGGCGCGCCAGCGCGCCGGCCTGCGGGTGCCGGAGGCGGTCCATGCCGAGCAGCAGGAAGCCGTAGTCGTAGCCAACTGTCCGGCCGCCGGCTTCGCCTTCCTGGCTGGGCAGACGCCCGGTGGCGCTCCACGACTGGGCCACGAGGGAAATCTCCCGTTCGACATCATCGTTGGAAAGCGGGCCGTCGCCGATGAACGCAGGCGTCAGCGCGGCCGAGGCGATCCGGTAGCGGCGGGGAACGCTGGGCGGCAGGGGCCCCTTGCCGATACAGGCCGGGCATTGATAGCGGCCATGGGCGTCGCGCTCGCACGAGACGAAGTCCCCGAGTTCCGAGCGGCCACACCGCTCGCATAAGCCACCTTCCCGGAACCGCGGCGCCAGGGCGGCGCGGGCCGGATCGTTGGCGTTGAGACGACCGTCCACCATGAAATGGCGATGGAAGGCGGATTCGGCGCCGCCGAGCGCCGCCAGAACCTGATCGCGGCGGCGCGGCGTCCAATGCCCGCGCCGGGCAGCCCAGTTGGAGAAACTGCGTGTGGACGCGCAGAACAGCAAGGTGGCCTCCGCGGAATGATCGCACAGGCGTTCGCGTGGGAACATGCCGCCGGCCAC
>CAZFHG010000271.1:0-4403 GCA_964518665.1 uncultured Opitutaceae bacterium | reverse complement strand
GCGCCCTCCGGCATGTCGCCGGCTGTACTTCGGTCTCGGCCCGCTATTTCGAGCAGATCCGTCCGGCACATCCCTGGCTGCGCGATGTACAGTTGCTGGTTCTCCCCTTCGGCGGAGCCGCCCACGACTTCGAGGTCCTGCGGCAGCACCCGGTGGCCCAGCAGCACTTCCCGCGCCGCTCTGGTCCCGACGCGCCGATGAACTGGGTCTACGCCGGACGGGGCGGACCCGACATGGCCCGCGCTTTGAACGGGTTCTTTGGTGCACTTAAGCTCGCCCTGAAGCCGCAACCCGAACTCGAGAAACTGCGGATCCATTTTCTCGGCACCGACTACGCCGCCGGCGACCGGGCCCGGCCGACCATCAAACCGCTCGCCGAGGCGGTCGGCCTGGGCCACCTGGTGATCGAGAAACCCCACAGGCTGGGCTACGGTGAGACCCTTCAATGCCTGCTGGACGCGGATGCCTTGATTATTCCCGGCTCGGATGATTCCGGCTACACGGCCTCGAAACTTTATCCCTACATCCTCGCCCGCCGGCCGCTGCTGGCAATTTTCCACCGCGATAGTTCCGTCGTGGACGTGCTGCGAAGCACCCGGGCCGGCACCTGCGTCACCTTCGATGCCACCACTTCCGAAACCGCCCTGGCCCAAGCGGTTAATGAGCACTGGTTTCAAACCCAAGCCTATAGGCAGGTGCCCGCCACCGACTGGGCGGCTTTCGAACCCTACACCGCCCGCGCCATGACCGCCCGGCTCTGCGGTTTCTTTGACCGGCTGATGCCCACATGAGCACCAATCCGCGGAATCAAATTCAAGCGACCACCATCACCAGTGGCGAATTGGCCAAGCTCCTGCAGCCCAGCGCCGGCACCCTGCTGCGCATTTTGCTCGTGGCCTTTTTCTGCCTCGCGGGGTGGATGACCATCCAGGACACGCCGGGTCTCATCGGCTTCGCAGCGATTCTGGGCGGAGCCCTGCTGCCCATGCTCGTGTGGCTGCGGCATCCGCGGCCCGGCATTCCCATCACCGCCCTGATGGCGGTGCAGACCATCTTCGTCTACGGCCTGCCCATCGTACTGAAGAACAAGGCGCTCGTGACCTACTCTGCCGGTGAAATCAATCGCGCGGGGCTGGAGATCGGCCTTTTTGGCACGGCCATGGCGGGTGGCTGGCTGTTATCCTACCATCCCCCCCGGAAACGGGCGCGCCACTTCTACGGCATCGGCCTGACGCTCCGCGATGGCACGGCCCGGCTGGCAAAATGGAGCCTGATCCTCCTGGGCCTCGGCTTCGGTTTCACCTTCGCCAACAGCGCCGGTCTGCTGATCTCCCTTTTCGAGACCCTGCCCCAAGGCTCCTACTCCTTGGTCCGCGCCATTGCCGAGGCCGCTACTGTGGGCGGCACCCTGCTCGGCGCCTATTGCTATGCCTCCGATCTCTTCAAGGGCGGGCAGCGGATGGCCTTCTGGTTGATGTTCTGGTTCACCTTTGTGCTGCAGATCGCGGGATTCCTGCTGTCCGGCGCCATCGGGATCACCTCGGCGGTGCTCGTCGGACTTTATTTCGGCCGCCGCAATGTCCCGTGGCTGCTCTTCATCGTGATCTTCGCCATCTTCTCGTTCTTCAACCTGAGCAAGTTCGAGATGCGCGCCAAATACTGGGACGAGACCGGAGAATACAATCCCAAGAGCCTTTCGGACATCCCGCCGGTATTCGCCGAGTGGGCCGACACGAGTATTGCGATCATGACCGGTGAACAACGGGACGACGGTTTTGATCTACAGAAGCAGCGCCTGAGCGACCGCATCAACAACCTGAGCATCCTCCTTTATGTGCAGGCCGAGATCACGCAGGGCGGCGCCCATCCGCTCAATGGAGAAACCTACAGCCTGATTCCAAAGCTGCTGATCCCGCGCATCCTCTGGCCGGACAAACCCCGGTCTCACGAGGGACAAGTGTTGCTCAATGTTCACTTTGGCCGCCAGACGGTGGAACAGACCCTCGTCACGTACATTGCCTGGGGCCTACTGGCCGAGGCCTACGGCAACTTCGGCCCCATCTGGGGCGCCCTGCTCTGCGGGTTGGCGCTGGGCCTTGCCCTGGGTTGGGTGGAGGCCGCCGTGCGTCCCTATCCGCTCGCCTCGCTGCAGGCGTTTCTGATCCTGATCCTCGCCGTGCAGACGGTGACTTCATTTGAAATGGTGGCCAGTGTCTGGGTGACCTCCATGTTCCAGGCCCTGATCTCGATCATCATCGGCCTGTCTCCATTCCTGCACCGCGAGTCACTGCAAGAGGAATCGTCCCCGCCATGAGCGACACCACCCGACTCGCAATCGTGGTCTCGCACCCGATCCAGTACTACTCCCCGTGGTTCCGCCATCTCGCCGCCTCCGGCCTGACGGTGAAGGTGTTTTACCTCTGGGATTTCGGGGTCACGCATCAGCGCGATCCCGGATTTGGCGCCACCTTCGCCTGGGATGTGGACCTGCTCTCCGGCTACGAGCACGAATTCGTGCCCAATCATTCCACCCAGGCCGGGACGGATCATTTCTCAGGCCTCAATAATCCCACGCTCACCGCGCGTCTCAAGGCCTGGAACCCGGACGCCATCCTGATCTTTGGCTACAAGTACCGCACCCATGTCTCCCTGATCGCCTGGGCCGGACGCCAGCGCATCCCGCTGCTTTTCCGCGGCGACTCCCATCTGCTCGGGCGGCCGGACCTGGGGGTGATCAAGCAATGGGCGCTGCGCCTGCTCTACGCCCGCTTCGCCGCATTTCTGTACGTGGGCCGGGCCAACCGGTCGTACTTCGAGTCATTCCGGGTACCCGCGAAAAAACTTTTCTTTGCGCCCCACTGCGTCAATGCCGCCCACTTCCAGCCCGATGAAAACACCCGCGCTGCCGCCAGCGCCCTCCGCCAAAAGCTGGGTTTGGATGATCGCCGCGTGGTGCTGTTCGCCGGCAAACTGGTCCCGGCCAAGCAGCCTCTTCCACTGCTGGAAGCATTCCTGAAGGTCGCAAGCGGCGGTCAGGCCCTCGTGTATGTTGGCGATGGTCCCGAGAAAGCCGCCCTCCATCAACTTGCTGCCACACGGCCTGACGCCTGCATCCGTTTCCTGCCCTTTGCCAATCAGAGTGAAATGCCTGCGCGCTACCTGTTGGCGGATGTCTTCACCCTGCCGTCGGTCGGCCTGTACGAAACCTGGGGTCTCGCGGTCAACGAGGCCATGCTCATGGGCGTGCCCTGTCTCGTGACCGACCGCGTCGGCTGCCAGCAAGACCTTGTCACCGATGGGGAGACCGGCTGGGTCGCCCCGGCCGGCGATCAGCCGGCCCTCGAACGCAAGCTCGCCGAAGCCCTGGCGATCGGCGCCAACGACCTCGAACGCTTGCGGGAAGCGGCCATGAAGCGCGTCAGCGGCTACTCCTACACCGCCGCCACCGCCGGTCTGCGCGAGGCGCTCGCCTTTCTTGGGCTGTCCTGAAGGCAGAAATCATCGCGGTCTCGCCCTTCGACTTAATTTCCCTCACTCCTAATTCATGACCAAGCCCGAGGAACGCCCTTACTTGGGGCAAAACGGTCCCAGTCCCTACCCTGCCAGCGAACAGGCCAAGCGCACCCTGTGGGCCTTCGTCCAGGCGACGTTCTTCCGCTGGAGTCCCCGTGCCTTGCATGGCTGGCGGGTGGCGCTGTTGCGAATGTTTGGGGCGGATATTCCCGCGGATGGCGGCGTGCGCGTTTTCCCGTCGGTCCGCATCATCTTCCCCTGGAAGCTCAAACTGGGTGCAAAGGTGCTGCTCGGTCCCGAGGTGGTGATCTACAATCTGGCACCTGTCAGTCTTGGTTACGGGGCAAACCTCAGCCAGCGGGTGCACCTGTGCGCCGGTTCCCATGACTTCCGCCAATGGTCCATGCCCCTCGACGCCCGGCCCATTAACATCGGTGACAATGTCTGGATCGCCGCGGAGGCCTTTGTCGGACCTGGCGTGACCATCGGCGAGCTGGCGGTGATCGGGGCACGGTCGGTCGTCACGAAGGATCAGCCGGCCCGCATGGTCTGTGCCGGCGTGCCGTGCCGCCCACTCAAGCCCCGGCCCGATCCAAGCTGAACGCGTCCGTGCAAATCGCCCAGGTAGTTCCGAGTCTTGAATCCCGCCACGGCGGACCCTCGCGCTCGGTGCTGGGCCTGGCCGGCGCCATGGCTTCCCTGGGCCACCAGGTAGAACTGTTGACCACGGAGCCCGGGCAGGAATCAACGGAACAACCGACTAAGGGCCTCACGGTGCACCGTTGCCTCCGCCAATGGCCGGCCGCCCTCGCTGTCTCCGCCTCGCTGCAGCACCGGCTGCAGTGCGGGCCGTACGAGCTGATCCATCACCATGCGATCTGGCAGCGAAC
>CAZFHG010000270.1:0-4417 GCA_964518665.1 uncultured Opitutaceae bacterium | reverse complement strand
CCGGTCGAGCTCGAATACTGGCAGGTGCAACGCATCACCGAGTGACGCGACGCCCTCTTTGCCACCGCCGACGTTCGACAAACGCATCCTAAACACCCGCCACCTCCACTCACATGGCCAAGAAGATCCAAGGTTATATCCGCCTTCAACTGCCTGCCGGCGCCGCGAATCCCGCGCCCCCGGTCGGCCCTGCGCTCGGTGCCCAGGGCGTCAACATCATGGCGTTCTGCAAAGAGTTCAACGCCAAGACCAAAGACCAGAACGGCATGATTCTGCCGGTGGTCATCACGGTCTTCTCCGACAAGAGCTTCACCTTCATCCTCAAGTCGCCGCCGGCTTCCGTGCTGCTCAAGAAGGCCGCCAACATCGCCTCCGGCTCGGCCAAACCCAACCAGGACAAGGTCGGCAAGGTCACCAAGAAACAGCTCGCCGAGATCTGGAAGCTCAAGAAGGCCGACATGAACGCCAAGGATGAGGCCGCCGGTATCAAGATTATCGCCGGTACCGCCCGCAACATGGGTATCGACGTCATCGACTAATTTCGTCCGCAAAACCAACCAACTCACCGCGGGAGTCCAACCGGACGTTCGCACCGCAAGGAGTCATCAATGCCCAACAAACACAGCAAACGTTACACCAGCGCCGTCAAGGTGGCTGATCTCACCAAGGAGTACCCGCTGCAGGAAGCGGTGGATGTCCTCGCCAAGTTCCCGAAGGCGAAGTTCGACGAGACCGTCGAGCTCTCTTTCCGGTTGGGCGTCGACGCCACTTCCGGCGAGCAGAATGTCCGCGGTACCACGCCCCTGCCGAATGGCTCGGGCAAGAAGGTCCGCATCGTGGTCTTCACCGACAATCCGAAGGCCGCGCTCGAGGCCGGTGCCGACCATGCCGGTCTGCAGGACATCATGGCCAAGATCACCGAGGGCTGGCTCGACTTCGACGTCGCAATCGCGACGACCGAGGCGATGAAGTCCGTCCGTACGCTTGCCCGCGTGCTGGGTCCCAAGGGCCTCATGCCCAACCCCAAGAGCGGCACCGTGACCGATGACATCCCCGCCGGCATCAAGGCCGTCAAGGCCGGCCGCGTTGAGTTCAAGATGGACAAGACCGCCAACATCGGCGTCGGCGTCGGCAAGCGTTCGTTCACCAACGCCCAGATTCTGGAAAACGTGCACGCGGTCATCGAGGCCGTGGGCAAGGCCAAGCCTGCGACCTTCAAGGGCGGCCAGTTCATCAAGTCCATTTCCGTCTCGTCGAGCATGAGCCCGGCCGTGCGCATCGCCGCCACCGAGTTCAGCAAATACTAAGGAGCCACGACCATGAGAGCTGAAAAAAATTATCTGATCACCGAAGTCGAGACGCACCTCAAGAAGTCCGACTACGTCATCCTCGCCAATTTCACCAAGGTCAGCGTGGCCGACGTCGCCGAGCTGCGGAAGCGCCTCGATGTTGAGAAGGCCGAGTTCCATGTGGTGAAGAACAGTTCGCTCCGCGTCGCGGCCAAGGCCCTCGGCCTGCCCGAATTCGAGAGCGCACTCACCGGCCCCACGGCCGTGGTGGTGGGCGGCAAGAATTCCGCCGGCGTCGCCAAGATCCTCAAGAAATTCTGCGAGGAAAAGCAGAAGCTCGAGGTGAAGATCGGCGTGATGGAGAAGAAACTCATCAGCGCCGCCGACCTGGCCAAGATTGCCGACCTGCCCTCCTTCGAGGCGCTGCGGTCGCAACTGCTCGGCCTGTTCATGCAAAACGCCGCGGCCTTCGTCCGCGTGCTCGACGCCAAGGTCAAGAAGGAGCAGCCCGCTGCTCCGGCCGCCTAATCCGTTTCACTTTAACCAACCAGTAAATTTTCCGGCGCAAGCCGGGGAAGCCAAATCCCAGGAGGCCGGCTAGGGGATACGTCTCTTAAACGCGTTTCACTCCCGAAACCGCTAGTCCGCCCAAGGAAAGACAACATGAGCAACATCACCAAAGACCAAGTCATCGAGTGGCTGTCCAGCCAGTCGGTCATCGATCTCGCCGCCCTCGTCAAGGATCTCGAAGGCAAGTGGGGCGTTTCCGCCGCCGCCGCCGTCTCCGCTGCGCCGGCCGCCGCCGCCGCCGCCGCTCCCGCCGAGGAGAAGACCGAGTTCAACGTCGTCCTCCTCGAGGCCGGCGCGAACAAGATTGGCGTCATCAAGGAAGTCCGCGCCATCACCGGCCTGGGCCTCAAGGAAGCCAAGGATCTCGTCGAGGGTGCGCCCAAGTCCGTCAAGGATGGCGCTTCCAAGACCGAGGCCGAGGAAATCAAGAAGAAGCTCGAGGCCGCCGGGGCCAAGGTCGAGCTCAAGTAAGACCGCTTGGCGATCTCCTTCGCAAATCTTCCGAAAACTTCGGGACAGGCCGTGTATCCACGCGGCCTGTCCTTTGCCTTTTCTTTTAACCGTTCTTTTTTCGTTTCACGCACCGCGCTCTGAGCGCGTGCCTCCGTCCTCTTTCGTCTTAACCAACCGGGAATTCACATGGCCGACCGCACTCATTCCGAACGCATCAACTTCGGCAAACTCCGCGAAGTCATTCAGCCGCCCAACCTGATTGAGATCCAGATCACCTCCTATCTGGATTTCCTGCAGAAGGGTGTGCCTGAAAAGCAGCGCAAGCCCCAGGGCCTCGAGGCGGTTTTCCGCGAGGTCTTTCCCATCGAGTCCTACGACGGCCGCCTGACGCTTGAATACGTCTCCTACACCCTGGGTGAGCCCAAGAGCGCCGAAATCGAGTGCCTGCGTGACGGCATCACCTATTCGGTGCCGCTCTACGTGAAGCTCCGCCTCCGCGAAGAGGACTTCATCAAGGACGAGGAAATCTACATGGGTGAGATCCCGATGGTGACGGAGCGCGGCTCCTTCATCATCAACGGCGCCGAGCGCGTCGTCGTCTCCCAGCTCCACCGCTCGCCCGGCATTGCCTTCGAGGTCACGCCGCACCCGAACGGCAAGCTGCTCCACTCCTTCCGCATCATTCCCGACCGCGGCACCTGGCTGGAAGTGCAGTTCGACAACAACGACCTGCTCTACGTCTATCTCGACCGCCGCCGCCGCCGCCGCAAATTCCTCATCACGACGCTGCTCCGCGCCGTGGGTTATTCCAGCGACATCGACCTGCTGAACCTCTTTTACGAGATCAAGGATCTCAAGGTTTCCAAGGCGCTGGATCTGGAAAACGTTTCCTCGCTCGTCCTCGTGGAGGACGCCATCGACGCCCAGAAGGGCGTGGTCCTGGCGCGTGCCTTCGAGCCGCTCACCAAGCAGATCGTCCGCACCTTCGAGAAGCACGACATCACCACGATCCGCGTCATCGACACGGCCCTGGACGAAGGTGCCCTCATCCGCGCCCTGAAGAAGGACCCGACCCGCAACGAGGAGGAAGCGCTCAAGGAAATCTACAAGCGCCTCCGTCCCGGCGAGCCACCGACCACCGCGAACGCCAAGGCCCTGCTGAAGCGCCTCTTCTTCGATCCCAAGCGCTATGACCTCGGCCGCGTTGGTCGTTACAAGGTCAACCAGAAGCTCGGCCTCAAGGCCGACATCGAGCAGCGCATCCTCGAGAGCGCTGATGTCGTGGCCGCCACGAAGTACCTCGTCCGCCTCAAGAAGGGCGAGGGCGTGGTGGACGATATCGATCACCTCGGTTCCCGCCGCGTCCGCACCGTCGGCGAACTGCTCGCCAACCAGTGCCGCGTCGGACTGAGCCGCACCGAGCGCCTCGTCCGCGAGCGCATGACGATGTACGACCAGAGCGTCGATTCGATCACGCCGCAGAAGCTGATCAATCCGAAGGCCCTCACGACGGTCATCCGCGATTTCTTCGCGCGCAGCCAGCTGTCGCAGTTCATGGACCAGATCAACCCGCTCGCCGAGGTCACGCACAAGCGCCGCCTCTCCGCGCTCGGGCCGGGCGGTCTCAACCGCGAGCGTGCCGGCTTCGAAGTCCGCGACGTCCATCCGTCGCACTACGGCCGCATCTGCCCCATCGAGACGCCTGAAGGTCCGAACATCGGCCTCATCAATTCCCTCTCGACCTACGCCCGCGTCAACGAGTTCGGCTTCATTGAGACGCCGTACCGCCTCGTGAAGGACGGCCGCGTCACGGACAAGATCGAGTATCTCACCGCCGACCAGGAAGAGGCCAAGGTCATCGCCCAGGCCAACGCCGAGATCGACGACAAGAACCACTTTGTCGGCAAGGTCACCGTCCGTCAGGACGGCAACTTCCTCGAAGTGCCCGCCGCCGAGGTCCATCTGATGGACGTCTCGCCGAAGCAGGTCATTTCGATCGCCGCGGGCATGATCCCATTCCTTGAGCACGACGATGCGAATCGCGCGCTCATGGGTGCGAACATGCAACGCCAGGGCGTGCCGCTGCTCCAGACCGAGGCCCCGTT
>CAZFHG010000269.1:0-4430 GCA_964518665.1 uncultured Opitutaceae bacterium | reverse complement strand
CGGCACGTAGACGGGTTTGCCCATCGGGGTGGCGTCGAGCTTGATCGTGCCGATGCCGCGCTCATGCAGGTACCCCAAGGCGGTTTGCAACAACGCGGTGCCGATACCCATGCGGCGGAAATCCGGGTGCACCAGCACCATGCCGATCCAACCGATCCGGCCTTCGTAATTGATGGCCATGGCGGTGCCGGCCGGCCGGCCGGCGGCCTCGGCGACAAAGCAACCCTCTGGCTCGAAGCTGAGGTAACCCTGCCAGTCGCGCGGCGTCTGGTTCCAGCGGGCGCAGGCGCGCACTTCGTCCGCGAACGGAATGTCGGCCGCCGTCATCCGGCGTACGGTCACGGCGGGACGCGAGTCGGTCATGTTTTCTCGGCGATATCCTCGACCTGCTGCAGGAAACGCAGCCCGGCCTCGACCAGTAGCGCCATGGCCCGGCGGCCCTTTTCGGCGGTGGCCGCCTCCGGCCAGCCCCAGTGGCCCTCGCGGGTGATCGTCGTGATGTCGCAGTAATCGAGCATGTACTGCGGGGGGAACTTCTCGTCGCTGGGTGCGGGCAGCGGACGCACCGCGTCGGGGTAGAGATGCAGCATCAGCGAGGTTTCGTACTCCCCGCCATGCACGTCGCCGGTCTTGTGTTCGAAGATCGTGGCGTATTCGGCGGGGTCGAGGTCCGGGAGGACCAGCACGGTGCGGAAACCCGGCAGGTCGCGGTTGAGCTGTCGGATGGTGGGCTTGAGCACCCAATTGCCGCCGTGAAAGTTGGCCAGCACGAGTCGGGTGAAGCCCGATTGCTGCAGTGAGGTGGCGATGTCGCGCACCACGAGCGCGAGCGTGTCGGCGCGCAGGTAGACCGTGCCCTTGGCGCGCCGGTGCTCGATGGAGGACGTGATCGCGAGCGGCGGCAGCAGGTAGGCGTCGAGGCGCGCGGCGAGCTGCCGGGCGACCGCTTCCGCCAGCATCATGTCGGTGCCGACCGGCAGATGGCGGCCGTGCTGTTCAATGGCGCCAACCGGCAACACGGCCGTGGTGACGGTGGCACTCGCGATCTCGTAGCGCGTATTGAGATGGTTGAGCATGGCGATGAAGGTGGCGCTGAAGTTCAGCCGGATGCGACCGGCGCGAGCTCCCATCTTGGAACTAGGGTTTGCCAACGCAAACCATTGCGGGTGTGACTGACACCGGCGAATTACCTGATGACCTCCCACTCCTTGTTCCTCCATGCGATGCCGGTCTGGCCCGCCAGTTTGTCGGGCCAAGTGAACCTGTGGGTGAGTTTCCACGCCCGGGTCGAACTGCCTCGCCGGGCGCGCTGCACTTTACGGCTGGCGGCGGCCCAGGCCTATCGCGTGTGGGCCAACGGTGTGTTTGCCGGCCGCGGCCCGGCCCGCGCGGGTCACGGCTGTGCGCGCATCGACGAATGGCCGTTGGTGGCGGACGCCACGGGCGGCCTTGAAGTGGTCATCGAGGTGATGAGCTACGGCGTGCCGACATTTTGCACGACACTGGAGCCGGAGTTTCTGTGCGCGGAGCTGATCGCCGGCAAAAAGGCGTGCGCCTGGACGGAGGTGCGCGGCGGTGGTTTCAAGGCGGAACACCGGCGGGAACGCGTGCAAAAGATCGAGCGCTACAGTTATCAGCGGCCCTTTGTGGAGGCCTACCGGTTTGGCCCGGAGGGGATTACCTGGCAGATGCCCGGTTATGTGCCGGCGAAACCGCTGGCATTGGCGCGAGTGCGCCACCGGCGGCAATGGCTGGCACGCGGCGTGGCGCTGCCGGATTTTTCGGAAGTGCTGCCGCGGCTCGTGGCGGTCCGGGGTCGCGCGTCCTTCAGTGCCGTGCGGGCGCGGAAGGCCAGGCCGCACCGGTTCATCCATGAGGTGCCACAGCAATCGGCCGGATATACACAAAAGCAGGTGGAGTGGTCGCTCTTCCGCGACGTGGCGGGATTGAAATTTTCCACCACGGGCCGGGAGCGGTTGCGGGCGGCGGCGCCGGTCGGACTTTCATCCGGGCAGTGGTTACGCGTGGACTTCGGCGCGGTACGCACCGGCTTCCCGGGTTTGCGATTGCGGGCGGTGCGCGCGACGCGGCTGCTGCTCGTGTTTGATGAACTTCTGCTCAAGGGGCAGATCGTCTTCGACCGTTCTGCCTGCCTGAACACGATCGGGCTCGAACTGGCGGCGGGTGCGGAGCTGAACTTCGAGTCGTTCGAGCCCTACACGTTTCAGCATCTGGAGGTCGTGGTTCTCGCCGGTGCGGCGGAGGTGGCGGACATCAGCCTGCGCAATTTCATCAATGCGGAGAAGGTGCGGCCCGCGCCGGCGGGACTTCCGGCGGCGGAGGCGAAGGTACGGCAGGCGGCACTGGCGTCGTTCCGGCAGAATGCGCTCGATATCTTCATGGACTGCCCCTCGCGGGAGCGCGCGGGCTGGCTCTGCGACAGTCTGTTCACGGCGCGCGCCGAGTGGCACCTGTGCGGGGACAATCCCATCGAGCGGGCCTTCCTGGAAAATTATCTGCGTCCGGCGAAGTTTGCCGACCTGCCGGCAGGCATGGTGCCGATGTGCTATCCCGCGGAGGCGCTGCAGAAAATGTTCATCCCGAACTGGGCGATGTTCCTCGTGTTGCAGCTCGATGAGGCCGGACGGGAGCGTCGCCTGCCGTCGGCGTGGCGGCCACTGGTGGCCCGCCGTGTGCGCGGCCTGCTGGGGTATTTCCGCCGCTTCGAGAACGAACTCGGCCTGCTCGAGAAACTGGAGAATTGGGTGTTCGTCGAATGGTCGAAGGCCAACCAGTTCGTGCAGGATGTGAACTTCCCCTCGAACATGCTTTATGCCGCCACCCTGCGCGCGGCGGCGCGTTTGCTGCGGGAACCGGCGCTGGCGAAAAAGGCAGCGCGGATCGAGTCCACGATCCGCGACCTCGCCTGGCGCGACGGACACTTCGTGGACAACGCTCTGCGCGGTCCGGACGGAAAGCTCACGGTGACCGACAATGCGAGCGAGGTCTGCCAATACTACGCCTTCTCCTATGGCTTCGCCTCACCGCGACGCGATCGCGCGCTGTGGCAGCGCCTGGTGCGGGGCGACTACGGCACGCTGTTCCCAGCGAACGCCTTCATCGGCAAACTCCTACGGCTGGAATTGCTCATCGCGCACGGCGAGGCGGCGGCGGCGCAGCGCGAACTCATGCGCAATTTCGCGCCGATGGCGCGACGGACCGGCACGCTGTGGGAGCACCTCGACGACAGCGCCAGTTGCAACCACGGCTTCACCTCGTACATCGCCGTGCTGATTGACCGGCTGCACCGCGTGGCGCGAAGCAAACGATGAGTGCGCCGCGGCTGCACGTCTTCGCCAGCGCTTGGTCGCTGCGCGGCTATCCGTCCGCGGCAGACGAGTGGCGGTGGCCGCGCAAGTTCGCGGCGATTACCGCGGTAGGATTCACCGGCATCATGTCGCCGCCGCGTCCAGAACTGGGGGAGCGAGGCGCACTGGACTATTGGGCTATCGGAAGTCTGGGCGTGGAGGATGATCCGGTGCCGTTCTTCACCCGAGCCGCGGCCTTGGGTGCGCGGCAGACCACCATCCAGCTTTGCGACGTTGACACGCCACTGGAGCAGGCGGTGGCTACGGCGTTACGCATCAGCTGGGCGGCGGCGGAGGCCGGTGTGCCCGTCGCCTTTGAAAACCACCGGGACACGTTCACGGAAACGCCGGAACGCCTCTGGAACTTGCACGATGCGTGTCAGGCGCAGTCCAGTGTGCCGCTGCCGGTGTGCTTCGATCATTCGCATTTCGCCGTGGTGCGGCACCTCGCCGCGCCTTACTGGCCGAAATTGAACGAACGGCCCGATATCATTGCCTCCTGCACGCAGTTTCACCTGCGGCCTTTCACGGGTCATCACTGCCAGATCCCGGTCACATTCGACGGCGTGCGGCGTACGCCGGAATACGAGGCCTGGGGCGAGTACGTGCGTGAACTGTTTAAGGCCCTGAAGGCCGGTTCAACGGCGGCGGATATTTACGTCGTGCCGGAACTCGGCAACACGGCGCCGGCCTACGGCTTGTCATGCTTCCCTGATGTCTGGGTGGACACGCAGGTGGCGGGAGCGGACCTACGGCGCTGGTGGGACGGGGCGTATTGAGAATTACCTGAATACGAGACGTGACTTTGGGCAGTGCCCGGCCTCCGGACGGGCGGAAGGTAATGCGCTGGTCATACACGGCCCGTCCGGAGGCCGGGCCCTACCTACGGAGGCAATACGACATGACTGGTGTCACTGCTAAGGGATAACATCAATCAGTCGTCGCCACCAACGCACGCAGCCACTGCCACCGGGATCAGAAGTGATAACTGATCAGACCGCCGAGGCCCACGTCGGGACTCGCGTCGGTCAGACCGGCCAGCGCGTAGCCTTGCAGGCTCCA
>CAZFHG010000268.1:3453-4471 GCA_964518665.1 uncultured Opitutaceae bacterium | reverse complement strand
CGGCGAGGTGCGGGAGCTTCACGTTGAGCAACGCACCCTGAAAGCCGTCCATGCGGAAATTGCCGCCGATGATGTCATGGTAGTAGCGGCGGTCCGAGCCGTGCACCCGGATATGCCGCGCCCGGGTCTGGATTTCCTCGCGGCGGGAAACAAACGCACCGCCCTCACCGCAACCGCCGAGGTTCTTGGTGGGATAGAAACTGAAGGTGCCGGCGTCCCCGAGCAGTCCGACCGGCGTACCTTGGTAGCGAGCGCCCACGGCTTGGGCGCAGTCCTCGATGACGAACAGATTATGCTGTTTCGCCAAGGCCATGATTTCGTTCATGCGGGCCGGTTGGCCGAAGAGATGGACGACAATGATGCCCTTGGTTTTCGGCGTGATGGCGGCGGCGATCTTCGCCGGATCCAGGTTGTAGGTGTCCTCCTCGACATCGGCAAAGACTGGCTTGGCGCCGACATAGCTGATGCCCCAGGCGGAGGAAATGAAGGTGAACGGCGTGGTGATGACCTCATCGCCCGGACCGAAACCGGCCAGCATACAGGCGACGTGCAGCGGCGCGGTGCCGCTGTTCATGCCAAGGGCGCGCGGATAGCCGAGCGTGGCGGCGAAGTTTTTCTCAAAATCCTCCACATCCTTGCCGAGGCAGAAGCGCGTGGCGTCGTAGGTGGCGGTGAGTGCCGCCAAGGCTTCGGTCCGGATGGCCTTGTGCTGGAGGCCGAGGTCGAGGAACGGGACTTTCATGTTGTCAGCGATTTACGCTGATCCCCGACCGCAGGACAAAAACAATCCGCAGAGGAATGAATGCGTACGGTCAGCGACGTATTTGTTGTAGGATGAGATCCGATCCCCGCCATCCAATCCTACCTCACGCGGAGGGCGCGGAGATGAATATCTTTCCCTCCGCGCTCTCAGTGTCTCCGCGTGAGAACATTGCGGCTTGGAAAGGCGGGGATGCCAGTACTCTTAACCGAGCTTCTTCACCAGCGCCTCGACCAAAGCATCCAAGCTCGGCGTCTT
>CAZFHG010000268.1:0-3443 GCA_964518665.1 uncultured Opitutaceae bacterium | reverse complement strand
TCAGTTCGCGCGTTGTGTGCCTCATGCGCTGCTCGTTTCACGATCCAGTGCCGGCTGAAGGCCGGCACTACGATTCGAGTCATGCGTCGCCGCAGGGCGGTGCTTCAGCCCGCACTTTGTGTGCGTCATTCGCAGTTCGGTGCCCAATCCAGTGCCGGCTGAAGGCCGGCACTACGGGGGTTACCTCACCCCAGCTTCTTCACCAGCGCCTCGACCAGCGCATCCAGGCTCGGCGTCTTGGCGGTAAAATCAATGGGCATGCCCACCTGCTTCATCGTCGCCGAGGTCTGCGGACCAATGCTGCCGGCCAGGGGGCGCTTGGCTCCGGGCGCGAGTGCCAGGGATTTCGCCTGGTCGGCGAACGACTGCACGGCCGATGAACTGGCGAAAAGAATGGCGTCAGCCCCACGGGTCCGGAAGTCCTTGGCCGCGGGATCCGCACTCAAGTCGGTCTGCTCCGTTTTATAAACCTGCAGGCAGTCCACAATGGCTGAAGCTGCCTCCAGCAGGGTGACAATAGTCTCACGGTTGAGGTTGCCGGTGATCACCATCACCTTCGCATTATCGAGGCTGCCGGTGTCGATCAACGCCTTGGCCAGGGCTTCGGCGGTCGCCTCCTTGGGCTGGCATTCGATCTTCAGATGATGGCTGGCAATGGCCCGGCCGGTGGCCTCGCCGATGCAGGCGAAACGCAGAAGCCCGAGTGCGCGGATGTCATCGAAGAGCCGAAAGAACTCATCGAAGAAGAAGCGGACGCCGTTGGCACTGGTGAAAACAATCCAGTCGTAGCTGCCGAGTTCCAGCATCACGTCGGCCAGGTTGTCCTTGGAGATTTCCTTGGTGACCTGGATCAGGGGCAATTCAACGACCTCGGCTCCGAGGGCGGCGAGTTTGCCGGACAGTTCCGAGGCCTGCTCACGGGCGCGGGTGACGGCCACGCGGCGACCGGACAGGGGGGCGGTTTTGCTCATGGCAGTTGCAGCTCCTTCAGCATGCGGCGGGCAGTGACCTCGGGAGCGGCGTAATCAGCCTCCGTCAATGGCAGGGCTCGGCGTCCGGTCTTCTCATGGAAGAAATAAAGTGTGCCCGGCGTTGCATGGGCACCAAACGCCGTGTGGCAGCCGCCGCCGAGTTGGTTCTGGAAGGCGCGCTCGACGAGCACGGCGCGGGCGGTGGCGGTGTCGAAATACGGGGCAAACCTGGCGGCATCAGCCACCCGGCATTGAATCGCGATGGCACCCTGCCCCACAGCCGGAACCATTTCCGTATGGGCCAGCGGCGTGAATCGAAGGCCGGGCCAGCTCGCGATGCCGAGGCGCTTCATGCCGGCGGCAGCGAGGATGGTGCCATCCGCGAGGTGCTGCTCAGCGATCTTCTTGAGCCTTGTGTCCACGTTGCCGCGGATCTCGCAGAACTCGACGCCGGGAAACAGCGCCGCGATCTGCAGGCGGCGGCGCGGGCTGCCGGTGGCGATCTTGCGCGGGGCGGTCAGTTCCTCGCGGATCACGAGCACGTCGCGGGTGTCTTCGCGCGGCAGATAGCCGGCAATCGCGAGCCCCGCAGGCATTTCCCCGGGGAGATCCTTGGAGCTGTGCACCGCAATATCCGCGCCACCCTCGATCAACTTGTGCTCCAGTTCGCTCGTGAAAAGCCCCTTTCCGCCCTTTTTCTCGAGCGACCATTCGGTCTGCCGGTCGCCGGCCGTAACAATCTTCAGGAGCTCGACCTCGGTGCCAAGGGCACGGCTGAGCAGCGCGGCCACCATGTTGCTCTGGGCGAGCGCCAGCGGGCTTTTGCGGGTGGCTAGGATGATTTTGGCGGATGACACGGGCGGGAATGGTTATGGAGGAGTGGGCTTAAAACAAGATTCGGCACACACGGGGCGATCCCATGGGTGCCGAATCGCAATGATCAACTCAGGCGGTCTCAGGCGTAGGAAGCCTGCACGCCCTTGATGTTCTTCTTGGTCATCCAGGGCATCATGCTGCGGAGGTAGGTGCCGGTCTTCTCGATCTGGTGCTTCTCACCCTTCGCGAGGAGCGCGTTGTACTTCTTCAGGCCGCCCTTGTACTCCTTGACCCACTCGCGGGTGAACTGGCCGGACTGGATCTCCTTGAGGATCTTCTTCATCTCGACCTTGGTGCGCTTGTTCACGATGCGGGGACCGCGGGTGATGTCACCGTACTTGGCGGTCTCGGAAATCGAGAAGCGCATGCCGGCGATGCCGGACTCGTACATGAGATCGCAGATCAGCTTCAACTCGTGGAGACACTCGAAGTAGGCCATCTCGGGCTGGTAACCGGCCTCGACGAGGGTCTCAAAACCGGCCTGCACGAGCGCGGAGGCGCCGCCACAGAGCACGGCCTGTTCGCCGAAGAGATCGGTCTCGCACTCTTCCTTGAAGGTCGTCTGCAGCACGCCGGCCTTGGTCGAGCCGATGCCCTTGGCCCAGGCGAGGGCGATTTTCTTCGCCTGTTTGGACTTGTCCTGGGCGACGGCGATCAGTGCCGGCATGCCCTTGCCCTCGACATAGAGGCGGCGGACCATGTGGCCGGGGCCTTTCGGGGCGACCATGATGACATCAATGTCCTTGGTGGGCTTGATGAGACCGAAGTGGACGGCGAGGCCGTGCGAGAAGATCAGGCACTTGCCCTTGCTGAGGTTGGGCAGGATGTCCTTTTGGTAGACATCAGCCTGCTTCATGTCAGGCAGGGCGACCATGATGACATCGGCGCGGCGGACGGCCTCGGCGGTGTCATAGACTTTCAGGCCATGCTGTTCCGCAACCGCCCGGGACTTGCTGCCGGGATAGAGGCCGATGATGACCTTGCAACCGCTCTCCTTGAGATTGAGCGCGTGCGCGTGGCCTTGGGAACCGTAGCCAAGAATGGCCAGGGTTTTGTTTTTGAACACGCCGAGATCGGCGTCTTTGTCGGTGTAGACTTTGGCAGGCATGATGGATGTGGGGAGATTAGCGTTTCAGGGCGAGGCGGCCGGAACGGGCCAGCTCAATGATACCGAAGGGTTCGAGGAGACCGAGGAAGGCGTTGACCTTGTCGTCCTCGCCCGTGCATTCGATGACCAGATAGTCCTGCGACAGGTGCACGATCTTGGCCCGGAAGATGTCCTTGATCTGCAGGATTTCCGGCCGGGTGCGGGAATCGGCCTTCACCTTGACCAGCAGCAGTTCGCGGGCGACGGCCGAACCGTCGGTGAAATCAAGCACGTCAACGACGTTGATCAGCTTGCGGAGCTGCTTGATGCAGAGGTCGAGCGCATGGTCGTCACCCTTCAGGACGGCCGTGATGCGCGACAGCGAGGCATCGTGCGTGGGCGCGACATTCAAAGAGTCGATGTTGAAGCCGCGGCCGGAAAACATGCCGGCCACGCGCGCCAGAACGCCGAACTTGTTCTCAACGAGAACCGATATCGTATGTCGCATG
>CAZFHG010000267.1:0-4495 GCA_964518665.1 uncultured Opitutaceae bacterium | reverse complement strand
CGGTGATGTCGCTGCTCGGCCACGGTCGCACGCTGGCGGTCGACGAGGCCGACGCAGCCGGCGTGGCCCTCTGTCACGCGTTCACCTGGCGGGAGTAGGGACGCTTTCAACCACGGATTACACGGATATCACGGATCGGGTCGGGCCTAGTCATGGCCGCAAAAGGCACAAGAGGCTCAGATACTGCATCCGCTGTTTTTGAGTCTTGTGAGCCTTTTGAGGCCATCTTCTGACTTCATCCGTGGGATCCGTGAAATCCGTGGTTAAAAAACGACTTACTCCAATTTCAGCGCCTTCAGTTTGTAATGCAGGGCGCGGCGGCTGAGGCCGAGGAGGCGGGCGGCTTCGCTGCGCTGGGAAGTGACCTTTTCCAATGTCTGCCGGATCATGCGGGCCTCGACCTCGGCGATGGTCGTGCCCCGCGGTACGACCAGCAAGGGGTCGTCCGCCGGTGCGGCCGCGGAGTCGGGCAGTGGGGGGGCGTGCTCGATGCCGATCGCGGAGGCGCGCACGGTGACGATCAGCCGCTCGATCAGGTTGCGCAGCTGCCGGATGTTGCCGGGCCAGGGATGGCGGGTGACCTGGGTGATGAATTCCGGGGTGAATATTTTCGGCCGCCGGTTGTGGCGGGCGCAGAAATGGCGGTTGAAGGATTCGATCAGGGCCGGGATGTCCTCCACGCGGGCCCGCAGGGGCGGGAGAAACAGTTCCACGATGTTGAGCCGGTAGAGCAGGTCGGAGCGGAAACGTCCCTCGTTGGCCAGGCGGGCGAGGTCGCGGTTGCTCGCGGCCACGATGCGGACATTGGCCCGCACGGTTTCCGGGCTGCCCACGGGCCGGTAGGCGCCGTCCTCGAGCACGCGCAGCAGGTCGCCCTGACCCTTGGGCGCGAGGTCGCCGATTTCGTCGAGAAAGAGGGTCCCGTTCTGCGCGAGCTTGAAGGCGCCGGGCCGGTCGTTGATCGCATTGGTGAAAGCGCCGCGCACATGGCCGAACAGCTCCGACTCGATGAGCGAGTCCGCCAAGCCGGCGCAATTGATGGCAATGAACGGTCCGGTGTGGCGGTTGCTGCGTTCGTGCAGGGCGCGGGCGACGAGTTCCTTGCCGGTGCCGCTTTCACCCGTGACGAGGATGGGGACGTCCGTGGTGGCCACCTCGGCCAGCGTGTCGGCGATCTGTCGCATGGCGGCGCTGGTGCCGACAAAGACATCCGGATCGGTGCGCCGCTTGAGGCTTTGGCGCAGCTTGGGGTCTTCCGCCACCAGGGCCTGGCGCTCCAGCGCCTTCAGCACCACGCTGCGGAGAGTCGCGGGCTCGACCGGCTTTACCAGGTAATCGAAAGCGCCCTGGTGCACCGCGTCCACCGCGATGGCAATGGTGCCGCCCTGGCCGCAGA
This sequence comes from uncultured Opitutaceae bacterium, assembly GCA_964518665.1. Classification (GTDB taxonomy): domain Bacteria; phylum Verrucomicrobiota; class Verrucomicrobiia; order Opitutales; family Opitutaceae; genus UBA2377. The sequence continues at coordinate 3,099 of CAZFHG010000267.1, read as the reverse complement.
GCACGAACTCGGTGTCGCGGGAAATGGCCCGCACCTTGCGCATCAGCGCAATCGCGTCCACCCGCCCGGCTTCAAAGCCCTTCACCACCAGATTGACCGGCTCCTTCCGCGCGAGGCTCTCAACCTGGGCGACCGTCGAAGCCGGCAGCACGCGATAGCCTCCCGCCTTCAACGAGTCGGTCAGCGCAGCGAGGTCGGCGGCATTGCGGTCCACAACCACGATGGTGATTTTTTCCGGATTCATTGGGAGCTGAGTGTGCATAATATGCGCTAACTGTCTGCAAAGATTGCGCAGAATTGTGCTTTCCACGGGTGGATCCGGGAGATTCCCAAGCGGGCATAATTTTAAGCGCCGTGCTGCCAGTCACATCCGTATCGCGGCCCCGGGTTGGCCGGCGTGATGCAATGAAACGGGCATGTATTCCGCCGAAGTTCTCAGTCAGTTGCGTTCCCTGAACCACCACAGCCAGGAAATGCGTCGCGTGCCGGGGGCCAGTCCCGAGGCCCTTCTCCTCCAAAAGCAGATCGATGCCCTCCGGGCGCGTCTGCCTAATTCGATTCTGGGTTATCACGACCGGCTGGCGGCCCGCGGCAAGGCCAGCGCCGCCAGGGTCAACGGCGAGAGCTGCAGCGCCTGCCACTTGAAGCTGCCGCGCGGTTTGTTTTGCGAACTCTCGGTGCCCGGCCGCTTTGGCGTTTGTCCCAATTGCGGCGTCTTTCTCTGGGTCGAGACCGCCAGCGAAAGCCCGGCGGCGGAGTCTAGAGCTGAACCCGAAGTCAAAACTCCGCGCCGGAAGGCCGCGGCCAAAGTCACCGCGTGACCCGGACCCGCCTCCGCTGATGCCAGCCGGCCTCCGCCCTCGTCCAACTTCAGTCCTTCACCTTTCAGTTCCATGCGCCGAAAACGAACCGAATCCACCCCGATCACCCGGGCCCTGCAACAGTACAGCCGCCTCGCCGTGCGGGCCGGGTGCACGTTCGAGCTTGCGCTCTGCCATGGCACGGTCTGCACCCTCGCCTCCGCCCTGAATGGAGCGCAACCGGGCGCGGTTCTGCCCAATGACCTTGGCCTCGAGCTGGCGGCGGCGGTGGCGGAAGCGCAAAGGGTGCGGCCCGACTGGGTGTTGACCGACATGGCGCAATTCATCGCGGCGGCGAGTGCCGAGCACACCTTGCAGCCCGATGAGTTTGCGCCCGGGTTGACCCTGTCGATCAACACCGGGGCGCGGGTCCTTGCGCACAAGCTGCACCTGCTGGACCATCCGCTGCCGGCGGCGGCCACCGACCTGACGGATGCCGCCTTTCTGTTGCGGAAAATCCACCTCGCCTCGCCGGAGCAGGTGGAACGCATTTATGCCCGTTACTATCCTGACCAGGAGCTGAGCCAGCCCGCCGGTCAGTTGATCGCGGAATCGATCCACCCGCTCATGGCGGATACGCACTGATGCGGTACGACCGGCCACCGTTTTATCCCGCCAAGCCCGGGCCGCTCCGCGTTGCGTCCCAGCCGCGCGTTTTCCGCGGCAAGGCCGTGCCAACCCGGCCAGTGGCCGACCGATGAAAACCGGAATTTCATTCCAGCCGAAGATTTTTGAGGCGCTCCGCGGCTATGACCGTGGACAACTCCGGGCCGACCTCAGCGCGGGCCTGAATGTGATGACCCTCGCCTTCCCGCTCTCGATGGCCTTCGCCATCGCGTCCGGGGTCAAGCCGGAGATGGGCTTATTTACCGCGATCATCGGCGGCACGCTCATCGCGCTGCTGGGCGGATCGCGCGTGCAGATCGGCGGACCGACCGGCGCCTTCGTCATCATCAACTACAGCATCCTGTCGACGTACGGCGGCAGCGGACTCATGGTCTGCACCCTGATGGCGGGGGCCATGCTTTGTGTGATGGGACTGGCGAAGCTCGGCTCCATCATCCGGTTCATTCCGTACCCGGTCTCCCGGGCTTTCACCAAGGGCATCGCCGTGCTCATCCTCAGTTCGCAGATCAAGAATTTCCTCGGCTTGAACGTGGACCGGATGCCGGTGGATTTTGCCGGCAAGCTGTACGTGCTCTGGGACAATCTGGCGGGCGTCCATGGTCCCACCGTGCTGCTCGCGGTGGCGTCGGTCGCCCTCATCGGCTTCTGGCCCGCGCGCTGGTCGCGCTATGTGCCGGGGGCCATGGCGGGTTTGATCGCAGCCACGGCCGTCGTCGCCGGCTGGGGCCTGCAGGCCCGCTGGGGCATCGCCACGATCGGTTCGGAATTCGGACCCTTCCAGGGCGGCCTGCCCGCGCTGCATTGGCCCGCGATTGACTGGGGCGTCAGCCACGAACTGATCCAGCCTGCGTTCACCATCGCCCTGCTCGTGGCCATGCAGGCCCTGCTCGGCGCGGTGGTGACGGACGGCCTGATTGATGACCGGCATGATTCAAACCAGGAACTCGTGGGGCAGGGTGTGGCCAATCTGGTGGGTCCGCTGTTCGGCTGCATTCCGGTGACCGGGGCCGTGGCGCGCTCCGTGGTCAATGTGCGGTCGGGTGGGCGCACTCCGGTGGCCGGAATCGCGCACGCCGGCTTCATGCTGCTCTTGCTGGTGCTGGCCTCGCCTCTCATCGGGCACATCCCGCTCGCCACCCTCAGTGCCGTGCTGGTGGTCGCGGCCTATCGCATGGTGGCCTGGAAACAGTTCGCCCGCCTGACGCGGTGGCCCCTCAGCGATTCGTCGGTGTTCCTGGCGACCTTTGCGTTGACCGTCCTGACCAACCTCACCCTGGCGGTCGAGGTGGGCGTCGTGCTGGCGGCGCTGCTGATGGTCAAGCGCATCTCGGAAACCTCGAAGATCACCGCCGTGGACGAATCCACCGAGACCGAGGGTTCCCAGCATTCACTCGTGGGCAAGACCGTGCCCGAGGGCGTGCTGATCTTCCGGGTGTTCGGCGCGTTTTTCTTTGGCGTCGTGGACAAGCTCGACGACGAACTCAAGCGGGCGAAACGCGAGCCGGACATCCTCATCCTGCGCGTGCGCAAGGTGCTCGCGATGGATGCCACCGGGCTGCAGGCGCTGGAGGATTTGCGCGCCAAGCTGCACGCCAAGGGCAAGCACCTCATC
>CAZFHG010000266.1:0-4549 GCA_964518665.1 uncultured Opitutaceae bacterium | reverse complement strand
GGAAGCCGGCGTTGCCGTATTCGCAATAGACGCTCTCGCGATGCGGACGGGACGGGTCCGGGTCGGCGAGCAGCGGCCAGAGCGAGCGCCCCTGCATGCCGGGGTGCTCCGGCTGGCCGCACGCCCCGAGCAGGGTCGGGGCCAGGTCCACCAGTTCGACTAGGGCGTCCCGCCGTGTCCCGGGGGCGACCCGGCCGGGCATCGCCAGGATCAGCGGAACCCGCACGGCCCCCTCGTAGAAGTAGGGCCCCTTGAGGTAGAGGCCATGGTCGCCCAGCATCTCGCCGTGGTCCGAGGTGAAGACCACCAGCGTGCTGTCGCGCTGCCCGGTCTCGTCGAGCACCGCCAGCAGGCGGCCGACCTTCTCGTCGATGTCCTCGACCATGGCGTAGTAGGCGGCCCGGATCCAGCGCTGGTCGCGGTCGCTCATCCCGGCCGCCGTCATCCCCTTGCCGCCATAGGCGCCCCGCCGGTCGATGGCCTGCCATACCGGCTTGTCCGCATCCTCCCCCTCCCGGCGCCATGGCAGGGGGAGCCCATCGACCCGTCCGCGCCAGTCCTCGACCCGGTCGGCGGGCAGGCGGAAGGGATGATGGGGATCGAAGAGGTTGAGCGAGAAGAGCCAGGGCCGTCCGTCGTCCGGCGCCTGGCGGATGAAGCCCTCGGCCATCGCCGCCGCCCAGGCGGTGGCGGTGCCGTGGGAGGGCGGACCGACCTCGACCTGGCGGGCGCCGGGAAGCGCGGTGAACTGCCGCGACAGGCCGAGCCGGTCGAGCCAGTCCCCGTAGGCGGCCCAAGGCCACTGGTCGTGGTGCCAGAAGAAGGCCGCATCCTCGTAGCCGTCATCGATGCGCCGCTCCGGTCGCCCCTGCAGGACCTTCGGATCGCAGGCGCTCAGGTGCAGCTTGCCGGCCAGGCCGCAGCGCCAGCCGGCGTCCCGCAGCAGGCGGGTGACCAGGATCTCGTCGGCCGGTATGTCCTGGCCGTTCTGCCGGCAACGGGTGGTGCGGGGATAGCGGCCGGTGAGGAAGCTGGCCCGGCTCGGGGTGCACACCGGCGACTGGCAGAAGGCGAGCGGGAAGAGGGCGCCGTCGCCCGCCAGGCGGTCGAGGTGCGGGGTGCGGACATGCGGGTTGCCCAGGCACCCGAGGGTGTCCCAGCGCTGCTGGTCGGTGGTGATCCAGAGGATGTTGGGGCGGTTCATGGTTTCACGGGAATCTGCAGCTCCCAGTACTGTTGGGCGAGCGGCACATGGGGGCCATGATACCCCAGGATGCGGCATTCCCCCGTCGGCGCGACACCTTGCGCCGCGAGCGTTGCAGCCAGCACGGCTTTCGCGCGGGCAAGCATCTCGTCATTGCGGGCCCCTCTCATGCCGACACTCAGCACCGTCATGGCGGGCAGGTCCACGACAGCCACCGCCCCGTGCTGACCGACCTTGCCCAGCGTGGGTTGCTGGAAGAAGAAGGCCATGTCTTTCACTTGTAGCTGGTTGTCCACGGTCATCGCGACCGGTGCCGTCATATTGATCGCGTTCTGATTGATGAACATGAAAACGGTCATGAAGGGATTATTGCCGGCAGCCCGCGCGGCCCGGCAGGCAGGATATTCTTTGACGAGAACATCGCCGACCAGGCCGGGTGCGGGGAAGCCCTCCGGGAAGGCGTCTTCGACGGCAAAGGTGTAGTTGAGGTCCGAGAGCATGTCTTTGAAACCCTGGTGCAGCAGCAGGGCGCGTGCGTTCGGGCCCGACGCGGGCAAACCCTGCAGACGGCGCAGTTCGTGGCGATGATATTCCCGCAGGTTCTTTTCTGCGAGAAGATCCTTTGCAGCCTTCTCGTAGGTCTGGACGCAGCCCGCGGTGTCTCCGGCTTTGTCGAGGCGGTCTGCCGTCGTGATCGCATCCTGCAGTATCGGGGTGACCGCGCGAGCCCTTTTCGGCTCATCCGCAGCCTCCTTGTCTGCTGCGAGGGATTCCTCGCGCGCGCCGGTGGCTTCGCGAGCGGCTGGGTTGCCCCGTGCGGGGCCGTCAGCCGCCGCCACGGCATGGCAAGCAGCAAGCGCGAATAGCAGGATTACGCGAGTGCTCTTCATCGTTTTCTCCTTTGGCCGAAGTGTACCACGCCGCATCCTTCCATGCCAGTCCGATGCGGGTGATCTCCAGGGCAAACGCATCTAAAAATCTCCTATTATTGCTCATTTTTGCTCTTGTCGCTGTTCCGAGGGGCTGAAATCGTGGCGTAGCGGGATAAAAGCGGCGTTATAGTCCTCCGTGCCGAGGACGCCCTTAAGCATGGCCAGCACGTTGTCGACGGGCGTGCCCAGTTGGATCGCGTGCGAGGGCGCGGCGATGTAGCCGCCGCCGGCGCCGAGGATGCCGACCAGCTCGCGGCAGGTTCGCTCGACGGTGGCGGCGTCCGCTTTCGGCAGGAGCTGTTGCACGCTGATCGCACCGTGGAACGAGAGCCGGTCGCCGAAGGTGGCCTTCAGCCTGTGCGGCTCCATGTCGGCGCATTCGATCTGTACGGCCTCGAGCACATCGACCCCGGCGTCGAGCAGGTCGTCGAGCAGCGCGAAGACCGAGCCGTCGCTGTGCATCATCACCTTGGCGTCAGGCGCGAGTTCGTGCGCCCGGGAGAAGAGGCGCCGATGGAACGGCTTGATCAGGTCGCGGTACATGGCGGGGGAGATCAGGGGGCCGCTCTGGCTCCCCAGGTCATCGAAGAAGAAGACAATGTCGGTCCGTTCGGCGGCCAGCGCGAGCGAGCGCTCCAGCCGTTGCTCGTAGAAACCCACGATGTGCTCGAGCCCGCGGACCACGAGTTCCGGCTGCGCGGCGCAGTTGCAGAGCACCTCCTCGAGACCGGTCATCCAGCAGAGGGTCTCGAACGGGTTAAAGCCGAGGAATTTGACCGCCTTTGCCGGATCGATCGCCGCGATCTGCCGGGGCAGGCCGGCATAGTCGTACCAGTCCGGGTCGGGCCAGGGGTAGTCGTCGAGCGCGGCGACGCTGTCGATGCCGGCCAGCGGGTAGGTCTCGACTTCACGATAGGTGCCGTGGCCATAGGTCACGTCCTTCCAGCCGATGCCCCAGACATCCCATGGGCCGCCGTTGCGCGCTTTGGGGCCGCAATAGTTCGGCCCCAGCCAGACGATATCCTCCGTCGACTGGCGGAGCGCCTCCCAGGAGAGGCCGCGGCCGGCCAACTCCTGCTCCAAGGTGCGGCTCATCTCCGGCGTGGCGCAGAACTGCCAGGAAAACGGCACACGGTCGGGCTGCTGGTGGGCGAGGGCGGTTCGTACGCGTTGGCGGGGGGTGGCGGTCATCTCGTGCCTGTCTGGGGTTGGGTGTTTGTCATCGCCCATGGCGCGCGCCGGTCAGGGCTGCGTGGGCGTCATGTCCTTTGTCCGGTCAGTCTCCGATCTGGACGAGGATGTGGTTGTGCGCGGCGCAGTCCGCCAAGGGCAGGAAATCTCCCGGCATCGCCTTGCCATTCAGGGTGAGGCGGACGCCGTTGCCAGCGCCCTGACGGCGGATGACGAGGTCGAAGCGTTTGGCGCGGAACCGCCGGCTGACCGTCAGTTCCGGCCAGTCCGAAGGGAGGCAGGGGGCTACGCGGAGGCCGTCGTAGTCGGGCTGTATGCCGAGAATGTGGTGGGTCGCGGCGTAGTACGACCAGGCGGCGGCGCCGGTGAGCCACGGCAGCCGGGAGACGCCCTCCTTGCGGCTGAAACGGCTGTGGGTGGACTGGCTTTGCACATACGGCTCGGTTTCGCGGATCTCGGCGCGCGTGTTGTAGGCGGCGGGCATGGTGGCGCGAAAATACGCGTAGGCCCGGTCGCCCCGGCCCAGCAGCGTCTCGGCCATCACCGCCCAACCCTGCGTATGGCAGAAGACGCCCGCGTTCTCTTTGATGCCGGGATTGCCGAGGATGTTCGCCGCCGCGGTGCGATCAAGCGTGGTAAAACCGGGCGCGCAGATCATCAGCCCGAACGGCGTGAACAGCTCTTCGCGGATCGCATCCATCAGCGTCACCGCCTGTGCGGGTGTCGCCGCGCCGCTGATCACCGCCCAGGCGTTGGATTCCAGAAAGATCCGGCCCTGCGCGTTGCGCGCCACGCCCAGCGCCGTGCCATCGTCACGGAAGGCGCGGGCAAACCAACGGCCGTCCCAGCAGTGCGCCTGAAGGGCGGCGTCGAGCTCCTGCCGCTGCCGCTCGGCCCACGCCGCCTCTTCGGGGCTGCCCATCCGCGTGGTGATCTCGGCGTAGACCGTGAGCGCATAGCGAAGCTGGAAGGCGGCAAAGACGCTTTCGCCGTGGCGCCCAAGGCCCAGGCAGTCGTTCCAGTCGGCGCTCATGGCCGCCGGCAGGCCGTGGGCGCCGCGGTACCGGAGGCTGAAGGCGATGGCCTGCTTCAGGTGTCCCAGGACGGTGGCTTCGCCCGCGTCGGCATAGGGCAGCACCTTGCTGTAAAACGCGAAGTCGCCGGTCTCCTTGACATAGGCGGGCACGGTGTTGAAGAGCCACAGGCAGTCGTCGCTGCGGTA
>CAZFHG010000265.1:0-4554 GCA_964518665.1 uncultured Opitutaceae bacterium | reverse complement strand
GAGCAGGTCGAGGAACTGGCGGGTGTAGGCGCTGAAGGTCTCGACGTAGCGGCGCTGGCCCTCGGCGTGCAGCGTGTCGAAGACCAGGGAGGACTTTCCACTGCCGCTCAGCCCGGTGACCACGACGTACCGGCCGAGGGGCAGGTCGAGGTCGAAACCCTTGAGATTGTTCTGACGCACGCCGCGGAGACGGATGCACTCGGGGGCGGGACGGGAGGCGGAGGACGGCACGGAATTGACGAAGTGCAACCCAGTCGGGAAAGCAACTCGCGAGCGGGCTTAGAGAGGCACTCCTGACAGGACGCTGTCAGGAGGGGGGGATTGAAGATGGAGGCTGGGAGCGCGACCGCCCTCGGTCGCAATTGTCCGCAAACCAGTAATCAGCCGTCAAACCGCAATCCATTGCCAGTTCTGCGACCCATTTTCAGGGGTTCGACTGGATCACCCGCTGGCGATTGATTGCGACCGAGGGCGGTCGCGCTCCCAGGCTCCCTACTTCCCGTTCAACTGTTCCGTCAGCGTGAGCTTCGCGCCGGCGGCGCTGATGGCCTTGGCCACGGCGGGGGCGGGGCGTATGTCAGTGACGATGGTGAAGCGCGGCTCGAACGGGGTGGTGAGGTTGAGCGCCTTGCGGCCGAACTTGGAATTATCGAGCGCGAAGATGGTGCGCTCCGATGCGGCAATCATGCGGCGTTGGGCGGCCACGATAAGGGTGTTCTGATTCCAGACCCCGTTTTCGGTGATGCCGGCGCCGCCCAAAATCGCCAGATCGGCATGGACCTGCCCGAGGGAATCCTCGCACATGGGTCCGAGGAGGACGCCCAGCCGGCTGTAGATGCTACCGCCGGTGACGATGGTTTCGACGCTGCCGACTTCGCTGAAGAGACTCGCGACGGGCAGCGAGTTGGTGATGACCTGGAGGCGCTTGTCGACGATGAGGCGGGCGACGGCAAAGGTCGTGCTGCCACCATCCAGGATCACGGTCATGCCGGGTTGCACCTGCTCGGCGACCAGCCGGGCGATGGCGAATTTCTCCTCGGGGTGACGCTGGTTGCGGGCGATGAAATCATATTCCTGGGCCACCTCGTCGGTTTCCACCAGCGAGGCGCCGCCGTGATGCCGGCGGACGACCCCGGCGGTCTCCAATTGGTCGAGGGCGCGGCGGACCGTCGAGATCGAGCCGCCGAAACGGGAAGCCAGCGTGCGCAGGTCGGCGTACTTGTGCTCGCGGATGTATTTCGCGATCAGATCGGTGCGCTGCTTGTTGGTCATGGGTCAGACTTTGGCCAGTTTGGCGAAAAGGTCGAGATGGGCCTGCACCTGCCGCGGGGCGGCGAATGTGGTGCGGGCAAACTCACGGGCGCGGCTCCGGCAGTCCGCATCGGCGGCGGCATAGTGCCGGACGGCGGCACAGAAATCCGCGGTCCGCCCGCGCGCGATGACGGCCCCGGTTTCGCCGGGCAGGAAACATTCGCCGATGCCCTGCGCCTCGTAGGCGACGGCGGGCAGGCCGTGGGCCTGGGCCTCGATGAGGAAATTGGAGAGCGATTCGCTGCGTGACGCATGCACGGCGAGGTCGGCCGCCGCATAAACCGCGGAGGGATCACGAAGGAAGCCGAGAAATTTGACGCGTTTCGTGAGGCTGAGACGGGTGGACAACGCCTCGCAGGCGGCGCGGGCGGGACCGTCGCCGGCGAGCCAGAGCTGCCAGTCGAAATCCGCGGGCAGGGTGGCGGCCGAGGTGATGAGTTCGGCCTGATTTTTCTCCGGTCGAAACATGGCCACGTTGAGCAGGACGGTCGTCCGGGCGGTGGCACCGTGGTTCGACCGCAGGGTTGCACGGGCAGTGGACTCCGCGGATTCGCCATCAGCCACGGGTGGGAAAACGAGCGGGTTGTGGATCACCGAGATTTTGTCTGCGGAGATCCCGTGCTCCTGCATAAGCGTGGTGCGGGCGGCGTTGCTGTTGGCGATGATGTGTCGCACGGCCGACAGCGACCGGCGGAAGCGCCACGGCAGGCATTTGCCCGTGCGCATGGTGGCCAGGACCACCGCGTCGGGCCACCGATCCTGCACGATGTTGACGATGTGCCCGGCGGCGCAGTTCGCCATCCGCCCCATGCAGAGGATGACGTCGGGTTGGAGCACCTCGAGGGTGCGCCGCAGGCCGGGGGCATACCAGTCGAGCCGGGTGTCAAAGGACTGCAGGGTCAACCGGGTGACGCCCGGGTCAACGGAGCCGGCCAGCGCACCGCCCGGGCGGAAAGTCAGCAGGGTGCTGGCGTGGCCGGCGGCGGCGAAGGCGTTCGCGAGCAGCACGGACTGGCGCTCGGTGCCGCCGCTGCGGAGAAGGTCCTGGATGACGAGGATTTTCATTGCCCGTCAGCAAGGGGAGGCGAAAGTCGCCCGGACTCGAATGAATTCTTCGCTTATGCAATTGCTGGTCCGCTGGCTGGTGCTGGCCGTGGGTGTCACGCTCGCGACCAAGCTCATTCCCGGCATCCATTGCACCGACGGTCTGACGCTGTTCGTCGTCGTGCTGCTGCTCAGCTTTCTGAATGTCATCCTGAAGCCGCTGCTGGTGCTGTTCACGCTGCCGTTCATCGTGCTGACGATGGGACTCGGCATGGTCGTGATCAATGCCTTGTTGTTCCTGTTTGTGGGCAAGCTCGTGGACGGGTTTCATGTCGAGAGTTTCTGGTCGGCCGTGGGCGGCGCCCTGATTGTGAGCGTGACCAACTTCGTTTTCACGCGGCTGCTGAAGCCCGCGCCGGCCCGCCGGGGTCCGCCGCCGAAAAAGCCCGACGACGTCATCGACATCTGACGGCGCTGTCAGATGTCGCAGATCGGAGATCGGAGTTCGGAGATCGAAAGGGCCCGTATGTTGTTTTTCGATCTTCGAACTCCCATCTGCCAACTCCAAAATGCAAACTCCCATGCCCGACCAAGACGGGCATGGGAGTTTGCATTTGACGGTGGGCCGGGGTGTGCGACCGTTCGGCCAAACACACTTCCCACACCATGGCTGAATCTACTGAATACGATCTGGTTGTCATTGGCGGCGGTCCCGCGGGCTACGCGGGCGCGATCCGGGCCGGCCAGTTAGGCAAGAAGGTAGCCTGCGTCGAAATGGAGCGCGCCGGCGGCACCTGCCTCAATTGGGGCTGCATCCCGACCAAGGCCCTGCTCAAGAGCGCCGAACTCTACCAGAAAATGAAGAAAGCGGAGGTTTACGGCCTGAGCGCGAAGGAAATCTCCTTCGATATTGCCAAGGTCATGGATCGTTCCCGCGGCGTGGCCGCGCAGATGGCCAAGGGGATCGAGTTTCTCTTCAAGAAGAACAAGGTGGAGTACTTCGTCGGCCGGGCGCAGGTCAGCGCCGCCGGCATGGTTTCCATCACGGATGGCGAGCACAAGGGGAAGTTCCTGCGCGCCAAAAACATCCTGATCGCCACCGGCTGCAAGATGCGCCAGATCCCGGGGCTCGACTACGACGGCACGCGCGTGATGACCTCGCGCGAGGCGCTGGCGAGCAAGACGTTGCCCAAGTCGGTGGTGATCGTCGGCGCCGGTGCGATCGGCGTGGAGTTCGCCTATTTCTACAATGCCTTCGGGACGAAGGTCACGCTGGTGGAAATGCTGCCGCAAATCCTCCCGGTGGAGGACGATGAGGTGGCGCGCACCCTGCACCGTTCGTTCGAGAAGCAGGGCATCGTGGTCCACACGGGTACCAAGTGCGAAAACTTCCGGGTCGGTAAGAACTCGGTGAAACTCGATCTCGTGCTCGGCGACAAGAAGACCGAACTGGAGGCGGACGTGCTGCTTTCCGCCATCGGCGTGGTGGCCAATATCGAAGGCGTGCTGGCTCCGAACCTGCGGGTGGAACTCGACCGCAACTACGTTAAGGTCGGCGAAGACTACCAAACCAACGTGAAGGGCATCTATGCCGCGGGCGACATCATCGGGCCGCCCTGGCTGGCGCACATTGCGACGTTTGAGGCGGTCAACGCCGTCAACGGCATGTTCGGCCACGGCAAGCCCAGGCGCGTGAAGAATTTCCCGGGCTGCACCTATTGCCAGCCGCAGGTGGCCAGCACCGGCCTCACCGAGAAGGCGGCCAAGGAGAAGGGGCTCAGCTACAAGGTGGGCAAGTTCCCGTTCACCGCCTCCGGCAAGGCCGTGGCGTCGGCCGAGAGCGAGGGCTTCGTCAAGGTCATCAGCGATGCGAAGACCGGCGAGATCTACGGCGCGCACATCATCGGCTCCGAGGCGACCGAACTGGTGGCCGAGTATGGCCTGGCCATGGACCTCGAGGCGACCGTTGAGGAGGTCCACCAGTCAATCCACGCCCACCCGACCCTGAGCGAGGCCAACATGGAGGCATCGGCGGCCTCGATGGGTGAGGCGATTCACATCTGAGGAGAGGTTGAGCGCAATGACGGGATGGCCCGGCTTTGCACTCGACAGGCTTCCGCCGGTTTTTCAGTTTCGGGCAGTTTTGCGAATGTAGCACAATGGATAGTGTAGCGGCCTCCGAAGCCGTCGATCCGGGTT
>CAZFHG010000264.1:0-4569 GCA_964518665.1 uncultured Opitutaceae bacterium | reverse complement strand
GCGGCTATGCGGCCATGAAGATGACCATCTATTTGACGGTCGGCGCGATGCTTTCGCTGCTCGGCCTGATCGCGATCTACGTGAAGAGCGGGGCCAACAGCTTTGATCTCGTCACCCTGCGGCACGCCCTGACCGCGGCGCCGCTGGAGGGCAGCCTGCAAAAATACCTCTTCGGCCTGCTTATGTTCGGCTTCGGCATCCTCGTCTCCCTCTGGCCGCTGCACACCTGGGCGCCCCTCGGTTACGGCGCCGCACCCAGTTCGGCCGCGATGCTGCATGCCGGCGTGCTGAAGAAGTTCGGCCTCTACGGCCTGATCCAGATCGCGCTCCCGCTGCTGCCGCTGGGCGCCACCCAATGGACCACCGTCCTCGCGGGCCTCGCGGTCTTCGGCAACATTTTGATCGTCGGCTTCATCACCATGGCGCAGCGCGACCTCAAGCAGATGGTCGGTTACAGCTCCGTGATGCACATGGGCTACGCCTTCCTCGGCCTGGCCTGCCTCTCCAGCCTCGGGGCCGGCGGCGTGGTCCTGATGATGGTCGCTCACGGCCTTTCCGTGGCGCTGCTCTTCCTGCTTACGACCAGCATCCATCACCGTACGCACACCTTTGACATGAACGAAATGGGCGGCCTCGCCCAGAAGACGCCGGTGCTCGCCGCCTTCTTTGTGACCGCCACGCTCGCGAGCATCGGTCTGCCCGGCTTCGCCAACTTCTGGGGCGAACTCACCATCTTCGTCGCCGCCTGGACCTATTCGAAGGTCCTCACCGCCTGCGCCGTCTCCGGCATCATCATCTCGGCCGTCTACGGTCTGCGTTCCGCCGCCCGGGTCTTCTTCGGCCCGGCGACCGAGGAACTCACCCGCGTGACCACTGCGCACCCGCCGTCCGACCTGCGCTGGAGCGAGAAAATTCCCGCGATCATCCTTCTCGCCGCGCTGCTCTTCATCGGCTTCTGGCCGAAATCAATCTCCACGCCGCTCAATGCCGCGCTGCATCCCGCCTGGCCCGCGCCCGGTGCGCTGCCGCTGCAGACGAACTCCGGCAAGTAAGCCCCGCCCGCCATGACACCCGAACTTCTCCAGGCCACCGCCGCCGCCGCGTCCAACCAGTGGTCCGCTATCTATCCCGAGATGGCGCTCGGCTGCCTCGCGCTGCTGCTCCTCGTGCTTGAGATCGTGCTCCCGAAAACCGCGCATGACCGCATCCCGGTCATCGCCGTCCTCGGCCAGATTGTGATCATCGGCTTCCTCCTGGCCAACATCACGCCCGCCGGCCTCGAGCGCGACACCTTCAACGGCCTCCTGCATCACTCCCGCGACGGCCAGTTCCTCCGCGTCTTCTTCCTCGTCTGTTCCATTCTGGTCTGCCTGCTGGGCCGGGTGGCCCTCGCGAAGCAGTCGCTGCCGCGGATCGAGTTCTACCACATCGTCCTCGTCGTCAGCGCCGCGATGATGCTGCTCGCGCAGAGCAACCACTTCGTCCTGCTCTTCGTCGCCCTCGAGACGGTCACGGTCGGCTTCTACATCCTCGTCAGCTACGTCCGCGCCAATCCGCTCTCCCTTGAGGCCGGCCTGAAGTACCTCATCATGGGCGCGCTGAGCTCCGCGCTGCTCCTCTTCGGCATCGTCCTGCTTTACGGCGTGGCGGGCAACCCGGCGCTGCCCGGGCACACGGCTGACGCGATGAACTTCACCGCGCTCAGCACCTTCCTTGCCGCCAACCCCGGCAATTTCCTCGCCCAGGCCGGCATCGTCCTCGTCCTCGCCGGCGTGGCGTTCAAGATCGGCGCCTTTCCCTTCCAGATCTGGATTCCGGACGTTTACCAAGGTGCGCCCACGCCCGTGACCGCCTTCCTCGCCGTCGCCTCCAAGGCCGCCGGTTTCGCCGTGCTCCTCGTGCTCACGCTGAAGGCCTTCGCGCCCTATGCCTCGCTGACCGTCCCGCTCCTCGGCGTGCTGGCGGCGGCCACGATCCTCTTCGGTAACATCGCTGCGCTGACCCAGCACAACGTGAAGCGCCTCATCGGCCTGTCCGGCGTCTCGCACGCCGGCTTCCTGCTCATTGGCGTCATTGCCGCCGTATCCACGCCGTTCGCCCTGGGCGCTGTGTATTTCTACCTCGCCGCCTACCTGCTGGCCACCTTCGCGGTCTTCGGCGTGATGACCCATCTCGCCGGCGTGAACGACGCCGATCAGGAGCTCGAGCATTACGCCGGCCTGGCCCGCGACAATCCCTTCCTCGCCACCGTGCTGGCCGTCGGGCTCGGCTCGCTGGCGGGTATTCCCCCGCTGGCGGGTTTCATGGGCAAGCTCTTCGTCTTCATCGCCGCCTTCAAGGCCGGCCTCTACCCGCTGCTGGCCGTCGCCATCGTCGGCGTCGTCATCTCGATCTATTACTACTTCGGCTGGATCAAGGCCGCGTTCTTCGAGAACGGCCGCGCCCCCTTGCCGGAGGGCGAGACCGACGGTCGCCCCGCCCGCACCTTTGTGACGTGGTATGCGGGCGCGACCCTCGGCCTGCTCGCCCTGTGCTCGGTTTTACTGGGCTTCTACCAAGGCAGCTTCGGCGGCTGGTTGTTGACCCGGTAAGGACCGCGCGTTTGCGGTGGATTCACGTGCCTCTCGCGGAGCCGCGGAGGTCGCGGAGTATCTTTTAGGAACGCTGATCTACGCTGATTTGCGCTGATCGGAGTTCCCTAACCGATTAACCGCATAGAACGCAAAGAACCGGATGGAATTCGATAGGCTATTCTTTGCGCTCACTGCGTTCAATGCGGTTAACTTGCCTTGGAATGAAACATCGAGGATCGGTGCAGATCATCGTTCCCAAGCCTCTCCGCGTTCTCCGCGCCTCCGCGAGAGCCTCGTTTTGCCCAACGCAGGTTTAGTGCTTGGCGACTGCGCGGGATTGCGTGAAACCTTGCTCACCGCACCGCATGAAAGTCACCGGCCTCGCCCTTGTCCCGCCTCCGACCGCCGCCGACCTGCCCAAAGTCACGCCCGAGCTCCTTGCGTCCGTGCTCGCCCGCTACTCGCGCAGCAACGAGGGCCTCGCCTCCATTCTCGAGAAAGTGGACGTCGCCAACCCCGACGCCTCGATCGACCGCATCCTGAAGTTTGTCGATTACGGCCACGCCTCCATCGGCGGCCTCACCGGCGGACTGGCCATCGCCCTCGACGGAGTCTCGATGTGGCTGGCGTACAAGATTTTTGAGATCGCGCAGATGGCCGACGGCCAGGAGTCGAGCACGCGCTACATCACGATGGATGCAAGCAATCTCCCGGACCCCGCCGCCATCGGCATCCCGGCTGACCTCGCTCCACGCTGGACTGCCCTGATGGCGAAGGCGTTCGCCGCCTACCAGCAGGAATACGCCCGGCTCGACGCGCTCGCCACCGCCAATCCCGCCCTCGTGCGTCTGCCGCCCGACGCCAAGCCCGCCGTCGTCACCCGGCTCCGCAAGAACTACGCCCTCGACCGCGCGCGCTATTTCATTCCGCTGGCGACCCACACCAATCTCGGACTCGTGCAGAGCTCGCGCATGTGGTCCGTGACTGTGAAGCACCTCGATTCGCTGCCGCATCCCGAGGCCAGGGCCGCGGCCAAACTCATCCGCGACGAGCTCCTCAAGCAGTCACCGCGGCTGATGCGCCACAGCTCCGCCGAGAAATCCTACGAGGCGCAGGCCGCGCAGGAACTGGCCGACAGCCTGCGGCTCGGGCTGGCCCGGCTTTCGACCGCGCCGCTGGCCGACGAGATCTGGGTGCAGGTGGACCGGTCCGCTCCGCCGTGGCTCCCGGTGGACCAGCCGGTGCCCGAAGCCCTGCGCCATCGCACCAACCGCTATGGCTACCAGGGCTCCGCCACCCGCCGCATGCGCGTGAGCTTTGCTTGGAACAACATGGCCCTGGCCGAGTTGCGGGATCTCAATCGCCACCGCACCGGGCATCGTTTCACCCCCCTGATTCAGGCTGGTTTCTACCTGCCGCCGGAGATCCGGCACGCAGACCACCAGCCGTTGCTCGACGAACAGGCGGCACTCACCCGCGAACTGATGCAGCGCGGCTCGGCTGCCTATGTGTATTCGCTGCTGCTGGGAGCACAGACACCCTTCGAGCACTGCACACAGGCCGACAAGTTCATTTACGAGGCCGAATTGCGCACCGGGATGGGCGCGCATTTCCGCTACGCCGAGCACCTGAGCGCCGTGCTCCGCGAGTTTCTGCGCCAGGTCCCCGAGGCGCGCGACTGGGTGGTGGAAGGCACGGCCGAACCGGAATAATATATTGCTGCCCCACCGCTTAGCCGCTTCATTCCATCCATAGCATGATTCACCCCCATGCAGTTTTTTTGGTCCGATTTGCTCTGACTCCTCGGGCTGGCACGCCTGCTATGATTTCCAACCCGGAGTCAGTGACCACTGCTGTCGCCCTGCCGTTTGTGCTGCCTGCCTAGCACGCCTGCCATGAGTCGATTCCGCGTCCTTCAGTTCAACATGCAGTTCGGGCAGGTTTGGGATGAGGCGAACCCTGATCATGCCCCGATCAACCTCGAAGCGACGCTGAC
>CAZFHG010000263.1:0-4590 GCA_964518665.1 uncultured Opitutaceae bacterium | reverse complement strand
TGCACCGCGCCGCCGGCGCGATGGACTGCGACCTCGTCTACTTCGTCGTGCCCCGCTCCCCTGCCGTCATCAAGGCCGTACCCCAGTCACCAACCCGGGCCTCCCCGCTTCCTTCCGTCAGCACGCGCTCCATCGTATTCGAGGACAACACGACCGGAGATCTTCAGACCGAGCTCAAGTGAGGCTGGGGGTACGTCTTCAAAAGTAACTGGCAGCTCTGCTCCTGTGTCCACGATTCGGACAACTGTCGGTCGTGCTGAATGCGTTTGTGGTTCAACGGCCTGTGTCTGACAAAACCATAGCTTGCTTGATAGACATGTTTTATCCTGTCTTTCAGCTCATTTAGTAAGCTTTTATCTTGTCTTTTGTGAGTCATAGACAGGTTATAGCCTGTATGAATAGCGAAGGTCAGAGTGTATTGGTCACCAGCCTAGACGCCCGCATCCCGGCGCTGATACCGGCCCAAACGGCCGCCATGCGGCCGGCACGGGGTTGGTTGCGCGCGGTGCGGACGGCGCTGGGTTTGAGCCAAGCCTATGTGGCCAAAAAGGTGATGGTGACGAAGCAATCCTACGGTGACCTGGAGCATGCAGAGGAACGCGGGGCCATCAGCCTGCATTCGCTGCAACGCGCGGCTGACGCCATGGACTGCGAGCTGGTCTATTTCCTCGTGCCCCGCGCGAAGGTCGCAGGCTCTTTCCGCGATCTCGCCCGGCAGCACGATCCGCAGTTCAAGCATCTCCAGGCCAGCGAACATTCCATGGCGCTTGAGAACCAAGCGGTGGGCGACCTGCCGCTGCGACCGGCAAAATGACCTCGGATCTCTTCGAACAAGCTGACGCCGCCACTCCACTCGGTGAAGAGGAGCGGATGGCGTTGATTCCGAGTCTGAGCACCCGGGCCGAGTTGAACCAATTCGAACGGCTCAACATCAACGCCGCCCGGGTGTGGGCCATGCGCAGGAGTGTGCTGCGGCGCACGGATCTTTTATCCGATACTTTCGCCCGCGAACTGCACCGCCGGATGTTCAACCAAGTCTGGAAATGGGCCGGAAAATATCGCACCTCCGAGAAGAATCTCGGATGGGAGGTTCCGCGGCTCGCCGAGGGAGTCCGCAACGCCTTCGATGATACGCGGGCGTGGCTTGAGCATGCCACCTATCCCCTGCCCGAGGCCGCCGTCAGGCTGCATCACCGGCTGGTCCTGATTCATCCCTGGTCCAACGGCAACGGCCGGCATTCGCGGCTGATCGCCGACATCATCATCGCCTCCCGCGGTGGCGCCGAACTGACCTGGGGTGCGCGCCAGGACTTGGTCGCGTCCGGTGAAATACGTCAGCGCTACATTAACGCGGTCCGGCAAGCCGACCAGGGTCATTTCGCTCCTCTGATCGCGTTTGCGCAAAGCTAGGCCAGTGAAAACTTTTGATGCAGGGCGGGGATTCCGATCCCCGCCTTCGAGTGTGTAATGCCAATCGAGGCGGGGTTCGGAAACCCCTCCCTACATCAGACACTCTGCTCCCTCAGCGGCCTCCTGTAAAACTGCCTTGGAATGATCCGTAGCATCCGTGTGATCCGTGGTTAAAGAAGCCCCTCCCCGCCCCTCAGAATAAGTTTCTAGCGGAACACTATCCGCCCTAGGGTCACACCATGGAAACCCCGCCATGGCACGATCTGGATGACGAGTCGCTGCTGGACCGGAAAATATCCCAACTGGGGCTGACGCTGCCGGGCACGCCGCTGCAGCCGTTGATCCAACAGCTCTATGACGAGCTGACGCTGAAAGGTCTGGTCTACCATCCGCCCTGCCACGTGGGCGACGAATGGTTCGTGCCGGTGGGCATTCCGTCGATCTTCGTGCCGTTCTTTTTGGTGCACGAGCGCCTGCGAAAACTGGAGGCGAAGATGATGCTCGAAGTCGAGGGCGACACACCGGAGTGGTTCATGCGGCTGATCCGCCACGAGGCCGCCCACACCTATGCTTTTGCCTATCAGTTGCCGCGGAAACGGAAGTGGCAGCAGGTGTTCGGTAAATCGTCCAACGACACGACGCCGGCCTTCTACCGTCCGCGGCCGTACAGCCACTCGTTCGTGGTGCATCTCGACGACTGGTATGCGCAGAGCCACCCGGACGAAGATTTCGCGGAAACCTTCGCGGTGTGGCTGACGCCGGGACTGGACTGGCGCACGCGCTTCAAGGGCTGGAAGGCCCTGCACAAACTCGAATATGTGGACGAGTTGATGCGCTCGATCGCCGGCCAGCCCCCGCCCTACCAGCCGGGCTACCGCGAGAAGGACTTCAACTGCCTCAACCTGAAGCTGAAGACCTACTACGCGCGGAAGCGGAAGGAGAACGCGGACACCTATCCCGATTTCTATGACCGCGACCTGCGGCAGATTTTCGCGGGCGCGCGGGATGCGGGTCCGGCGCTGAAGGCCTCGCACTACCTGCGCCAGCGGCGGCGGCAGTTGATGGATGCGGTGTGCGAGTTCACCAACGAGAAGAAGTACCGCGTCAACAAGCTGCTGACCCGGCTGATCGAGCGCTGCGAGCAGCTCGACCTGTACGTCGGTCCGGGTGACGCGACGCCGAGCATGCCGGTGGCGGCGTATCTCACGACGCTTGTCATGAACTACCTTTTCACGGGAAAATTCAAACGCACCAAGTAGCCATGGGGAAAAAACTCAAAGTACTCGCCCTGTTTGATGCCATCGGGCCCACGACGCTGGACCAGGACCTGAGCACGGAACTGAAGACCGCGGACTGGAAGACCGAGGCCGCCGTGCTGTCCGCCCTCGAGGAGCTGGGTTATCCGCACGAGCAACTGGCGATCTTCGACGACCTCGATCTGCTGCGCCAGAAGCTCCAAACCTTCACGCCGGACGTGATCTTCAACCTGGCTGACCAGTTCCGGAACAACCGGGCCTTCGACCAGCACATCGTCTCGTACCTCGCGATGCACGACATCCCGTTCACCGGCTGCGGCTCGACGGGGCTCACGCTCTGCAAGCACAAGGCGATTTCGAAAAAGATCCTGAGCTACCACCGCATCCACACGCCGCACTTCGTGACGATCCCGCGAGGCAAGCGCGCGGTGCGGCCCGCGCACCTGAAGTTTCCGATCCTCGTCAAGCCGCTGAAGGAGGAGGCGTCCTACGGGATCTCGCAGGCGTCGTTTGTGGAGACCGACGAGCAATTCCGCGAGCGCGTGACGTTCCTGCACGAGAACACGGACAACGATGTGATCGCCGAGGAATACATCGAGGGACGCGAACTCTACGTGAGCCTGATAGGTAACCACCGGCTACAGGTTTTCCCGATCCGCGAGTTGGTGTTCCGCGAGGTGCCGCCGGACGAGCCAAAGATCGCCACGTACAAGGCGAAGTGGGACGAGGCCTACCGCCAGCGTTGGGGCCTGGAAAACCGTTTCGCCGAGGGACTGGAGCCCACGCTGGTGCGGCACATCGAGGACGTCTGCAAGCGCATCTACCACCTGCTGACGATCGACGGCTATGCGCGGCTGGACCTGCGGTTGAACGCGCAGAACGAACTCTACTTCATCGAGGCGAACCCGAACCCGGTGCTGGCGCCGGACGAGGACTTCGCGCAATCGGCCATGCACACGGGTCTGACGTACCCGAGGCTGATCGACCGCATCGCCCGCCTGGGCATGAGCACGCTGCGGGAGTGAGGGAGGGCCATACAATTTACAGGAGGTAGGCTGCCAGCTTGCTGGCGCGTTCAAAGCGGGAGCAAGCTCCCGGCCTACTCGCAGGCTACATTGTTCCGGTTAAAGCTTGGGCCCGTCCTTCAGGTCTCAGGTTTCCAAAAGGCTCGGCGTAAGCCTCACTTCAGCGCGAGGTCATTGACCTTAACTTCCTTCACCGCCCACTTGGTCACGGTCAGGCCCTTGGAGGTTCTCGTGCTGACGGGCACGGGCGTGAGGTCGAAATCGAACTCGCGCACGCGGGCGCCGCTGCGACCGTCCAGGGAAATGTGCGCGCTCTTCGGCATGTCCTTCTCCTTGGTCTGGATGTCCAGCCACACGATCCGGGAGTTCTCGGACTTCACGAGCGGATACAGTTTGTCACGGGACAGACCGCCAATCTGGAACTTCTTGGCGAAGGCCTTGCCGGTGGCGCCGTCCTGGTAGATCAGCGTGTAAAAGCTCTGGTCGCCCTCCTTGGGCCAGATGGCGACGTGCATGATCTCGCGGCCCATGAAGGTCTTGTCGGCGACCTTTGACACCTTGAGCGACCCGTCGCGCATGATGGTGAGGACGCTGTCGAGGATGGTGCACTCGGTGACGAACTCATGCTGGCGCCAGTTGAGGCCGATGAAGCCGTCCTCGCGGTTGACATAGAGGCGCTGATTGGCGGAGACGACCTCCGACGCGTCGATCTGCTCGATCTCGTCGTAGCTGGTCTTCCGCTTAATGCCCTTGCCGTACTTCTCCTGAAGCATCTCAAACCAGGCGACGGCGTACTCGGTGAGCTTCTTCAGGTTGGCCTTGGTCTCCTTGATGCCCTCCTCGATCTTCTTCATGGCCTCGTCGGCCTGGAAGCGGTTGTAGGCGGAGATGCGCTTGAT
>CAZFHG010000262.1:0-4631 GCA_964518665.1 uncultured Opitutaceae bacterium | reverse complement strand
TCGCCGCCGGCGGCGATCTCCTTGAGGATGCGGCGCATGATTTTTCCGCTGCGGGTCTTGGGCAGACCGGCGGCGAAACGGACCATGTCGGGCTTGGCGAGGGAACCGATTTCCTTGCCGACGTGGTTGCGCAGCTCCTCCTTGAGCGCGTCGCTGGCCGCGTAGCCGGACTTGAGGCTCACGAACACCACGAGGGAATGACCCTTGAGCTCGTCGGGGCGGCCGACGGCCGCGGCCTCGGCAACAGCGGGATGCGAAACGAGGGCACTCTCGATTTCGGCGGTGCCGATGCGGTGGCCGGAAACGTTGAGCACATCGTCAATGCGACCGACGATCCAGAAATAGCCGTCCTTATCCTGCCGGGCGCCGTCGCCGGTGAAGTACATGTCGGGCTTGCCGGGGAATTCGCTGAAATACTGGCGTACGTAGCGATCGTCGTCGCCCCACAGGGTTCGGAGCATGGACGGCCAGGGTTTGGTGATGACCAGTTTGCCGCCGCTGTTGCGCGGAACTTCGACGCCCTTTTCGTCCACGACCTTCGGAACCACGCCGAAGAACGGGCGGGTGCCGGAGCCGGGCTTGGTGGGCGTGACGCCCGGGAGCGGCGCGATCATGATGGAGCCGGTCTCGGTCTGCCACCAGGTGTCGACGATCGGGCAGCGCTTCTTGCCGATCATCGTGTGATACCACATCCAGGCCTCGGGGTTGATCGGTTCGCCGACCGAACCCAGCAGACGAAGCGAGTCGAGCCTGTGCCGCAGCACGTAGTTGTCGCCCCAGCGCATGAAGGCGCGGATGGCGGTCGGTGCGGTGTACAGGATGGTGAGACCGTGACGGTCAATCATCTGCCAGAAGCGGTCGGGCTCCGGGTGGTTGGGCGCGCCCTCGTAGAGGAAGATCGTGGCGCCATTGGCCAACAGGCCGTAAACGACGTAGCTGTGGCCGGTGATCCAGCCGATGTCGGCGGAGCAGAAATAGCGGTCGTTCTCCTTGAGATCGAAGACGTAATGGGCGCTGAGCTTGCAACCGAGCAGGTAGCCGGCGCTCGTGTGCAGCACGCCCTTGGGCTTACCGGTGGAACCCGAGGTGTAGAGAATGAAGAGCGGGTGCTCGGCATCGAAGGCTTTCGCGTTGTGGTGGTTCGGCGCGCCCACCCAGGCGTCCTTCCACCACACGTCGCGACCTTCGCGCATGGTGACGGGGTTGCCGCAACGCTTCACGACCATGACCGTGTGGGCGGTCGGGGCGCCCTCGAGGGCCTTGTCCACGTTCGCCTTGAGATCGATGATCTTGCCGCGGCGCCAGCCGCCGTCGGCGGTGATGACAAGTTTGGCTTTGCAGTCGTTGATGCGGTCCTTGAGGGCCTCGGGGCTGAAGCCGCCGAAGACCACCGTGTGGATCGCGCCTACGCGGGCGCAGGCCAGCATGGCCATGACAGCCTCGGGGATCATGGGCATGTAAATGGCGACACGGTCGCCCTGCCCTACACCCATGTTCTCAAAGATGTGCGCGAGACGGCACACGTGGAAATGCAGTTGTTTGTACGTGATCGTGCGCACGTCGCCCGGCTCGCCTTCGAAAATCAGCGCGGCCTTGTTCTCACGGTAGGTGCCAAGGTGGCGGTCGAGGCAGTTTTCCGAGACGTTTAACTTACCGCCCACGAACCACTTGGCGTGCGGCGCCTTCCAATCCAGAACCTGCTTGAAATCCTTGCGCCAGACCAGCTGTTCCTTCGCCTGCCGGCCCCAGAATTTTTCTGGGGTGTTGACAGACTCCGCATAGAGCCTTTTGTAAATCGTATCACTCCCAAGATTAGCTTGGGCTTTGAACTCGGCCGAAGGCCTGAATTTCCGGTGTTCCCGGGATACAGAAGTAATCGTTTGGTCTGTCACGTTGTGGCGGATTTTAGGGGTTAGGG
Organism: uncultured Opitutaceae bacterium; assembly: GCA_964518665.1. GTDB lineage: Bacteria > Verrucomicrobiota > Verrucomicrobiia > Opitutales > Opitutaceae > UBA2377. Next base: position 2,713 of record CAZFHG010000262.1, on the reverse strand, counting down.
TGCGCTAAACGCGTTTCTTATCCCGTCCTGAGTTTTAAGCGTCAAGCGCGGGTCGAGTGTCTGTCTTATTTTTTTTAATTCTGTATGGAAAAGAAATCCACGTCCGCTCCGGCGGATACCTCCGCGCCGGAACGCCCCACCGAAGCTCCTGCCCCTGCCACCCCGGCGGGCAACGAAACCGCCACCGAGCGCCCTGCGCCTGTTGACAACACCATCCGGGTGGAAGGCGTGCTCGACATCGACCTTCAACGCGGTGGCAACGGCCAGTTGCTCGATCTCGCCAAGGGCGGCAAGCGCCGGCCCACCGACACCTTTGTGCCCAAAGAACTCATCCGCCGCTTCAAGCTGCGCACGGGCAACATGATTAGCGGCACAGCCTTCCCGCCCGACGGCCGGTTCCTCAACCCAAAGATGCGCTTCATCGAGACCGTGGACGGCGTGCCCCTCGAGGAGCGCCGCGCCCGTTTCGACTTCCCCAGCCTCACCACGGTCTCGCCCAACCAGTTCCTGAAGATGGAAATGAAGGACGGCCGCATGACGACCCGCGCGGTGGATCTTTTCTGCCCCATCGGCAAAGGCACCCGCGGCCTGATCGTCGCCCCGCCCCGCACGGGCAAAACCACCCTCCTGCGTGACATGGCGCTGGGCGTCCTCGAGAACAATCCCGAGTGCCTGGTCATGATCTTGCTCGTGGATGAGCGTCCCGAGGAGGTCACCGACTTCCGCCGCAGCGTCCCGGCCGAGATCTGGGCCTCGTCCAACGACGAGCAGATCGAAAACCATTTGCGCATCGCCGACCTCTGCATCGAGCGCGCCAAGCGCCTGGTCGAGGTAGGCCGCGATGTCGTCCTCTTCCTCGATTCGATCACCCGCCTCGCCCGCGCGCACAACACCGCCCGCAACTCCGGCCGCACCGGCTCCGGCGGCCTCGACGTCCGCGCGCTGGAAAAGCCCCGCCAGCTCTTCGCCACCGCCCGCAAGACCGAGGAGGCCGGATCGCTCACCATCATCGCCTCCGTCCTCGTCGAGACCGGCAGCCGCATGGACGACGTCATTTTCCAGGAATTCAAGGGCACCGGCAACATGGAGCTCGTCCTCGACCGCAAGTGCGCCGAGATGCGCCTCTGGCCGGCCATCAACGTCGCCGCCTCCGGCACCCGCAAGGAGGAACTCCTGATCGATGCCAAGACCCTCGAGGGCATCCATTTCTTCCGCCGCGCCCTGGTGCAGCAGAAGATCGAGGAGGCCACCGAGACCATGATCGCCCGGCTCTCGAAGACCAAGACCAACGCCGAATTCATCAAGCTCATCGCCCGCTAACTTCGCTCTTGCCGCCCTGCGAGGCGGTTGGGCAGACTAACCCTTCTTCTGCGTCCGCCTCCCGGCGGCAAACTCCGTCCGAAATCCCTCACCGAATGCACAGTTTCTCCGAGCAATGTCTCGATATGGCCCGCTCAATGCTGGCCCACAATCTCGACTCCATCCAACCCGACGGCACCATCGTTCCGACCAACGGCGAAGCCTCCCGTCCCGATGAGCCCGGACACGTCGCCTTCGCCCTCGGCGAATTCTATCGCGCCACCGGAGAAACCACCCTCAAGGGCCACGACCTGATCGACCTCGCAGCCCGCTGCATCACGGCCCAGATGTTCACCGAGCCCGCCGCGGAAAACGGCCTCGCCTATGCCGCCCTCGGCCTTCTGGCCTTCGGACCCTCCAAGGAGCGCAATCCCGTCTGGGAACGCCTGGTCGAGGAAACCAAGCAGCGCATCGACAAGTCACTCCTCCACCGCAGCGACTACGACAACCACTGGCAGGCCTTCAACATCGCCAAGGCCGTAGCCCGCTACTCCTTCGGCCTGTCCAAAAAGGATGAGACCTCCCGTCTGATCGAGCGCATGGTTGAACGCATCAACCAGACCAGCTCCACCGGCTACTTCGACGACTCGGTCCACGGCTTCGGCGGCAACTTCAATCTCTACGGCGTGATGAACTTCGTGTTCATCCGCTCCGCCCTGCAGCTCCACGCCAACAGCGGCGTGCGCGACCGCAAGCTCCCCACCCTCCGCACCTACGCCGAGAAGTACATCAAGATGATGCCCGACCTCGTGCGGGCGGACGGTCTCGGCTGGGCCTTCGGCCGCGCCGCCGGCGCCTATGGCCAGATGCACTGCATCAGCCTGGTCCTCCAGGGCCTGCGCGACGGCTGGATCACCGACGACCAGAAGGTCCGTTATTTCGACATCCTCCGGAAGCTGTTCATGTTCTTCTACGAGACCTATCTCGACCAGGAACAGGGTTTCCTCGACTTGCGCGATGCGGAGCGCACCGCCTATTCGCACCACACGACGCGCATGGCGAACTTCGACGCCGCCCGCTACCTCTGCCAGTGGTCGCGTCTCGCCAAGACCGTCTCCATGCCCCCCGGTCCCCCGAAGGTCGAGGCCCCCCGCACCAGCGGCCGCTTTGTCATCTTCGACAAGAGCAACCGCAAGGAGCAGGGCCTTTTCCTCTACCGCGACGCCGCCAGCGGCCTTCACGCGCAGATCCCGCTCATCAGCTGCGGCAGCACGCTGACCAGCGACGGCCTGCCCTTCCCGCACTGCCCGGGCATCTTCGACTGGCCCAACAACGTGTATGTGCCGATCATGCTGCCCGAGCTCACTTTCGGGGAGCACGTCACCCTGCCGGCCTTCTACGGCAAGAACTGCGT
>CAZFHG010000261.1:0-4633 GCA_964518665.1 uncultured Opitutaceae bacterium | reverse complement strand
GGTGATTGGCTGGCGCACGCCGAACCGCCGGTCCGGAGGCCGGGCGCTACCCAAAGAAGAATTTCCATTCGTGAAAATTCACGTCCTCTCGTGCTCTCTCCCCGCCTGATCATGTCCACCCTCCCCAGCGTCACCATCGCCATCCCGACCTACAACCGGGCGCGTTTGCTGACGCAGACCTTGGAGCGGCTGACGCGGCAAGACTACCCGGCCGACCGGATGGAGATTCTCATCATCGACAACAATTCGCCCGATGACACCCGGGGCGCGGTCGCCGCGTTCCAGTCTGCCCCCCATCCGCCGCGCCACATTTTGGAAACGCAGCAGGGGGCCAACTACGCCCGCAACCGCGCCCTCACCGAGGCCAAGGGGGATATCATCGTCTACGGCGACGACGATATCCTGATGGAGACCGGCTGGCTCCGGGAACTGATGCAGCCCTTCGCCAACGATCCTGATCGTCGCATCGGTGCCGTCGCCGGCGAGGTGGAGCCCATTTTCCCCGACGGTTGCCCCGACTGGGTGCGCTCGTTCCACGGTCTGCAGAATCTGCGGTCCGGCATGGGCCCCACGGGCGAAGATCAGGTGCCCATGAGCGCCAACCTGGCCTTCCGGCGTGATGCGCTGCGTTCCACCGGCGGCTGGGACATCAATCTCGGCCGTAAGGGCGGACGCGTGTTCGGTGGTGAAGAGAACGGCCCCATCCGTCGTCTGCGCAAGGCCGGCTATGCGGTGTGGTTCGCGCCGGCGGCCAAGGTGCTGCACCAGATGCCCGCCGCCCGCACCACCCTGCGCTACGTCAAGCGCCACGCCTTCGACTCCGCCTGCTCGCGCGTGGTCGGCCGCGTGAACGTGGACCGCGAGGACGGTCGCTCTTCCACCGGATACCTGCTGTCACGCTTCGTCGGCAATGTTTTCAAGGCCCTGGGCTTCGGGCTCGTCGCCGCGATCAACTTCATCATCGCCCGCCCCGACGCCGGCAAAAAGTCCTTCGTCCGCGCCTGGCGGTCATGTGGGTACCTGTACCAGATTCCACGGTCATTGTTCGGCGGGTGACGATGCGGTCTCTCGCGGAGACGCGGAGCGCGCGGAGGTTTCCCTAACCACGGATTTCACGGATGGCACGGATATCGAATCCAATCCGTGGCCACAGAAGGCACAAAAGGCACAGAATCCTGATATATTATTTTTGCGCCTCTTGTGGCCATCCAGCAGCACCTCATCCGCCGAATCCGCGTATAATCCGTGGTTCAAGCCTCCGTGTCCTCCGCGCCTCCGCGAGAGCCCAAGAATTGGATTCGCCCGCCCCCGATTCCTCCCCCTTACTGTGTTCCTGTGGCTAACCCCCTTCCGATTTCCGTCGTCATCGTGGCCCGTAACGAGGCCCAGACCCTCCCGCGCTGCCTGGCCAGTGTACAAGGCTGGGTGGCGGAGATTTTGGTCGTGCTCAACCACACCACCGATGACAGCGAAACCGTCGCCCGGCGTCTGGGAGCCAAGGTGATGCGCACGGAATGGCGTGGCTTCCGTGACACGAAGAACTGGGCGCTCGACCGGGCCACCCAACCCTGGGCCCTTTGCTTGGATGCCGACGAGGAAGTGTCGCCAGCCCTGCACGCCGCGTTTGCCGTTTTTTTCGCCCGCCCTGATCACGACACCTTCGCCGGCGCCCGTTTCCCCCGGAAAGTCTGGTTCATCGACCGGTGGATCACCCATGGCGACTGGTATCCGGACCTGAGCCTGCGGCTCATCCAGCGCTCCCGCGCCCGTTGGGGCGGCGACCAGTTCGTGCATGAAAAAATGGAGGCCGACGGCCCCGTCGCAACCTTGGGTGGCGATTTGCACCATTACTCTTTCCCCACGCTCGCCAGCCATGTCGCGAAGATCAACCCGTTCGCCGACCTCTTTGTCCGCCAGCAGCAGGCCCGGGGCGGACGGTTTTCACTGGCCGCCACGATTGTGCGGCCGGGCTGGCGATTTTTCCGCGCCTACGTGCTGAAACTTGGTTTCCTCGACGGTTTCCCCGGCTTTTACATCGCCTGGGCCACGGCCTTCGGCGCCTTTGTCCGCTACAGCCGGCTCTACGAAGCCGAACACCGCCGCCTGCCCGATGCCTGAGCAACCCCACCAGTTCAGCAAGCTGGCCGAGGAACTCATCGGCGACCTGCGCCACGTGCCGTTCGCGGAGCCCCGCCGGCAAGTGAAGCGGCCGACCCAGCCGTTGGGCGCGCTCGTGGAGGAAATCCTCACCAAGCACCACATCGGCCGCGATTCCCCCGAGCACGCCATCCGCCACCAATGGGCCAAGCTGGTCGGCGTCGCCAACGCCAGTTATTCGCATCCCGTCACCATCGAGCGCGGCCGGCTGACCGTCCTCGTCTCGCACGCGGTCGTCCGCAACGAGCTCTTCATGCACAAGGAAGCCATCGTCGCCAAAATCCGCGAGCTGCCGGGTTGCAAGGATGTGAAGAGCCTGAACCTACGGACGGGTTGAGCTCGTGAGACCGGGATTTATTTTACCACGGATCACACGGATGGCACGGATGGGGAATACAAACCCTGGCCATGGCCATATAAGGCTCAAAAGGCGCATAACCCGGAAGGATTGATTTTGTGCCTTCTGAGCCTTTTGAGGCCATACTCGATCCGGCGCCTTGATATCCGTGAAATCCGTGTGATCCGTGGTTAAAAATTTCGCTTGCACCCACCCTCCGGGTTTCGGAGGTTTGCTACTTGCGTCAGTGGAAACCCGCCGGTTGCGGGTGGCCACCATGACTGGTCCCGCTTCCGCGGGATTGGAACGGTGACGCCGGCCTGGGCCCGCTTCGGCGGTTTCAGGCGGGTGGCACGGAGCTCGCAAGAGTTCCCTACAGTCGTGCAAATCAACAACTAAACCATGTCCACCACCGTAGTTAAACCCACGATCATCGCAGAGTACAAAACCCACGAGAAGGATACCGGCTCGTCCGAAGTCCAGATCGCACTGCTGAGCGCCCGGATCAATCACTTGACCGAGCACCTTCGCACGCATCGCAAGGATTTCCACTCCCGCCGCGGCCTTCTCCAGATGGCTTCCCGCCGTCGCAAGTTGCTCGACTACTTGAAGAAGCATGATCTTCCCAAGTACAACGAGCTCCTGCAAAAGCTGAGCCTCCGCCGCTAACCGACTTTGTCACACGGGCGACCCGATCCGCGGGTCGCCCGTTGTCTTTACCGACACTCGCCGCTTCGACCGGGACATTTCCGTTTGCCGCCCAGGCAGACCTCCCCCACCCGGGGGCGCCAAACGGAAATCTCTCGTGTCACGCACGAGGAGACCAAGTGGGTTTGATTATCAACCCTCCATCGCGCCCGCCATCCCGGCATGCGCCGCCTCCGTCCAGGAGGCCCCGAGTCCGTTCAGTCCCGTGTCGCTGACCGTCCTCGCCCCATCCGAGACACCTATCCGCAATAGAAAATGAAACAGAAACATATCGTCGAAGTGCCCGGTTTGGGCCTCAAGTTCTCCACGGGCACCTTCGCCCAACTCGCCAATGGCGCAGTCAACGTCAACGTCGGCGAGACCAACGTCTTCGTCTCCGCCTGCGTCGCGCAGACCATGCGCCCTGGCCAGGACTTCTTCCCGCTGACCGTTGACTACCGCGACAAGTACGCCGCCGCCGGCCGCTTTCCCGGTGGCTACTTCAAGCGCGAAGGCCGTCCCACCGAGCGCGAGATCCTGATCTCCCGCCTCTGCGACCGCCCCTGCCGCCCGCTCTTCCCCGAGGGCTTCCTCAATGAGGTCCAGATCATCGGCCAGCTCATGTCGGCCGATCTCGTGAACGACTCCGACATCGCCATGGTCAACGGCGCCAGCGCCGCCCTCGCGATCTCCGACATTCCGTGGAACGGCCCGATCGCCGCCGTCCGCGTCGCCCTCATCGACGGCAAGTTCGTCGCCAATCCCACGATCGAGCAGATGTACTCATCCTCGCTCGACCTGATCTACGTCGGCAATGCCAAGGACATGCTGATGATTGAAGGCTCCGCCGACCAGCTGCCCGAAGAGGAGTTCGTCAAGGCCCTCGAGTTCGGCCACCAGGCCATCCAGCCGATCATCACCGCGATCAACGAGCTCGTTGCCCTCGCCGGCAAGCCGAAGGCCACCTTCGCCCTCGTCGGTGCCACCCCCGAGGCCCGCGCCATCATCGAGCGCGTCGTCCCCGCCGCCCGCATTTCCGAGGCCATCTACGGCCTCGACCGGCCCATCCGTACCGCCAACATCAAGAAGCTCAAGGAGGAGGCCAAGGCCGCCCTCACCGCCGAGCTCGGCGCCGACAAGTTCACCGATGTCGACCTGAACGTCGTCTTCGAGGACCTCCAGTACAAGGCCTACCGCCAGACCGTCCTCAGCAAGGGCGTGCGCTCCGACGGCCGCGGCCAGAAGGACCTGCGTCCGCTGTACGCCGAAGTCGGCGTCCTCCCCCGCGTGCACGGTTCCGCCACCTTCCAGCGTGGCGACACCCAGAACATCGCCATCGCCACCCTCGGGCCGACCAAGGAAGCCCAGGACATGGACGGCCTCACCGGCGGTGCGACCTCCAAGTCGTTCATCCTGCATTACAACTTCCCTCCCTTCTCCGTCGGCGAGACC
>CAZFHG010000260.1:0-4645 GCA_964518665.1 uncultured Opitutaceae bacterium | reverse complement strand
GATACCGACGCCGGCCGGCTCACCGCCGTGGACGGCGTGAGCTTCTCCGTCGGCCGCGGCCGCACTCTCGGCATCGTCGGCGAATCCGGCTGCGGCAAGAGCGTCACCGCCCTCTCCATCATGCGGCTGCTCCCGCAGCCGATGGGGCGCATCCAGAGCGGACAGGTTTTGCTGGACGGCGTTGATCTCACCCAACTCCCGGCCGACGAGATGCAGCGCATCCGCGGCGACCGCATGGGTATGATCTTCCAAGAGCCGATGACCGCCCTCAACCCGGTGCACACCATCGGCCGGCAGCTGAGCGAGGTCTTTCTTCTGCACCGGACCAAGGACAAGCGCGAGGCCCTGCGCCTCTCCGTCGAGATGCTCGCCAAGGTCGGCATCCCCTCGCCTGAGATCCGCGCCGGTGAGTACCCCCACCAGCTTTCCGGCGGCATGCGCCAGCGCGTCGTCATCGCCATGGCCCTGGCCTGCCGGCCCGATGTCGTCATCGCCGACGAGCCCACCACCGCCCTCGATGTCACCATCCAGGCGCAGATCCTTGAGCTCATGCAGTCGCTCCAGCACGAGCTCGGCATGGCCATCGTCCTCATCACGCACGACCTCGGTGTGATCGCCGACATGTGCGACGATGTTGTCGTCATGTACGCCGGCCGCATCGCCGAGGCCGGCCCGGTGCAGCGGATCTTTGCCGCGCCCTCCCACCCCTACACCCGCGGCCTGCTCAATTCCATCCCGCGCCTGACCAACCCGCGCAAGCAGCGCCTCAACACCATCGAGGGCATGGTGCCCTCCCTCGCCCATCTGCCCACCGGCTGCCGCTTCCAGAACCGTTGCCCCTGGCGCACCGACGTCTGCGCCACCCAGCCTCCGCTCATTCACGTGGACGAGGCCCACACCGTCGCCTGCCACCACACCAGGGACCTGCCGCCCCCGGAGGATGAATCCGTCAACGCCCACCAGGCCCGAGCCGATGCCGCCGCGCCCCAGCCTGCAGCCGCCAGCCCGGTCACCGCCGGCTCAACCCCGGCCCCGCTGCTCGAGGTGCAGGACCTCTGCATGCACTTCCCCGTCAAGGAAGGCATTTTCCAGCGCGCGAAACACGCCTGCCGCGCCGTGGACGGCATCAATCTCACGGTCATGCCCGGCGAGACCATCGGCCTCGTCGGCGAATCCGGCTGCGGCAAGTCCTCCCTCGGCAAATGCATCGTCCGCCTGAACCACCCCACCGCCGGCCGGCTCATCTTCGAGGGCACCGACCTGGTTCCGCTCCGGCAACGCACGCTCAAGCCCCACCGCCGGCACCTGCAGATGATTTTCCAGGATCCGGTGGAATCGCTCAATGCCCGGCACACCGTGGGCGACATCATCGCCGAGCCCCTCGTCATCCACCGCCTCGGTGATGCCGCTTGGCGCCACCGGCGCGTGCATGAGCTTCTGGCAAAGGTCGGCCTCCCCGCCAATGCGGCCGAGCGCTACCCCTTCGAGTTTTCCGGCGGACAGCGCCAGCGCATCGGCATCGCCCGCGCCATCGCCCTCGAGCCCAAGCTCATCGTCTGCGACGAACCCGTCTCCGCCCTCGACGTCTCGATCCAGAGCCAGGTGCTCAACCTCCTCCTCGAGCTCCAGCGCGAGATGGGCCTCAGCTACCTCTTCATCGCGCACAATCTCGCCGTCGTGAAGCATGTGTCGGACCGCATCGCCATCATGTACCTCGGCCGCATCGTCGAGTTCGCCAGTGCCGATGTCATCTACCGCAATCCGCGCCATCCCTACACCCGTGCGCTGATCTCGGCCATTCCCCAGCCCGATCCGCTGCACCGCCAGCAGCGCATCGTCCTGCAGGGCGACGTCCCCTCGCCGATCCACCCCCCTTCCGGCTGCACCTTCCACACCCGCTGTCCCCACGCCACCGACCGCTGCCGCCGCGAATCCCCCGTACTCCGCACCGCCGGCGACACCGGTCACCAGGTGTCGTGTCACTACGATCTGTAGGTTGTGACCGGCATGGACCTCGGGTTCAGGCTGATCTCACCGAACGGCCCACCCATCGCAGGCTATAATAGGGCCACATTGGAGCGCAGTGACAACGTGGCCTCCTCCGCAGCCCCGTTTTTGTTGTAAGTTGGAAAGCGTTGGATCTCCGACGTGGTATGATCACAGTCAGCGAGCAGCCAGTATGCACCTGATCCTTTCAAACACTATGGCGCCGGTTTTGCAGGCGCACCTTCCCCAGATCGCCGGGCGGCTCGCCGCGTTGTTACCGAAAGCGGAGTTCCACCACGTAGGTGCCACTGCCATCCCTGGCGCCCTGACGAAAGGCGACGTTGATGTGGCGCTACGCGTGGACGCGGAAGATTTCCCGGCGGCGGTCACAGCCCTGAAGTCCCAATTTGTGACGAAGCAGCCGCAGAACTGGACCGACACCTTCGCCAGCTTTGGCGATGACACGTCCTTTCCCTTTCCCCTCGGCATCCAGCTTGTGACCCGGAATTCCGAGAACGACATCTTCCTGTATCTGCACGAGTACTTCACGTCGGACGCCAGCCACCTCGCCGAGTACAATCGCATCAAGCAGGAGTACGCCCCGCTCGGCGCGCAGGAATACTGGAAGGCGAAGGATCGCCTGCTTTCATCGATCCTGGCAGCCCGGTCAAAGGATCACTGACAAAGTCCCCGAGCCGACGAGGCCCATCCCCTAATCTCAACTCATCCATCCGTGAACCCCATTAAACTCTGCTTCGTCGGTACCGGGCATTTCAGCCGTTGTTTCATTCCGCTTTTTCAGGCGCATCCGCTCGTGCAGGAGGTGTCCTGCTGCGACCTCGATGAGGCCACCATGACCGAGGTTGCACAGCGCTTCAGGATCACCCGTACCTTCCGGAACCTGGAGGAGGTCTTGCAGAGCGACGTCGATGCCATCGCCATTTTCACCCAACGCTGGACTCACGCACCCATCGCGCTGCGGGCCCTGGCGGCGGGCAAACATGTCTATTCGGCCGTGCCAGCCGCCACCTCAATCGAGGATCTGCATCTGCTCGTCGAGGCGGTGAAGAAATCCGGCCTACTTTACATGATGGGCGAGACGTCCTGCTATTACGGCAACCGCCTATTCTGCAAAGAAAAGTGGGACGCCGGCGAGTTCGGTCATTTCGTCTACGGCGAAGGTGCCTACTACCACGACATGTCGCACGGTTTCTATTCCGTGTTTCAACGCGGCGGCGGCGCCAACTGGAAGGCGACCGCAAGCGTCCCGCCCATGCTGTATCCCACCCACTCAGTCGCGATGGTGCTGTCCGTCACGGGTGCGCGCATGACGTCGGTGTCATGCCTCGGCTGGAAGGACCGGTCCGACGACGGCATCTTCCTCAAGGAGGTGAGCCAGTTCGGCAACGACTTCAGCAATCAAACCGCGTTCTGCCGCACGAGCGACGGGGGCATGGCGCGCATCAATGAATTTCGCCGTTGCGGCACGAAGGGCGGACGCTCGGTGCGACTCTCGCTCTTCGGCACCGAGGGCAGTTACGAGGAGAGCGCGCGCGACGCCATGTGGGGCTCCCGCACGGCGGACCCCGTGTCAGTGGAGGACCAGATCAAGTGCGTGGACGTGTATGCGACCGACCAAGAGGAGGAACCCAAGGTCGAGCGCGAGCTACGCCGCGATTTCCTCACCAGCTTTGCTCCCGTGCACCAAAAGTATCGCCCGCGACTGCCCGAATCCTTTCGCACCCAGCCCAATGGGCATGAGGGCTCGCACCAGTTCCTGACCGACGATTTCGTGCGCGCGGTCGTGAGCGGCCGGCAGCCGTTCATCAACGTCTGGGAGTCGGCGAAATACAACGCCCCCGGCATCATCGCCCATGAATCCTCCCGGCGCGAAGGCGAGTGGCTGGCTGTCCCCGATTTCGGCACTGCGCCGGCGTGAGTCCTCCTACGCCAAGGCTACGGAGGACATCCTTCGCGGTGAACAAGAAAGAGACCGTGTATGATCTCTGTTGCTTTGCGATGGCCGTGCCATCCGAAGCCCAACCGGGCGAAGGATGGCGGAGCGGCGTGAAATTTTCTGCGAACTAAAGTGAGGCTAATAAGACCTTTGGTCACCAGACTCGGCATGCGCAGTGGCGCGACCGGCAATTTCCCATTTTTCATGTTGGAGCCATGAGATGTTGTTGCCTCCATCTTCGTAGAAAAAACACAATGCCATGTATTTCTAAACTTAAGCTGTTTATCGCCGGAGTCCTGCAACTGCTGGCAATCGCGCCCGGCTATGCAGAGAATCCCGGGCACAAGATCCAATCGGTCTTCTTCCCATCAACCGTCGTAAGGTCTATTCAGGCCAACGCCGCGGCGAGCACTTGGGGCCAAGCCCAGGCGCAGCGGTGTATTGAATCCGCCCAACTTTGGCTCGACATGTCGGACGATGAGCTCTGGGCCGCCATGTTCAGCGCCAATATCCAGCGTTCGCATCATGTGCTGTCCAACGGCTCATGCCCTGCCTGCAAGGAGGGAGTGCCCATGAATTCATGGAAGATCGATGCGCTGCGCCGCCCTTGGAAAGTCACTTGTCCACACTGCGAAGAGGTTTTCCCTAAGAATGATTTTGCGGCGTTTTATCGCTCGGGATTGGATCCACACGGGGTCTTCG
>CAZFHG010000259.1:0-4665 GCA_964518665.1 uncultured Opitutaceae bacterium | reverse complement strand
ACTCGGGACGCCCTTGGCCCGCACCTGTACAATCGCCAGCGGAGCAGCCCGCCGGCAAAACTCCTTAAGTACCGCGCCTAGAAATTTTTCATAGGTTGAGTAGCGGCGTTGGAGTCTGTCGAATCGCGGCACATGCAATTCCACCCACGCCGGATCGCTAAGGTTGGCAGCAACAACAGGATCATCGAGTGCAGGAATGCCGGATATGGACTTCATGTAGCGCTCCCTTCCTTTTACTGTGGTGAGACTAGCCCGAGGGCTCTATTCCGTCAAAACATATTGATGATGAGACATATTTGAGGGATGCTATTGAAACAAACCGGCAATGGGAGTGAAAACTAGCGGCTTCATAGCCCTAGATTGGCGAACGACTCACCACGAGCCCTTCATGGGCCGGTCAAGACACCGTCAACACCCGAACTCCAGGCAATCGACCGGCGGCCTTCTCGAACGTGAGGACTTCTTTGGCCGAATGGGTGTACTCCGCGTGAATAAGCCGATCCACGAATCCCGGTTTAGCCGTCGCCAGGTTGGTGACGGCCAGCACCGCGGCCGACGCACCCAGTGGTTTGACACCGCTTTCGCTGAGGAACCTGGCCAGCAGCGTGAGGGCCTCGGCCTTGGGAACGCCGTAGTGGTATTGCAGCGCAAAGTACACTTCAGAGACCACCAGGTCCGACACGAGCGGCACGGTGCCGCTGTGCGCCAGTGCCTCCAGTTCGGCAAGGGCACGCCGCGCCTGGCGTTCCGGCTCGCCGATGAGAAGGCGTAGAACCACCGACGTGTCCAGGCCCGCTTTCACTGGCCTCGCCCTTCCGGGTAAGGCCGGATGGACTCATGGGCGCGGCCTTTGGCGATACTGCGGCGGACGGAAGTCAAGTCGTGGCGGTTTACCCGTTGGGCGTACCTGCGCAGGGCGCCGAACCATGCGGGCACCGGCTGACCCGGTATGAGGCCCGGCTTGTCGGTCGGCGCGGCATCCTCCTCCGCCAGCCACCCCTGAAACAGACTCATCACGACTTCGCGCACGGGTTGCCCCGCGAGGGCGCTCTTCGCTTTGACGCGACGATACAGGTCATCGGGAATCTCAATGGTCGCTTTCATGTCGCCAAGTTACCTGTATTCCTGTATTCCTGTCAACACCGCTCTTCACTGGAGGTCATCGTAGAGGAACGGATTCTCGCGCGGAGACGCGGGAGGCGCGGAGAGCGGATTGATCTTGGATTGAAGCAACAGCGGCTGGCGACAGCGCTTGGTGCGGTAGCCCACTGCCGTACTTCTCCCGATACAGCAGGCGCTACGAGCCTGCTGCGCCTCCCGCATTCGGCCGGATGTTCATCTCCCGCGACACAACCGTCAGCGACTTCGACCCGCGCGTCAGCGCCACATACAGGTTCTTGGCATCATAGGCATCCGCATCGAGGACAACGGCATGGTGAAACTCCAACCCCTTCACAAGCAATGTCGTGCCCACCACGCACCGCGGCAGTATCCGCCCCAACCGGCGCGACCGGTTGCGCACCACCCAAACCGCCTCTTCCACACTCGCCGCCTCCCCCGCCATGACAGCGCGGATCGCCTTCTGCATCTCGCGCAGGAGTTCCTTGCGATAGACCACAGCTTTCTCCAAGCGGACCAGCGCCTGCAACGCGGACTCAATGGCCGCCAGTGAGTTATCCTGCGCCACCGCCAGCAACGCCTGACCGACTTCCGCGTTCTTCCGTACCCTTGGAGGTCGCCCCGCTTCGAACGCGTTCCTGATGGTCTTCAGGGCGCTCTTCACCTGCGTGATGCACTTCCCCGCGAAGTCGAGCACGACGACGGCCCGACCATACCCGGACGTTGCGTCCAGCGCGCGTGCCGCCTCATAGAGGTCTTTCGTGTCGATCGCTTCGACGCACGAGTACAACCCACCCAAGCCACTGGCGACGTAGTGGCACTGATTCGGCAGTCCGTGTATCGCCACCACGCTTTCGCCTTCGCGTCTGGCCGCACGGAAACAGGCATCCCTCTGGTTGTTTGCCTTCGTCCGTGGGTCGCTGCCATCCACCCATTGAACCGGGGCGCCCCGCAGGTCGATTCCCTGCTGGTTTTCGATGCACTCCCGGACGGCGTGCAACCACTCCCCGAGCGCCGGATTCGCGTCAGCCCAGCGCCACGGCTTCATCGGGCTGGCCACGGGCTCGAAGGCGGAACTCACATGCTCGTCCCATCGAATCGCCTCGTTGTCGCCGAAGTCGAAGATGCCCTGCAACGGGTCGCCCACGATACGGCAAGGCAGGACGTCCAGAAGCGCCAGGGCGAGGCCATGTTGCGCCACCGTGCAGTCCTGATACTCGTCGATGAACGTCCCCGAGTACGAGGCCCGGATGATCTCCCGGATCGGGCGCAGTCCCAGCAGGTGCGCCGCGGCAACGTACACACCGGAATACTCCTCATTCGTACGCGGTTCCGTGGTCGGCAGACGCGAAGTGCCTGGAAACGCCGCCGCCAGGCGCAGCGCCCAGCCCGCGATGGTGTCCAAGTGGTAAGCCTTTGCCGGTACGCCCATCCTGGCCAACCGCCCCCGCAGGGCATCCACCCCCGCATGGGTGTGGGTCAGAATCAGTTCCCGGCCGCCGCCGTATTTGGCCACAGCGGTCGCGATGACATGGGTCTTGCCGTAGCCGGCCGGGGCAATCATCGCCCCACGCGGATTCCGCGCCAGTTCCGCCGCCTCACGCATGGCCGTGCGCCCACTCCTTCAAACTCACTATCTTCCGGCAGAGGTCCGTCTGGGCAATAGCAGCCCCGTGCTCGATCACGATCCCGGCCAGTTCCTCCGCCAAATCCACCCGCTTGAACCAGCCAGTCCGTCCACCGATCTTCTGCTCCTTCGCCGTGGCCCCAATGGCCTTGCGCAAGTCGGCTTCCGCGAAACCCAGACGAATCCAATCCAATGGCGAACCGACAATACGCGCCGGGGCGACACCCAACCTGTTTGCCACCGCATCCCGGATGCTCTGATCACTCCAGCTCGCCATCGCCAACTCGACAACCGCCGCGACACCCTCCCACGGCAGATCAAGCGCGACCCGTTGTTCCAGCGCCACGCCCTCGTCCCAGAGAATCACCTTGGCGCCCGCCCCCTCCAACGCGGGCCGGTCGGGATTGAGCGGCTTATCGGAGTCCCCGAGCAGCGCCACGTCATAGCCGAGGTCAGCGAACGCCTTCGTGATCTTCGGCGCCTCCTCGCCGCCGCCGTCCGCAATAGCGACGCCCGAAAGCGCGAAGGATTGGCCGATCTCTGACCACCTCTGGTCAAGGCGACGGCAAAGGCCGATCTCCGTCTTGCCCTCGCACACCAACACCTTGCGAGCCAGAAATGCACCGCTTGCTTTGCGGATGATCGGCTGAAGCACCGGATCCACCGCCAGCACCCGGGTAACGCCGTCCTTCGCCCGGACAACCCGGAGTTGCTCCGCCTCCAACTCCTCCAGTACCACCGGCGCATGGGTGGTCATCAGGACATGCCGACTCTGCCCAGGATCGTCCGTCCCGCGCAGAACCCGCAGCAGATGCCGGATACGATGCGGCTCCAACCCCTGCTCGACCTCGTCGATCAGCGTCACCCCGCCGTTTTTCGCCACCTCGCGCTGCATCGCCACGGCCAGAAGGCGCCGCGTCCCGAGACCGGCCCTCCGCAGAGGCACGTCACCGTCGTGAAGAGAGATACCCCCGACGCCAACCGAAACCGACTGCATGTCCAGTTGCGGCCGGTAGTCGGTCTTGGCGGCCACTCCGAACTCCGCCCCAACCCGCTTCGCCTCCTTCGCGGCATCGTGCAGATTCTGCAGTTTCCCCGGCGGCACCGCCGTCACAGCATCGCGCGCCGCCCGCCCTGCTTCGGCCAGGATGCTCGAAAGGCTATCCGCCTCACCGGTCAACCGCGACAGAATCGACCCGCGCCCCCAGGAGAAATGCCGGTCCAGGAAATCACCCAGACGGGCACAACCGAGCTTCTCACGATCCTTCGCCGTGATCGGCTTGCCATCGGGGTTCCGGTCATTGACCACGATCCATGACTGCTCCAGCGATGGGTCAACACGCAGTTGGATGGACAACACCAACTCGTCGCCTTCCACGGGTTCGTCATGGAGGATCCCATCTGCCGCCCATCCCCGCGCCAGATATCCATACCGTGCATCACTCTTGAACTCCTCGGGCAGATCCCCGACGGTCACCGTAATCACAATAGGCGCGCCGGTATCGGCATCGTAGAAGTCCGAATCGTCGAACGGGATGTTCCACCGGGGCGAAAGGGCAAACTCAACGGCATCCAGAATCGTCGTTTTGGTGGAATCCCCCGGTCCAACGAGGCAAACGAAGCTCCCACCCACCCGCCAGTCCAGTTCCCGTATCCCCCGGAACCGCTCGATCTTGATATGCCGGATCTTCATGGCGTCCTCGCAGTACAGCAGGCGCTACGAGCCTGCTGTCTTCTCCCTATTCCGTGCCTCGATTTCATCCAGTTCCCTGGCGAACGCGCCGTCGTCGTGCTTGCGCATCCTCTCAAGATGCACCGTTAGAGCGGTGAGGTGGGCCAAAGTGTCTTCATGGTCGGGGCCTTTGTCACGTCGATTCCTATTCACGTAAGACTGCCTCGGACAGGTCTAAGAACCGGGC
>CAZFHG010000258.1:0-4705 GCA_964518665.1 uncultured Opitutaceae bacterium | reverse complement strand
TCGAGCGTACCGGGCAATCCGCCGGTGGATTGGAACCGTGGACACTCCCGTCCGGTGAGACGCATGCGTTCGTCGGCGCCGGGTCGTGCACACCAGATCCATTCGTCGAAGACATTGTTGTGCGGCCGGGCAAAGATGCAGTCGGGGCCGCAGGGCCACTGTTGGTGGGGAGGAGCGGAAGCGTTCATGGCCGCCGGCCTGCGATAGGACAGATGCCGCCGTGAAAGCCGGACCAGAGACGGTTCAGCAGCGGAACGCGGGTGAAATTATTCCGGACAACGACCGCCCTGCGGGTGGCATCGTGATCCGTCGTCCGCAAAGTGCGACCAGCCTTGAGTTCAGCCGGGGTCCGCATGGCGCTGACATTATGTTTTGCAAATGGGCCAAGCGCAAGTGGTGCGGAAAGGGCGCGCCACGGTCTGGCAACGGGTCCGGTTCAGGTGAAGATGATCTGTCCGCCCCCGGCCAGTTCGTAGAAATCACCGACGGTGAGCACCCGTTCCATCTGGGGCACGAAGTCGGTCGCCTGCAGATGAAACATGTCCACGGTGGCCTTGCACGCGTAGAGGTGGCCGCCGGCGTCGGAGAT
Organism: uncultured Opitutaceae bacterium; assembly: GCA_964518665.1. GTDB lineage: Bacteria > Verrucomicrobiota > Verrucomicrobiia > Opitutales > Opitutaceae > UBA2377. The sequence continues at coordinate 4,116 of CAZFHG010000258.1, read as the reverse complement.
CATCTGCGTGAATTCGCTGACGGGCGGGATGTCCAGTTTCTCCATTTCCTTCTGCATCATTCTCGTCGCGAACGCCGACATGCCCGGCAGCGCGCCGAGGAGGGTGGGCAACGGCAGGCCCTTGGCGTCGGGCACGCGCATGGCGGGATTGCCCACGGTCGCGATCTTCAACGTGTCCTGGTATTTTTTCAGGACGGCGTAGAGGCCGAAGAACGTGAAAAACACATTGGCTTCGATGCCCTCCATGCGGGCGCCGTTGGCCATGATCAGGCCGGGATACACGCCGTCGAGGGAGCCGCGGGAGATGATGATGGAGACCTTCTTGATTTTTTCAGGGGAAGACATGGCGGGAGGGGATTGGCTGGCGGAGCGGGATGACGGCGGTCAGATGCAGCCGTGGGGTTTCTTGATGCCGGCGATTTTCGCGGCCTTCTTGGCCGGACCGTTGGGAAACAGCTCGTAGAGCTCCTTCGTTGGAACCCCGCTTTCCTTGGTGAGCCGGCGGATCGAGGGGCCGTCGCCCTTCGCGGCAAACTCCTGGCGCATGAAATTGACGACCAGCAGATGCCGGTCGGTGAGGGCGGGGATGCCTTCTTCCTGGGCGAGCACCTTGGCGATCTCGAGATCCCAGTCCAGGTGGTTGGTCATGAAGCCCTCGGCGTCGAACTCGAGGGACTTGTTGTTGATGATGCGGGTGGGCATGGCGGGTGGGGGTTGCAGGAAAAGTCAGGTGACCGGGGCGGGCAGCGGTCGCTTGCCGGTCATGCTCATCGCGGAGCCCATGGGGAGGTCGAGGCCGCGGAGCAGGACATGCCAGTAGATCCAGCGGAACATCAGTTTGCCGGCGTGGTTCAGCCGGGTTTCCTTGAGCAGGGAGAACGGGCCGACGCCCGGGAGCGGGTAGACGCCGGTCAGCGGCTCGGTGTCGTAATTGAAGTCGACGAGGAACGCCTTGTTGAAGCCGGACTCGATGAAGCAGTTCGCGTGACCGTCGAAGTGACCGTGGAGCGGACGCTCGGCGATGGCGGCGAGGAGGTTTTCCACGAGGATGTCGGACTGATAATGCACGACCGAACCGGCCTTGGAGGCGGGGAGGTCGGTGGCGTCGCCGAGGGCGAAGATGTTATCCTTCACCTTGGTCCGGAGCGTATGCTTGTCGGTGGGCACGTAGTTGAGCTCGTCGCCGAAACCGGAGCGCGCGATGGCCTCATCACCCATGTTGGTGGGAACCGTGACCAGCAGATCATAGGAGACCGGGCGTTCGTCCCACGAATGCAGCGTGCGGGCCTCGGTATCGACGCGGCCGGTGGCGTATTCCGGTGTGAGCTTGATCCGCTTCTCGTCGAGATAATGACCCAGCACGGCGGAGCACACCGGCTTGGTGAAGGCGCCGGGCAGCGGGGTGACGTACTCGATCTCCACCCGTTCGCGGATGCCGCGCTGTGTGAAGAACCAGTCGGCGAGAAAGGCGAATTCAAGCGGGGCGACCGGGCACTTGATCGGCATCTCGGTCACGCTGACCACGAGGCGGCCGCCTTCCCAGGTCTGCAGGCACCGGGCGAGGGCGGCGGCGCCCTCGAGGGTGTAGAAGTCGAAGGCATTCCGGTACCAGCCGGGGCCGGTCAGACCCTCGGTCTGGGCGGGCACCGGCCCGGCTCCGGTGGCGATGATGAGAAAATCATAGGGCAACACCTGTCCGTTGGTTAGTCGGACCCGGTTGGCGCCAGGCTCGATCACATCGATGGGCGAGATCACCACCTCGATTCCGGACCGGATGAAGGCCCGGCGCGGCTTGATGCAGTCGCGCGGAGTGTAGATGCCAAACGGGACGAACAGGTAACCGGGCTGGTAATGGTGGGAATCATCGCGGTCGACGACCGTGATTTTCCAGGCACTCCGACTGAGCCGGCGGGCCAGCTTGTTGGCCATCATCGTGCCTGCGGTGCCGGCGCCGAGGATGACGAGGTTTTTCATGGCGGGATCGGGTGAAGGACAATTATCCCACAGGTCGGGTGATCAGACTGCGCACTGATTGTCCAAGTGCGTGCTTGGATTGCGGACACTGGAAGGCCCGGACCCGCCGCGGGACATCACCGGCGCATCAGCACCGCGGTTGGGTCAGGTAATGATCCGGGCCAGGATCGCGGCCAGACTTGCGCCGCCAATGACCACCCACAGAAGGATGGCGTGAATCAGGGGCCTGAGCCCAAGGGCGTGGAGGGCCCCGCGACTCAGGCCGGCGCCGATGAAAAAGAGAGTGAGTGTGAGCAGCGAGCGGGTGACGCGGCTGACTGCGGGCGCCAAGGGCTGCAACGCCGGGACGAAGGTGAAGACGGCGGAGAGCAGGACGAAACCCGCGATGAACCACGGCACCCTCACACCGGCGCGGTGGCCGGAACCGTCGCGCCTTGTGGCCCAGGCTCCGAGGATCAGGGCGACCGGCACGATCCAGAGGGTTCGGGCGAGCTTGACGGTGGTGGCGGTGGCAAGGGCCTCAGCACCGTGGGTAAGGGCGGCACCGGTGACGGAACTCGTGTCGTGGATGGCGAGGGCGCACCACAGGCCGAATTGGTGGGCGTCGAGTCCGAGCCACGCACCGAGGGGCGGAAATACGAGCAGGGCGACGGCGTTGAGGGTAAAAACCGTGGCGAGGGCCGCGGAGGTGTCCTCGTTGCTGGCACCGATGGCGGGCGCGGTGGCGGCGATGGCACTGCCGCCGCAGATGCCGGTGCCGGCACAGATCAGGGCCGCGAGCTTCGGGGCCACGCCGGCGCGGCGGGCGAGCCACGCACCGAGGGCGAAGGTCGCGAGCAGGCCGATGAAAGTGTAGCCCAGACCCTGCAGTCCGACGCGGGCGACAATGGCGAGGTTGACCCCGGCGCCGAGGCCGGTGACCGCAATGGGCAGAAGCTGGCGCGAGAGCCGGGCTGTCGCGACCGCGCAGGGATTGCCGACGAGGAGGGCAATGGCCGTGCCGGCGAGCAGGGCCGCCCAGGGCGGGGTCCATGGCAGCAGGGACGCGAGGGCGCCCGCCAGCAGCAGCCACCGGGCGGCGGGCGGGGCGCCGGGATCGGCCGGGAGGCCGCAGAGGGTGCGAAGGTCGGGCTGCATTACTCAACCCGCCACTCGCTTACGCTCGCAGCTACGAGTTGAAGCTGAAGGGAAGAATTACTTCTTCACCTCAGGCTTGGCACAGGTGCTCAAGCCGAAGGGCAGGTAGGCCGGGCAAAAGCGGAAGGTGCCGGTCAGGATCGGCAAGATGCCGATGAGCCCCCACCACGATTTGAAGTAATAACCGGCGCCCAGAATGGCGATTCCGGCGATGATACGGAGGATGCGGTCGATGCCGCCGACGTTGGCTTTCATGGATAGGACTGGGGTTGGGGGGTTGGTGCAGGGGAAGAGGTAAGGCGTCAGCGTTGCCTGGGTTTCACGACCGGCCAGCCGGCGGAGGCCCAGTCGCCCAGGCTGCCGGTATTGGCGACGCGATAGCCCTCGGCGACGAGTATTTTGGCGGCAAAGCCGGAGCGGGCGCCGGAAGCGCAGTAGAGCAGGATTTCCTTTCCGGCCGCCTCGGTGAGGAATGGCTGCCACTGGCTGCGGGCGCCGGTCAGGTCGCTGAAGGCCAGCAGTCGGGCCGAACGGGCCACGCCCTCGGACCATTCGCCCGGTTCTCTCACATCGACGAGAAAGGCTTCGCCGGCGCGAACGCGGTGCGCGCATTCGAGCGGGGCATGGCGGGGGGCGGAGGTGAAGAGTGATTTCAGCATCTTAAGCAGGTTCATGAGGAGACCTCACATTTTTCGTCCGTGGCCGGAGCGGGCTTCACCGGCCGGCCGGCATGCGTCATGTAATAGATGAGCGGCACGGCAAGCGGGCTGATGACCAACGAGGCGATGGCACCGAAAAGCAGCGAAATCGCAAGGCCCTGGAAGATCGGGTCGGCGAGGATGACCAGGCCGCCGACCACCACGGCGAGGGCGGTAAGCATCATCGGGCGGAAGCGGACGGCGCCAGACTCGAGGCAGGCTTCGAGCAGCGTGCGGCCGTGGCTGAGGCGCAGCTCGATGAAGTCCACGAGGATGATCGAGTTGCGGACGACGATGCCGGCGCCCG
>CAZFHG010000257.1:0-4734 GCA_964518665.1 uncultured Opitutaceae bacterium | reverse complement strand
GACTTGGTCCGCTGGCGGACAATTGCGACCGAGGGCGGTCGCGCTCCCAACCTTGGCCACAGCTCTGCCAGAATTTCGCATTGCCCAACCTCCCGTGCCCTACTTGAGTTCTTGGGTGAAGATTTCAGTCAAAGTTGACTACGCCTGTCGTGTTCTCGTGGAAATGGCCCGTCTGCATGGCACCGGGCAACTCTCTCAGATCGAGCATCTCGCCAAGGTGGAGGCCGTGCCAGCCAACTTCCTTGCCCAGATTTTGAGCGAACTGCGCAACGCCGGTCTCATCATCAGCAAACGCGGCATCCAGGGCGGCTACATGCTCGCCCGGCCGCCGGATCAGATCTCTCTCTACGACATCATAAAAACCATTGATGGTGAATTGCTTGAATTCAGTGGCAATCATGCCGGCCGCTCCGGCCGCAAGCTCAAGCAAGCCTGGGGAGAGATTCGTGCCACCCTCGACGAGAAGGCCCGGAGCTACACCCTCGACACCTTCGCCGCCAAGGACACGGGCGAGATGTACCACATCTGACTTTTCACCCGATTTCGCGACCCGTTGATGACAAAGAAACTCTTTTCTGCCCCTTGACGCACTTCACCCCAATAATACTATATAAACCTTATGTCCTCACTAATCTTTAACGACATCGTCGCCACTGTCGGCAATACCCCGCTCATCAAACTCAACCGCATCGCGACGGGGCTCGCCGCCAATATTTACGTCAAAGCCGAGTTCTTCAACCCGCTCGCCAGCGTCAAGGATCGCATCGGTCGCGCTATGATCGAGGCCGGCGAACGCGAAGGCCGCATCAAGGCCGGCAGCATCATCGTCGAGCCGACCTCCGGTAACACCGGCATCGCCCTCGCCTTCGTCTGCGCCGCCCGCGGCTACAAACTGATCCTCACGATGCCTGAGACGATGTCCGTCGAACGCCGCGTGCTGCTCCGCATGCTGGGCGCCGAGATCGTGCTCACGCCCGGCGCCGAGGGCATGAAAGGCGCCATCGCCCGCGCCAACGACATCCTCGCCCAGCAGGGCGACCGAGGTTTCATGCCGCAGCAGTTCGAGAATCCCGCCAATCCGGAGATCCACCGCCGCACCACCGCCGAGGAAATCTGGGCCGCCACGAAGGGCAACATCGACGCCTTCGTCTCTGGCGTCGGCACCGGTGGCACAATCACGGGCGTCTCCGAGGTCATCAAGTCCCGCAAGGCGCTCAAGACTTTCGCCGTCGAACCCTCCGCCAGTCCCGTGCTCTCCGGCGGCAAGCCCGGTCCGCACAAGATTCAGGGCATTGGCGCCGGCTTCATCCCGAAGAACTGCAATGTGAAGATCATCGACGAGGTGATTCAGGTCAGCAATGACGACGCCTTTGAAACCGCCCGCCAGCTCGCGTTGCAGGACGGCATCCTCGGCGGCATCTCGACCGGAGCCAATGTCTGGGCCGCGATCCAAGTCGCGAAACGCCCGGAGTTCGCCGGCAAGAACATCGTCACCGTCGGCTGCAGCTTCGGCGAACGCTACCTCTCCACCGCCCTCGCGGAGAAGGCGCGCCAGGAAGTGGCGACCTGATCGCCGGCTTGCCCGGCATTTTTTAAGTCTCGCCTGACGCCGCCCGAAAGCGTTTGCAGGTGCCGTCCCCTCACGGCCGCCATGCACCACGAAGAAATCAAGCAGGCCCTCCTCGCCTCCTACGAGCGCGACGGCGGCATCAACCACCTCGACGGGGTCAACCTGCCGACGCAGGACTCGGTGCAGCAGCTTGCATCGGATTACATGCATCTGATCTTTCCGGGATTCTTCGAATCCAGCGGAGTCACGCGTCAGCAGGTGCCCGCGTTGGTGGACCAGCTCCTGGTCCGGATCGAAGAGCGGCTCGCCACGGAGATTGAAAAAAGCCTCCGCTTTGCGAACCTCCCGACCCCGGCGAAAAATGCGGCGGATCTGACTGCCAACGCCCTCAACCGCCTGCCCGCCCTGCGGCAGATCATCCAGACCGATGTCGCCGCTGCCTACCATGGCGATCCCGCCGCCCGCAGCATCGAGGAGATCATCCTCGCCTACCCCTGCGTGCTTTCCATTTCGCTCCAGCGCTTCGGTCACGAACTCTACGGGCTCGGAGTGCCGCTCCTCCCGCGCATGCTCACCGAGTACGCCCACGAGCGCACCGGCACCGACCTGCATCCCGGCGCCACGATCGGCACGCATTTCTTCATTGATCACGGCACCGGCGTGGTCGTCGGCGAGACCGCCATCATCGGCAATTACGTGAAGCTCTACCAGGGCGTCACCCTCGGGGCCAAATCCTTCGAGACCGACAGCGCCGGCAATCCCGTGAAGGGCGTCAAGCGCCACCCCGAGATCGGCGACCATGTCACCATCTACGCCCACGCCACGATCCTCGGCGGCGATACGCACATCGGCGAGCATTCGATCATTGGCTCCAATGTGTGGCTGATGAAAACCATCCCGCCGCGCTCCGTGGCCTACTACAAGGGCGACCAGCTTGTCGTCCGCAATCGCGAGAAGCGCGAGGAACTCGTCGAGGGCGAATCCACCGACGGCCGGCCGACCGATTGGCAGATCTGAGCCGGCCCGCGCAGGCGCGGGAACGCTCAACGCTGAACGTTTAACGCCCAACGTTTAAGGATCCGATGCAGGGCACGGACCTTGGTCCGTGCCTTTAGCGCCACGCCGTCATCATCATCGAAGCACGGACGAAACCCTGCAAGTCATCCACTCGCTCTCGCTCGTAGCCACAGCTAGGCCATCACTTGAGCGTTGAGCGTTAAACGTTAAAGGTTGAGCGTTCCCACCGCTCCCCCATGAAAGTCCTCCTCCTCGGTGGCACCGGCCAGATCTCCACGGGCATCGTCAAAGCCCTTCAGACCCGCGGCGCGGACATCACGGTCTACAACCGCGGCCAGACCGACAACCGCCTCGGCCCCGGCGTGCGGCAACTCACCGGCGACCGCAATGACTTCGCCGCCTTCGAGCGCACCATGGCCGCCGCCGGAACCTGGGATGTCGTGATCGACATGATCTGTTTCCGCCCCGACCAGGCCGAGAGCGCCGTGCGCACCTTCACCGGGCGCTGCGGACATTTCATCTTCTGCAGCACGGTTTGCACCTACGGCAACACGCAGACCATCATCCCCACGCTCGAAACCACGCCGCAGACACCCCATTCCACTTACGGCCGCGACAAGGTCGCCTGCGAAAAAATCTTCCTGCGCGTCCACGCTGGCGGCGCGATGCCCGTCACGATCTTCCGCCCCTCGCACACGTTCGGCCCAGGCGGCGGCATCATCAACAACCTTGGCTGGGCTCCCACCTTCGTCGACCGCCTGCGCCGGGGACGGCCGATCATCGTCAGCGGCGACGGGCACGGGCTCTGGCAAAGCGCTTACGCCGACGATGTCGGGCTCGGTTTCGCCTACGCCGCCGGTCGGGCCAAATGTTTCGGTGAGGCCTACAATGTCGTGGCCGACGAGGTCGTCACCTGGGACGACTACACCCGCCGCACCGCCGCCGCCCTCGGCGCCCCCGCCCCGCGCATCGTGCACTTGCCCACCGATTTTCTGCTCGCCCTCGATCGCCCGCGCTTTGTCGCCCTCGAGGAAATCTTCCGGTTCCACGGCGTATACTCGAATGCGAAGCTCAAGCGCGACGTCCCCGAATTCCGCCTCGCCACGCCCTACGAGGAAGGCGTCCGCCGCACCGTCGCGTGGATGGATGCGCACCACAAGGTCGTGTCAGCTGACACCGACCCCTTCGAAGATCGCCTGATTGAAATATGGGAAAAATTCAGCGCCGAGTGCGGCCGTAGTCTCGCGAAGCTGCCGACCAAGTAGGGCAGGTCTCTGACCTGCCTTTCCGGGCAACATCAGCGGTGTGGCGTCCTCATAGCAGGTCGGAGACCTGCCCTACTTCGATCTCCGATCTGCGAACTCCCATCTCCGCTCAGGCCTTGGCCTGGGGCGCCTGAGATTTCACCATGAACGGCAGACACACCAGGCACACCAATCCAGCCACGGCATCCAGCGTCAGTGTCATCGGATAGCCCCAGGCCTCGATTGCGTAGCCCTGCCAAGTCGCCGAGTACGAAATCACCAGGTTCATCATCGCCATGTAGGCCGTGAACTGTGTCGCCGCCACCGCCGGGGTCGTGATGTCCATGAACAAGGCCGAGCGCGTGCCGTAGTGCAGGCCCTGGAAAACGGAGAACACCAGGCTGGCCGTCCAGAAGGTGGCCACCAGCAAGCCGGACGGCACCGGCCGGTCGCGCCATTGGGGATCCACCGGCATGATCCAGCCTTCGCGAAACATGACCCACGCCAACCACAGCCCCGGGATCGCCGTGCCGATATAAAAAAGTGTGAGCATCTTCCGGCGCCCAAACCGGTCGGAGAGCCACCCGCCCACCACGCAACAGGCGGCGCTGATCACCGTGGAGGCGAGCGCCAGTTGCGCGATCTTTTGGTCATTCAATCCCAGTTCGACGGCGAGGTTGGACTGCAGGGCAAGACTCAGGGCGTAGGCCCCGCCTGGCAGCAGCGCGAAAATCACGCCCACCCAGGCCGCCCGGCTGCCCGTGAAGGCCTGCAGGGCTTCGCGGCCGAATTGGTAGAGTTCGCGCCCCACCGTCGCCAAGGCCGATCCCTGGGTCGGCGCCCGTGGCGGTACCTTGGGCTCGCGCATCGGCAGCACCACAAACAGGGTCACGGAAAGGACCA
>CAZFHG010000256.1:0-4760 GCA_964518665.1 uncultured Opitutaceae bacterium | reverse complement strand
GTGGACAGCAGCCACGCGAGCGTGGTGAGCCAGAATGCCGTGCGACCCAGGGCGCCGGGCCAGCGGAGCCAGGAGAACACGGCGACAAGGAAGGCGGTCACGTAGAGCACCGAACTCGTGTAGAACGGCTGGGAGGAATTGAAGAGCGATTCGACATCGGACTTCCGCATCAGGTCGGGGATCTCGCGATCCAACCCGGCCCGGTACTCCTGGACCAGCCGGTTGAATTCCGCCGGCTGGTAGGCGCGCCAAGCCTGGCCGATGGCGACATAGCTGGCGACCGCGGGGTCGATCCGGCCGTTGGCCATGCTTTCGCGCAGGGCGGCGCCGGTGTTGCGCCAGCCGGTGGGGTCGGACTTGCCGGTCGCGGGCGGCATGGGCAGCAGGTAGCCGAAAGATTCCATCGAGGCGAAACTGACGCTCAGGTCGCGGACGAGGCGGGCGGCGTTCTCATCGTGCGATTCACCGGCCCGCTGGGCCTTGGCGGCGGCCAGACCGGCCGGCACGATCGTGTCGAACCGGGCCAGCTTGCCCAGGAAGTCGTCGATCCCGGGAGCCACGAGGCTGCTCTGGAGCCGCTGGAAAAGGATGATGTTGTTGCGGAGCTGCACGACCGCGCGCTGGAAGGGATTGCGCACGGCGGACTCGACGGCGTCGGCGAACTTGGCCTGGCGGTCAAGCTCCTCGAGGCCCTTCGAAAACTGGGTGAAGCTAAAGCGCTTTTTGCCGGCGCCTTCCTCGGCCGTGAGGTTGAGAAGGGCGAGCACGTCGGGGTGCACGATCTCGAAGTGCTGGTAGCTGTTGGCGATCTCCGGGCGGTAGATCACGTCGAGCAGCCATTCGGCGGGCTGCAGGGTGCGGCCGTCGGGTGTCTTGACGCGCTGGCGGCCCTGCAGCACGAGCAGGGAGGTGCGGGCGACCGTGTCGAGCGGCTTGATGCGGCCGTTGACGAGGGTGGGGAGGTCGCCGAAGGCGTTGAGGTTGTATTCGCTGCGTTCGCGCGGGGGGATCAGCGTATAAATCACCGCGGCGGCAGCCACGCCGAGGACCACGAGGGGATAGATGCCGCCGGGTCGGTTGGCGGGGCTGGTGGTTGCCGCGGCCGCAGCCGAGGTCCGGCGGCGGGTGACGAACCCGAAGAGATGAATGCCGAACTGGATGAGCAGGCCGAGCGTCATCACGATGCAGGCGATGTAGGGCATCAGCCAGCTCGGGTTGCGCACGACCTGCAGGATGGTGGTGCGGTCATTGTTCTCGAAGCCCGCCTGGTAGAATGTGAGGCCCGCGTAGCGCAGCGGGTTGTTCATGTAGATGAGCACCTCGCGGTCGTCGCGACCGTCGGGGGTGGTGAGGCGGATGCGACTGGAGAAGTTCTTCGGGATCTCGGTGCCGGCGTATCGGTCGTGGCTGAATTTCAGCAGCGTAAGCGAGTAGGGCTTGTAGTGGCGGGCGAAGCGCAGCGTCATTTTCCACGTGCGGCCGGCGTGGGTGAAGGTCTGGGGGTCATCCAGCATGGTGGAGACAAGCCAGGTGCCGATCGGGCCATCGGTGCCGGAGAGTTCGACATACGCGCTGGGCAGGTTGCGGGTGTCGGACTTGTAGGTCGGCGGCTGCGAGGTGGCCATGATCTGCGGGCCGACTCCCTGGTTGGCCTCGGAGGGCGCGCCGGCATCATGCGGGGCGCGCATGTGCAGGGTGGAGTTCTGGAAATACGATTTGACCGTGAGGCGGAACGGCAGCTTCGGGTGCTGCAGCGATTCCTTGCGGGTCAGCAGTTCCTCGGGAATCGCGACCACCGTGTCGGTGCCCGGCGCGCTGGTATCAATGAGGGCGAGTTCCACGTGCCGGTGGCTCTCCGAGTAGTTCTTGGTCTCGCCTTCATTGAGCCGCAGGTAGTAGTCATCCTGGAAAAGTCCGGTGAGCAGTTCGCCGATGAGCAGTATGATGAGGCCGGCGTGGGCGAGCCAGATGCCGGTCTTCCGCCAGGTCCACTTGAAGCGGTAGAAGTGCGCCCCGATGAGGTTGATGAGCAGCAGGCCGCCGATGGTGTAGCCGCCGGGGAAGATCGCGAGGTTCATGTCCCCGGTCTGCCAGTAGACCACAAAGGTCCGGAAATATTTCTCCTGCACGGCCCAGATGCCGAGGTTCACCTGATCGAGCGTGGCCGCGAGGATCAGGACGCAGGAAAATACGATGAGGGCGACGGTCAGCTTGAGGGAGACAAGCACGTCCCGCAGGTCGCGCAGAAGGGTGGCGATCATGGTCAGGGGGTCTGGAGGGTTTGGATGAAGGCGAGGAAGGCGGGCTTTTCCTGTTCGATCAGCGCGGGCGGGCCGGTGAACTTGAAGAACCAGGTGGCGCCATCGACCGGCACCGAGGCCCCGAGCAGACGCTGCGGTGCCGCGGCGGTGCCGCCGGTGAATTCGACCACGGCGATATTCAGGCCGTGGGCGGAGAGGCGGGTGATCGCGGCGGGGAGTTCGGCGGCGGTGATGGGCGGCAATTGGAGCTGGCCGCGCCAGCGGTTGACGTTGGCGAGTTCGCCGCCGACGTCGCCGGGGAAGGCGGTGATGGCGAGTTCGGCCGTGGCGCCGTCTGCGCCGGTGGCGCGGAACGTGCCCTTGCGCATGCCGGAGGCGGGTACGTTCTGCCAGTGGGCGGGGGCGGACCATTTCAGGCCGGGACCGCTGGCGGTGCGGACCGCGGTGCCGGCCATGTCGGCCGCGGGCGGTGGCATGGTGGCGGCCGCGGGAGCGGTCGGTGCGGCGACAGGCTGGGCCGCGTCGGCCGGTGCGCTGGTACTGGCCTTAACGGTCTGCAGCATGGCGAGGTAGGAGGATTTTTCCGCCGCCACCAAGGCGTCGGGTCCCACGAGTTTGAAGAACCAGGTTGCGCCGTTGAAGGGGACGATGGCCCCCAGCATGCGTTGCGGACCATCGGCTGTGCCGCCGAGGATGTCGGTCACGAGGATCTTCAAGCCATTGGCCTCCATGGGCATCAGCACGCCGGCCAATTCAGCGTCCGTGATGGGTGGCACCTGTAGCTGCGCCCGCCAGCGATTTACGTTGGCCAGATCGCCGCCCACATTGCCGGGGAAGGCGGTGATGGCGAGGTCGGCGGCCGGGCCGGTTTCCGGTCCAATCGCGTAGCTGCCTTTGCGCATGGTCGAACCCGTTTTCGGGCGCCAGTGGGCGGGGGCGGTCCAAACGAGGCTGGGTCCTTCCGCCGTGGCGACGGCAGTGTTGGCCATGTCACCGGCACCCGCCATGCCGGGGTGGGGCGGTTCGGCGGCGACCTGGGCCGGCGGGGCGTCCGGCTCCTTGGGAATCTGGTAGACTTCGACCTTCGGGTCGCGGCACGCGGTGAGCGCGAGCAGCAGGGTCAGGAGCAGGGTGCGGGTGGCGGGATGACGCATGGTGGGAAAGTGGTGGGTGAAACCGGTTCGGTTGCAACCTCGCGCGGAACCGGCCTTGCGCCGGGTGCGGTGATCACAGCCAAATCTGGAGAATGAGTATGTGCAAACGGTGGGACATCTGCTGCGCATATCTTGCGGAGCATTAACCAGACATTGTAATAGAGGCAAGATGCCCGCAACTGCTTGTTCCTCTTAAATGGGCGTCCAGGCAGGCTAATATCCTGCAAGTTTTGCGCATTTCTCCGCAACCCATGCGGAGCTTCCCGGACAATTGGCGGTCATACTGAACGTGACATCCCGGCTCCGCCCGGCTAGCCTCACAACCTTAATCCCCAACCCGATATCATCCATGAAATCACACACGAAAGTCATCGTCGCCAGCATCACCTTCCTTGTCGGTTCCGCGCTGGGCTTTGCCGCTCCGGCCGCTGAAAACTGGGACAACCACTGCGCCAAGTGCCACGGGGCCGATGGCAAGGGCCAGACCAAGGTGGGCAAGAAGCTCAAGCTGAAGGACTACACGGATGCCGCCGTGCAGGCCAAGATGACCGATGAGGAGATCATCAAGGTCACCACCGAGGGCGTCATGGCTGACGGCAAGGAGAAGATGAAGGCCTTCAAGGACGAGCTCTCCGCCGACGAGATCAAGGACTTCGTTGCCTTCATTCGCGCGTTCAAGGCCTGAGTTTTGCACCGCTCAGCCTGACAAACGGTTTTCTTCGCCCGGACGGGACTTGCTTCCGTCCGGGCATTTTTTGATTTTCTGATCCACCCAGCCCACCATGTCCGACCCTGCCCCGTCACCCTTTGAACGCCCCGCAGTCAAACCGCGTTCCAACTTCAACAACTGGATCAGTGCCATCGGCGGCGTGTTGGCCGTCGGCGCCTTGTTCTCGTTCCTGTTCCTGGTCTGGATGGATCTCACGGGCAAGGGCAACAATCCCTACCTTGGCATCTTCACCTATGTGGTCGCCCCCGGATTCCTGATTGCGGGGCTCGCGATCATGTTCTTCGGCGCCTTGGCGCAGCGCCGCTGGGCCGTCAAGCATGCCAACATGCCCGACAAGTGGCGGCTGGATCTGTCTACCACCGTGCACCGCCGGCTGGTGGTGCTTTTTGGCATCGGTGGCGTGCTTTTCCTGATGCTGAGTGCCTTCGGCAGCTATCAGGCGTATCATGTGGCCGAATCCAACGCCTTTTGCGGTGAGGTCTGCCACAAGGCCATGAATCCGGAGTACGTCACTTACCAGCGCGGCTCGCATGCCCGCGTGGATTGCGTGGACTGCCACATCGGCTCGGGCGCGGTCTGGTTCGTGAAGGCCAAGATCAACGGCGCCCACCAGCT
>CAZFHG010000255.1:0-4825 GCA_964518665.1 uncultured Opitutaceae bacterium | reverse complement strand
GGCGCGGCCGACGCGGGCGGCGAATTCGGCCACATGATCGTGGAGCTGAATTCGCCCGTCGTGAACGGGAAAAAGACGGGCACGCTGGAGCATTATGTGGGCGGACGGATGGTGACCGCCCGCACCAAGGCCCGCATCCGGGAAGAGAATATCCGCACCGCCATTGTGGACAAGGTCGGCGGCTCGGTGGAGGCCATCACCATGCGCGCCATCACCGATGCCTACCGGGAAGGCGACCCGTTTGCGCGCGAGGTTTGGGGCGAGGTCATGGAGCGCCTGGCACAGGGGCTGGGCATCGTCATCATGACCTGCAATCCCGAGGTAATTCTGCTGGGCACCATGGCGATCCGTGAGCGCGACATCGTGCTGCCCGAAATCGAAAAGCGCCTGCCCGCCTACGGCTGGGACGTGTCCCTGGCCAGTTGCAAAATCGACGTCAGCTCGCTCGGTGACCGCATCGGCGAGATGGCGGGCCTGGCCGTGGCCGTCTGCGGCGTGCGGGGCGTGTGACCTATGACGTTTACGATCCAGGACCCCAGGCTTCGAGCGGCCGCCGATTCGGTCTGCCGGATCGTCCGCGAACGCGGCGGACGCGCGGTTTGGGTCGGCGGCTGCGTGCGGGACGCCCTGCTGGGCTTGCCCGTGACGGATATCGATCTGGAGGCCTACGGCCTTTCGCCCGACGACCTTCTCGCCGCGCTGGGAGCGAGGTTCAAGCTCGATCTGGTGGGCAAGGCCTTCGGGGTCATCAAGCTGCAGGGCGTGCCGGTGGATGTGTCCATTCCGCGCCGCGAATCCAAGGCCGGCCTGGGCCACAAGGGGTTCGAGATTCTCTCCGATCCGAACCTGTCGCCCGACGACGCCGCCCGGCGCCGCGATTTTACGGTCAACGCGATTGCCTACGATCCGATTGCCGATACGCTGGTCGATCCCTTTGGCGGGGTTCGCGACCTGGAGGCGCGGGTGCTGCGGCATGTGTCGGAGCATTTTTCCGAGGATCCCCTGCGCGTGCTGCGCGGCATGCAGTTTGTGGCCCGGCTGGGCCTCACGCCGGCGGCGGACACCGTCGCCTTGTGTTCGAGCATCACTCCGGAGGGATTGCCCGGCGAGCGGGTGTTTGAGGAGTGGCGCAAGCTGCTGCTCAAGGGGAAGTCGATCGGGGCGGGGCTGGAGTTTTTGCGGGCCACCGGCTGGGTGCGCTACACGCCCGAGGTGGCCGCCATGATCGGTTGCCCCCAGGAGCCGGAGTGGCATCCGGAGGGGGATGTGTGGGTTCACACGCTCCACAGCCTGGACGCCTTTGCGAAAGAGCGGCTTGGCGTGGATGAGGAAGACCTTGTGGTGGGCTTTGGCGTGCTGTGCCATGATTTTGGAAAGCCGCTGACCACCCAGGTGGAGGATGGCCGGATCCGCTCGCGCGGCCATTGCGAGGAGGGCGAGGCGCCCACGCGGCGGTTCCTGGAGCGGATGGTGGCCCCGCACGATCTGGTGGAGGCGGTCGTGCCCCTGGTGACGGAACATCTGCGGCCGCACGAGCTGTTTTCGAGGGAGGCGGGCGACAGCGCGGTCCGCCGCCTGGCCGTGCGGGTGGGGCGCATTGACCGGCTGGTGCGCGTGGCGCGGGCCGATCATTATGGCCGGCCGCCCACGGCGCCGGAAGGTTTTCCCGAGGGGGACTGGTTGCTCGAACGGGCAAAGGCACTGGACGTGCAGGCCAGCGCGCCCAAGCCGCTGGTCATGGGCCGCCATCTGCTGGTGATGGGCCTGAAGCCGGGCCCCATTTTCAAGGAAATCCTGAACCGCTGCTACCAGGCCCAGTTGGATGGCGCGTTTGGGGACGAAGCCGGCGGGCTTGAATTTTGCCGCGGTGTTGTTGCTGAGATCACCCAAGCGCACTGAAGTTTATGCCCGAGTGTCTTTGAGGACACTATGGGTTAAGTGTCTGGTAATACGCGAGATGTGACGCGAGAAAACTGCGATCAAACTGCCTCAGGCGGCTTTCAGAAGTGACGGATATTCCATCTGCCATTTCCCATCTGGCATCTTCCCTTCGCCATGCCTCCTCGGCCAGCGCCCCCGAGAAGAGGAACCACGGATCACACTGATTCTACGAACAAGAAGGGCCGGAAGCCCGCGCACTCGAGTAGGGATGATATCGTAAAAAGGGACTTCCCCCTCCGCAAGATTCACTCCATACTGAAAACGAAAAGCGCGACTGTACCTTTATCTTAAAACTGACTCTGAAACAGGGAATTGTATCGGGAAACGCATTAAACATTCGGGACGAAAGATAAAAGAGATGGTCTTGGCGTGAGAACAAGAAAATAAACCAAACAAAAAGAACCTTCGTGATCTTCGTGAACTTCGTGGTGAGATAATCGAGATGGAGAATCAACACGAAGAGCACGAAGGACACGAAGGTTAAGAAGAAGTTTGAAAAATGACCGAATGAGTTGAAATCCAGATGGCGCGCTTCGCGCAACCTTTTATATATCGCGTTTTCGCGAATTTCGTAGTGATTCGTTTTTACTTCGCGCGAAGACCATACCGCTTGAGCGCGGACTTCATGATGCCCTCGATCAATTTCTGATACGAGATGCCGTTCAGGCGGCAGAGGATGGGCAGGTCCGAGTGGACGGGGTTGAGCCCCGCGAGTGGGTTGACCTCGATGAAGGAGGGCTTGCCCTTTGCGTCGTAGCGGATATCGACCCGTCCGCCGTCCGCGCAGCCCAGGGCATTCCAGGCATGCAGGGCGAGATCGCCGCAGGCTTTGGCCACGCCGGGCTTGGCGAGCGTGTAGTCCACCAGGTCCTCGTAATTCTTCTTGGTCTTGTAGGAGTATATGGCGTCCGTGTTGCCGCGATAGACGACGGCCATGACGCCGGCGACGCGCGCGCTTTTGCCCGTGCCGATGATGCCGACGGTATATTCGTCGCCGGGCAGGTAGGTCTCCACGAGCACCGGCTGGTGGAAGGTGCGCAGGAGCCGGCGGCAGACCTTGTTGAGCTGGTCGGCGTTGGCGATGCGAGAGGCCTCGGTGATGCCCTTCCCCGTGCCCTCGGCGACCGGTTTGGCGAAGAGCGGGTAGGGGAGGCGGATGGCGGCGATATCGGCGGGGGTGCGCACCTCGGCGAAATCGGGCGTGGCCACGCCGGCGGAACGCAGGACGCGCTTGGTGAGGGTTTTGTTCAGGGCGAGAGCAAGGATGAGGGAATCGGAGAAGGTGTAGGGGATGTCGTAGACTTCGAGGATGGCGGGCACCTGCGATTCGCGGGTGACACCCCGGATGCCCTCGGCGATGTTGAAGACGATGTCCCAGCGGTCGCCGGCCAGCACGCGCGTCATGAGGTTTTTGACGTGGCCGATGCGGTCGACCTGGAAGCCCAGCGCGAGCAGGGCGTTTTCGATGCCCTCGATCGTGTCGGGCTTGTCGAGTTCGGCGGTTTCTTCCTCGCCGTAACCCAGGGCCAGATACTCGTCACGCAGATCGTAAGTCAGGCCGACTTTCATAGACATCCCCGGCTTGCAGGTTAAAAGGCATTGCACGGATCGATTGATTGACCGGTAGGCTATTCGACTGCGGGAAAAATCGCCAGTTTATTTTCATCCCGTCTTCCCGCTGGCACTGGCACAGGTGATTAGTAGGCCGGGCACAAGCGCCTGCTCAGTACCCGACCGTCTCCAGGCATTCGATTGGCTTGGCGATCTGGGAGGACACGTAGACGGATGTCGGAAACAGCTGGAGGATGGAGCCCGGCACCAGGGGCGAGACGGGGCCGTGGCAGATCAGGCGGCTGACCATGCGCTGCCAGGAGGAGAAGGTGCCCATGGTGGTCAGGCCATGCGCCTCGATGCGGCGCGCGGCGCGCTTGACGTCCAGCGGACCCAGCGTGGCGGCCTTGGGCGGAACGTTGCCCACGTCCCCGCTGCAGCCGAAGACGCCGTGCAGGGAGTTCTGGGCGATGGTGAGCGGGTGCAGGGAGACGACCTGAGCCGGCTGTTCGAGATATTCCTCGATCGTCTCGCATTGGCACAGCTCGGGGCAGGGGTCGATGAAGGCGATGTGGCCGGTCCAGCCCGTCCCGCTATACAGGGTGTAGTTGCCGCCGTCGCTGACGTCGAACAGGAGCTTGGAGTAGTCCTTGATGTTGGCGTCGGTCGGGTGATAGATGTTTTTGCGCGGCATCCGCAGCTTGGGGTCGATCTTGTCGTAGAAATATTTCAGGAAAGAATAGGTGAAGCCGGCTTTGTAGGTGACAGGCGCGATGTGGCCGGCCTCGTCGGCCCACTCGTCCATGGTGAAGACGTAGAGGTTGCGGCAGTTGATCTTGAAGACGTTGATGAGCTCGGCCAGCGGGAGGTAGGTGGTCGGATTGGGATTGCCGCAGATCATGACGAACTTTTTGTTCTGCTCGTCGGACTCCTTGATGTGGACGAAGCGATCGGCTCCGGTCACGACGCCGGAGTTGTCCAGCACCTTGATCTTGAAGTCGGGGTTGGCATGCTTTTCGTAATCGTCCGGCCCCATTTTGCGCAGCCGCTCCAGCAGGGCGGGGTCGAAATCCTTGTAGGGAACCCAGTCCGCCGCCTTGAACGTGAAATCCTTCTTCATGACCGTGACATCCTTTCCGCTCAAACAATCTCGGCATGATAGCACACCCCGGGCTGGATCCTTGTCGTCACCGGGGTGCGACAGTTAACTTTTCTATGATGCCAGCGATGACGACCAGGTTCAAGCCGCTTCTGATGACAGCCCGTTTTAAGGGTGCCTCTCTGAGTTTTGGCGCTTTCGGTTGTGTGGTCGGTTGAACTGGGGGTCCCGTTT
>CAZFHG010000254.1:0-4862 GCA_964518665.1 uncultured Opitutaceae bacterium | reverse complement strand
CTCCCGGCAGTCACCTTGTGAACGGAATCAGGGACCGCAGCCGCAGGTCTCGCAGATAGAGTCCGCCCCAGATCAATACGCCGAGCAGCGGCGTGGCGAAGAACGGATCGCCCACGCGCAGATGGATTGCGGTCGCGCCGCCAAGGTAACCGGTCAGCAGGATGGCGCCGAGGATCGCGGTACGCGGCATGAGGTACACCACGACGCAGCCGAGTTCGAGGATGCCGAGCCCGAGGGCTTGGCTGAGAGGCACGCCGAGGTGGGCGAAGCCCTCGTCGAGCCCCGGCGGGTGCACCAGTTTCATGACCCCGCTGAAGACGAGCAGGAGCACGGGCAGGGTGGACATCACGTAACCGGTCCAGCGGGCGGCTTTGGAAATGGCTATATTTTCAGTGGACATGGCGGGGCTTTGTTGGGTGTTGAGGTTATGGAACTAGGCGGAACACGCCGGCGGTTCCTCCGTCGAGCGTTCGAGCATGCGGGAGAGATAGGCCTGCTCGGGGCCGACATCGGCGAAAGCAAGGGCGCGGCGGAAACTTTCGGCGGCGGCCCGCTCGTTCCGCAGCCGCCAGTGCAGTTCGCCGGTCACGGCATGCAGCAGGTAATTCGAATCCAGCCGGTCGCGGTGCGGGAGGGCGGCAAGGGTGTCGAGCCCGGCCTGCGGACCGTGCAGGTGCGCCACCGCGACGGCGCGGTTCAGGCCAACGACGGGCGAGGGTTTGAGGCGGTAGAGTTCGTCGTAGTGGCGCAGAATCCTTGCCCAATCCGTGGAAGCGTAATCCGCGGCGGTGCAATGCAGTGCGGCGATGCCGGCTTGCAGGTCATATTCGCTGAGGGCTTCGCCCTGCGCGGCCTCGGCGAGGTGCAGCAGACCCTGCCCGATGAGGCCTTGGTCCCACTTGGAGCGGTCCTGGTCGTCGAGTCGCAGCATCACGCCGTGCGCATCCAGCCGCGAGGGGAAGCGCGCGGCTGTTAGCAGCATCAGAGCAAGCAGCGCATGGCTGCGCGGGGTGCGACCCACGGGGTGGGCAAGCAGCAGCGAGGCCAGCCGGATCGCCTCCTGGCACAGCTCCTCGCGCAGCAGGCGATCGCCCGATGACGCCTTGTAGCCTTCGTTGAACAGCAGGTAGATCGCCGCGAGCACGCCATCGAGCCGGGGGGCGAGATCCGCGCCCTCGGGCAATTCGAAGCCGATGCCGGTCTCCTGGATGCGCTGCTTGGTGCGCGTGAGCTGCTTTTCGATCGCGGCCTCGCTGCTCAGAAAGGCCCGCGCGATCTCGGCGGTGCTGAAACCGCCCAGAACCTTGAGCGCGAGGATGACCTGGGCATTGGCTGCGACCGCGGGGTGACAGCAAACGAACATCAACCGAAGTGCGTCGTCACGGATCTCGTGGGTCGTCTCCCAGGCGACGGCGGGCGTGGTTAGCAATTGCTCATGGTGGGTAACGATGGCTGGTTCCTTGGCGGCCGACATGCGCTGGTGGCGCAGGGCATCACGGGCCAGGTTCATTGCCACCTGCGTGATCCAGGCCGAGGGGTTGGCCGGTACGCCGCCCATGGACCAGTGGTGCAGGGCGCGGAGCAACGCTTCCTGGGCCACGTCCTCGGCGAGGGCGAAATTATGCATGCCGAGCAGGCGAATCAGCGCGCCGTGCAGACGTCCGGTCTCGTGACGAAAGAAGTGCTCCACCAATCCGGCGGATTGGGTGGCGGCAGAGACAGAATCTGACGCGGTTGTGGTCACACCATCACACGGCCGCCGTGCTTGCCGCAGCGTTGCCCGACAATGTCGTTACGCCGAGGTGGCAATGGGGGGTCATTTCGCGCACCTCGATGCGCATGCCGTGGGCAAGTCCCGGGTGCTGCCGGGCAATTTCCGTCGCTTCCTCAAGGCTGCCGACCATGAGTTTGACATAGCCACCGATCGCCTCCTTGGACTCGGGGAAAGGTCCGTCGGTGATACGGGAACCCCCGGGGCCGGCCACGATACGCGTGGCGAGTTCGAGCGGCTGGCCTTCCACGGCCTTGCCTTGCGCGACGAGACCTTCGAACCACGCGTTCCAGCGGGTGACGAGCTGCTGGCGCTGTTCCGGCGAGAGGTGACGGTGGTTTTCCGGTCCGGTGTTCCGGAAAAGCAACATATAAGGAGCGGACGGATTGGGCGTAGGCGTGGCCATGGTGTGGGAGGGGTGCGATAAAATTACGACGAACAGGAGGCGCCGAAAAGGACAGAGTGCGTGCATGATTCAGTAATTCGCACCCATTATGTCCGGAACGGATCGAGTCGTTCGTTGACTCCTTATACGGGCATCCCCGCCCGTTCCCACACCCAAACAACGTATCACCCAAGGAGAAATTCCCATGTCACACTATGTTGATGGATTCGTGATCCCGATACCGAAGAAGAACATCGCCGCCTACAAGCGGATGGCGGCCAAGGCCGCCAAAATCTGGCGCGAATTCGGCGCCCTCGATTACAAAGAATGCGTCGGCGACGACCTGCACAACCAGATGGCGCTGCCCTTCCCGAAGGGCATCAGGACCAAAGCCGGTGAAACCGTGGTCTTCTCGTGGATCCTGTATAAATCCAAGGCGCAGCGTGATCGCGTCAACGCCCGGATCATGAAGGATCCGCGCATTGCCGCGATGTGCAGCGAGCAGGGCATGCCCTTCGATGGCAAACGCATGCTCTACGGCGGTTTCAAGGTCATGGTCTCGATTTAATGTTTGTTCACCGGACAAACATGTCCACGGCCGCCCCCGTGATCAGACAGGGTCAGCTCGACCAATTGCGCGTCGAGCTGGTCGAACTCGCCTTCACGCTCGAATGTCGGGGCCGGCTCGATGCGGCCGATCTCGCACTGGCGGTGGCGGCCAGGCTCGAAGAGCTCAACACCGGGACGCCGGCGGAGCCGTCACTCGTTGAATAAGTGAGGGCCTCGGCCAATTCGTGAGCCGAGTGATTGTAACCACACGACAATTGAACTGCCGAGCCGGCTAAAATGTGGGAGCGAGCAAGCTGGCTCCTACCTCCGGCTACAGGCTATCCGCTTACGTCGCGCCGGGCGCGGTGCCCTCTGGCCAGACATAGGGCAGGGGACGGAAAGTGACATCCGGCACTCCTTGGGCGAGCAGCCAGTCGTGCACAGGTTTCGCCTCGTTTCCGCCGCGGCGGGCGCAGTGCAGCACAGTGAAACCGTGGGGCCCCGGGATTTCGTGGGCGCGCGGGTTAAGGGTCATCACGGCCTTCACAAAGTCGAGCTGACCGAGCATGGCGGCGGCGTAGAGATCGAGCCGCGCACCTTTGCCGAGCAGGTATTCGGCGATTTCGCGCTGGCCGGTATGCGCGGCGGCCTGCAAAGGAGCCTCGAAGTCGCCGCCACCCCAATCCCAGCACGCATTGGCGAGCAATGGCGTTTCTTCGACCAGTTCCCGGACTTTATCGAGACTGCGATGCGATTCGCCGACCGTGGCCTGCACTTTTCCCGGAGGGAGGGCGGGAGGCTTGCGGGCAGCGGTTGGCGTGGCGGAAACGGCAGGCGATTGCTGTGCGGCCAGCGAGACGGGGAGAAGCGCGCCGACCACTGCAATAGTGGAAGATGCGCGGAGAAACGCGCGACGGTCGAGGACGGTATTCATGGGGTGGGGCTGCCTCCGCACATGACGTGACGCCATTGGGCTTCATGCCATGCAAAGGTTGGGGATGTGGTTCCGGAGGAGATCCTCATGAAAGCCGGTGCAGTCATGAGGGCGAGTCCAATGCTACCGGCGAGCGTCGGCATCCGCGTCTGTTGTCTCCCAGGTCCGCCAAACATCGTCACCGCGCACCTTGCTCATCAGGTCGTCGAAACTGCCATTCAAGACTGTGCCCATCAGCACTCCCGAAGGCACCATACCTGCCATCATTTGAGCCTGATAGATGCCAAGGGGGATGCGTTCGACCTTTCGACCCGCGTAGTGCCTGGTCACGCTTGGTCTGGACGATCCTGTGGCTGCATAGGTCAGGTCGCATTCGATTTCCGCGATGATTTCCCAGTCTCCTCCACCCTTGGATGCCATTTTCCCCGTGATCCATAAGCGGGTCAGTTTCGAGGTGATGGTCACGTCAGGGCGGGTATCCGACACCTGATGCCCCATCAATCGGATCTCCGCGATCAACTCCTGCCGCAAAAATGCCGGTATACTTTCGGAACATCCGAACTTGCCCGTACTGATCCCGAAAATCATGAAACCCTCGCCCACCAGATTTGGATCAGCCCTCTGGTCGATTGTCTCCAACACGGCGACCGATAGCGTCTTGGCCGGAGGAGTTGCGGAGCCTGGCCTGCGAGGCCGCGTCTGCAGTTCGAGCATCAGCCGGCCTTGCGTGTCAGATTCCAGGGCCGCCCATTGGTCACGCTCCGGGACCAGGCTTTGTAGCGAGCTGTCTCCTGCCCATATTTTTCTTAGCTCAGACTTCACCAGTCGGCTGTCTTCATCGAATGTCAGCTGAAGCATACTGTCCCGGGTGATGACCCCCGTCGCGATTCCGCCGCTATACCCACTTGATCCGGCCAAGAGCCAGAACCACCGCAGTCTGGACCAGGCGTAACCCAGATGGCGACCATCCTCGGAAACCCGGTCGGGTTCGCCGAGATTCAGGATGACTTCCTCCTTCGTGGTGGCTCCGGGCTTCAGCTCGCCCATGGTCTGCTCAGTGATATTCTGCCGGGAACTTGACACCGGGTGATCCACGGGAATCACCAGGCAACCGGATATCACAATGGCGATACTTCCGATCAACAGTAACCTGGCCGGGTGTGGCCAGCCAGCTCGCGGCGGTGCCGGTTTCATTTTACCAGAACCAGATTGTGTTTCTGGAG
>CAZFHG010000253.1:0-4874 GCA_964518665.1 uncultured Opitutaceae bacterium | reverse complement strand
TGGCCGTGGTCGTGCGCGATGCGCACGACGCCGTCACCGTGCAGGACCTGGACGGCCGGATCATCGCCTGGAACCCGGGCGCGGTGCGGCAGTATGGCTGGAACGAAGCCGAGGCCCTGCAAATGAACGTGCAGGACCGGATTCCGCCGGAGTTGCGCGAGGGCGCGCTGGACACCCTCCGGCACCTGGCCCGGGCGGAAGTGCTGGCGCCGTATCGGACCCAGCGGCTCACCAAGGAGGGCAAGTCAGTCGCGGTCTCGATCATCTCCACCGCCTTGGTGAACGAGGCTGGACGGATCTATGCCATCGCTACCACGGAACGTTTGAGCGGCGCCAACTAGCGCCCACCGGACGAGGCCGGCACACCATGAGCAGCAACGATCCCCCCAAGGACGACGCCCCTAGGATGGATGGGGCCGGCTCATCACCAGCAGGCCCCCCCCATGGCCAGGACTCCGGCGGTCTGGCAGCGCTTCGCCGCCGGGCTCAAGTTGTAGCCCGGGAAAAAGCCGTGCAGGCGCCCGAATCGCTTGCGCCGATCTCACCCGAAGCCACCCGAATAGTTCTCCATGAGCTGCAGGTGCATCAGATCGAGCTCAAGCTGCAGAACGAGGAACTGCGCCGGGCGCAGCTGGCCCTGGAAGATTCGCGGGCGCGCTACTTCGAACTCTACGATCTGGCGCCGGCGGCCTATGTCACTGTCAGTGAGTCAGGACTGATCCTGCAGGCCAATTTTGCCGCCTGCACCCTGCTGGGCGTGGCCCGGGGCGCGCTGGTCGGTCAGCCGTTCTCCCGCTTTATCCACAAGGCAGATCAGGACATCTGGTATCTGCACCGCAAACAACTTTTCGCGACCGGTGCGCTACAGACGTTTGAACTGCGGCTGGAGCGGCCGGACGGCCTGGCCTGCTGGGGGCAGTTGGCGGTGACCACGGCGCTGGACACTGACGGCACGTCCGTGGGTCGTATGGTGCTGATCGACATCACCGAGCGTAAGCGGGCGGAACTGGCGGCGCACGAGAGCGAGACCCGCTTCGCTTTGATGGCTGATGCGGCCCCCGTGCTCATCTGGGAGTCGGACACCGACAAACTCTGCAATTACTTCAACAAGACCTGGCTCGACTTTACCGGCCGGACCCTGGAGCAGGAGATGGGCAACGGTTGGGCCGAAGGCGTGCATCCGGATGATCTCGCCCATTGTCTGGAGATTTACGTCGGCAGTTTCGACGCCCGGCGGGAGTTCCAGATGGAATACCGGCTCCGCCGTCACGATGGCGAATACCGCTGGCTGCTCGACCACGGCACGCCCCGCTTCCATCTCGATGGCAGCTTCGCCGGTTACATCGGCTCGTGCATCGACATCAGTGAACGCAAGCGGATGGAGGCGTCGCTGAAGGCGAGCGAGGAGCGCTGGAAATTTGCCCTCGAGGGCGCCGGAGACGGGCTGTGGGACTGGGATGTGCCGACCGGCGCGGTTTTCTTCAGCAAGCGCTGGAAGGAGATGCTGGGTTACACTGAAAGCGAAATCGGCTCAGGACTCGATGAATGGAGCAAGCGCGTGCATCCGGAAGACCTGCCGTCGACAGTGGCGGCAGTGAAAGCGCATCTTGACGGCAACTCTGCCGTCTACGTCAGTGAACACCGTGTTCGCTGCAAGGATGGCAGCTGGAAATGGATTCTTGATCGCGGCCTGGTCGTCAGTCGCGACGCTGAAGGCAAACCCCTGCGGGTCATTGGCACGCACACCGACATCACCGAGCGAGTCACACAGCAGGAGAAACTTCAGGAGTTGCTAACGCAGAGCGAGCGGGACACGCAGATCAAGGGCGAACTACTGCGGGAGGTGAACCACCGGGTGACAAACAATCTGACGGCAGTGTTGGGTCTGCTGGTCTACGAAAGGGAATCCTTCGCCGACGATGACCGGCCCTTGGTTGCACCAGCGTTGGATCGGCTCCAGCAGCGCATCCGCGGCCTGCTGACTGTCCATCGCATGCTCTCGCAGTCGGCCTGGGCCCCGGTGAATTTGGCTCAGTTGGCTGGAGAAATTATCCGGGCAGCGTTGAGCGCCGCGCCTTGGCGAAATCAAGCCGTGGTCAACATCGAGCCCAGCACCCTGCGGGTGTCGCCGCGGCAGGCCGGGGGTTTGGCGCTGGTTTTCAACGAGCTGACGACTAACACCGTGAAATATGCCCGTCCGGATTTACGCACCGTTAAGTTCAGTGTCGGGTTTGTGACCGACGATGCGGGGACCACCATCTGCTTCCGGGACAATGGCCCAGGTTACCCGACCGATGTGCTGGAAAATAAGCGGACCAACGTCGGTCTGAAACTCATTCGCGACGTGGTGAAGACCACGCTCGGCAGCACGGTCGAGTTGGAAAATGACGACGGGGCCAAGACCACGATTCGCCTGCGACCCGAAGAGGAGACCCGAACCTGAACTCGGCCAACCCTCAGCCTCTCATGTCAAACACCCCAGTACCGGAAAAGAAGCGCGTCGTTATAATCGAGGACGATGGACTGGTCGCCGCCGTGATCGGCTCGGAAATCCAAGCCAAAGGCTTTGTCGTCGTCGGAACCGCCCATACGGGAAAGCTGAGTCTTGCGATGGTCCGGGAACTGCGGCCCGATGTCGTTTTGATGGACATCTCCATGCCGGAGATGGACGGCATCACCGCCGCCGGCCTCATTCAGCAGGAGTGCCCCACCCCCGTGGTCATTTTGACGGCACACGATGAGTCCGACATGGTCACGCGGGCCACTGCCGCCGGAGTTGGTGCCTTTGTCGTAAAGCCGCCGGAGGCCGACGAACTGGAGCGGGCCATCACGATTGCGATGGCGCGCCATGCCGACCTGGTGGAACTGCGCCGGCTGAACGCCGACCTGCAGCAGGCGCTGGCTGAAGTGAAGACGCTAACGGGGCTCCTACCCATCTGCTGCGGCTGCAAAAAGATTCGGGACGACACGGGGTATTGGGAGCAGGTGGAAGTTTACGTCATGAAGCGCACCGAGGCGAAGTTCTCGCACGGCTACTGCCCGACATGCCTGGAAAAGTATTTTCCCGGGTATGCAACCCCAGCGTGAGGCTGAGGACTCTTGGTTTTACCGAGAACTATTGCTCAGATGCAGCGGCCCCGGTGTAGTTTTGACACGTTCCAAATGGAACGTCATGGATGCGCCGGTTTTTCGGCCTTCCGACCGGCTTCCCGGCAAAGTCGGGCGTTTCCCAGACATTCATTCATTAGGAACGCGCCAGATTGGCGCAGGTCGCCGCAAAGGCTTTCCACGCCTCCCCTCTCTCCGCGGCGCTGGTTCGCGCCTCCAGCAGCATGATCTCAACCTGGTGGACCGATGCGCGATTGGCGCGGACGATTGCGACCCTCCTCTTGGTGATCGTCGTGGTCTCCACGAACACCCACGTGTCGGTTCGATGCGGGCGACAGCATGCTACACGTCACCCAAGACGTCGATCTTCGGACCGCGGACAACGCGGCGGGGTTGGTCGGGTCACTTTTGTGCCGGCGGCGAGACGGCGGCGTTGAGCGCGTCGAGCTTCTTCTGCCACCCGGCGGCTTTCGCGGGCTGGCCCCAGTCCGGGTAGAATTGCACGAGACGTTCGAGGGCATCTTTGATGCGCCCTTTGCCGCCTGCCGGCACCTGCGCCTCGCGTTGCTTCATGCCCTCGTAGCCCGAAACGAGGAGCGGCTCGGCCTCGGCGACCTTCTTCTGTCCGGCCAGCGCACCGCCGAGCAGGCTGCGGGTGTTGAAGGTCGGCCATCCAGAAGATGCCGCAGCCGCCTTCGCCGAGCTTCTCCTGCAGCCGGTAGGGGCCGATCCGGTCTCCAGCCTTTTGCTCGGCCAATCCGGCCACGCTCGCCGGCGGAGTGGTCGATCCGGTCACGAGCCCCGAAAGCAGCAGCGCCTGGATGCGCTGCACGAACGGCTCAGGCGTCGCTCCCTGCGGGAGGCGGGTCCACTGCACGGACTTGAACTCGGGGGGCACATGCGCCTCGGCGTCGCGCGTCGCGTCGATTACGACCGGAATCAGGAAGGGCCGCGCGGCGGCCATCGCATGCGTGCGTTCGGCGGCGAGCTTCCACTCGAGCCGCACCTGCGTGTTGGCGGAGATGACGGAAATGAACAGGGCGCAGTCGTTGATCTGGTTCCGGATCTTCCGGTCCCAAGCATCACCGCCCACGAGTTCGCTTTGATCGAACCACACTTCGACGCCCGCGCTTTGGAGGGTATCGAGCACTTCGCTGGGGGCTCGACCCGGATTGCAGTGCCTATCGTGGGAGCGACGCACAACGCATCTTCCCATGAGCACAACGAACCCATACATCATCTTGCGAGGCTGCGCCTCAAACCAAGGGACTGAAGAAAGAAGGGCGGCGCTTCGGAACGCCGAGTTCGTCAGACCACGGGGAATGGCCTCACGAAACACGCCCGAAGTCTTTATTCTTTCCGTGGCGGTCCGCTGAACCAAATGGCGTTGGGTGCCTCCGATCGCGCCGCCACGATATCCGGCCAGCCGTCGCCATCGAGGTCGCCGAGCGCCAGACCGTAAACAGTGCCCTGCCCGTCGCCCCACGAGGCTTCCGCAAAATAAAATGTGTTCGCGCTGCCTTGATTCAAGAAAATCGATCCGCGCGCCTCTTGCCGGCCGACGACGAGGTCGAGTTTGCCGTCGCGGTTCAAATCGAGCACGCCGATCGAATAGGGCGCACCGGATTTTTCGCCAATGGGAAAGGGTTCGGCAAACGTGCGGCGGCCCGTGCCGCGATAGAGGAACATGCCGGTCTGCGCATCACCGACAGCGAGGTCGCCGATGCCGCAGCAATCGATGTCGGCGGCGGCGGCGCCGCGCCCGC
>CAZFHG010000252.1:0-4890 GCA_964518665.1 uncultured Opitutaceae bacterium | reverse complement strand
GCTGCCGAGCGTGCCGAGTCCGGTGAAATCAAGGTCATCCACCATGAACCGCACAGCAGAGTCGGGCGTCTCGCCCTCGTACTGGGAATTTTCGCCGACGCCGCGAATCTGGAAATAACGCGGACGCGAGGTGCCGCCGGTCCAGGTGAGATTCGGCACCTGATCGGCGAGATCACCGAAATGCCGGACGGCGCCATCACGCAGGGCGGCTTCGTCGTAGACGCTCACGCTCGCGGGGATGCGGTCGAGCGGCGACGCCCACAGGTCGGCCGTCACGCGTAACGGCTCCAGTGTGACCGGCGCGGAGGCGGTGGTTTGGGCCTGGGCGAACGGGCCGGACGCAACGAGGGTCAAGGCCAGCAGGAAGCCGGCGATTGCAGGCAAAGAGTTTGAGCGGGTCGGAAGTTTCATGGTGTGGTTTTTGCCCAACCCAACCGGACTCCCGCAGAAGGGGCGCCGTGCGCCCGATGGCGCGTTTTGCGGCGCCTGCTGTTTCCTTCGTCGGCATGATCCGTTCAGGTTCGAAGGGTCGAGCGGCCGAGTCGTGCCGCAATCTCAGTCCTCCGCGGAGGACACCCCTACAGGCAACGCGCACACAATGCTTTAGGCCGGCCAGCGCAAGTTAATCTTCTGGCAAGTCCGTACATCCAATGGAAAGACATTGGAGCAGACATCGCGTAGGCAGCCCGCTTGCGGGCGCGGTTCGGGCGCGCGCAAGCGCGCTGACCTACCCTGCCGGGGATATTGCCGGCTTATCCACGTCCTCACGCGGTTTCCTCGATCCCGGAAAACACAAGAGCCGCCCCTTTCGAGGCGGCCCGAGTGACCTAACACCAAGCAAACCGTAAGAACTACAAACATTCACTGTTTTACCAGAACAGTGCTGACTACACGGAGAAAGACGCGGCTGGACGCAAAACGCTCAAAATTTCCGCAAGATTTTTGAAAGAAAAATAGAGTTTCTTTAATCGTTGTTGGTGTGCGCTTTGCGTTTTGTGAATTACATCGGATGGACAGCTTTGCCGCCGTCGGCGCATGCCTTCCTTCATCTTTTCCATGGAAAACAATCGTCCCCACCTCTTCGGCCTGCTGGCAGGCCTGTTCCTCGCGGCCGGTATCGCTTTCGCCGCCCTCATCGTCGCCGGGGCCTGGTCCCGGATCGCTGAATCCCAAGTCATCAACGTCACCGGCTCGGCGCGCAAGAACGTGCGTTCCGACCTTGTGGTCTGGCGGGCCGGTTTTTCCACGGAAGCCCCCACCCTGCTCGAGGCGCAGCAAAAGCTGAAGGCGGACCTCGCGAAGGTTGAACTGTTTCTCGGCGCGAAGGGCGTGGCAGAATTTGCCCTCGCCCCCGTGCAGATCCGCGAACTCACGGTCAAGGTGTCGGACGATGGTGAGACCGGTCAGCGCCGCGTCGGCTACCGGCTGAGCCAGTCCATCGAGGTGCGCTCGGCCGACGTCGGGCGCGTGCCGCGGCTCAGCAGCGAATCCACCGAATTGCTGGAGCAGGGCGTCGCGTTCATGTCGGAGTCGATGGAGTTCATCTACACCAGGGCCAACGAGGCGAAGGTCGAGATGATGGCCGAGGCCACGAAGGATGCCCGCGCCCGCGCCGAGCAGATCGCCACGCAGGGCGGCCGCAAAATCAAGGAGCTGCGCAATGCCCGCATGGGCGTCGTGCAGATCAATCCCCTCTACGGCACCGAGACGAGTTGGGAGGGCAACAACGACACCACGTCGCTGGAGAAAACCATCACGTCCACGGTGAGCGCGACCTTTTCGCTGCGGTGAGTTGACTCCGTCAGGCGCCTGCGCCGACGCGATGAATCCGATCATTGCCGCGGATCACGCGGATCGGCGCGGATGACGGAGGCAACCTGCTTGGTAGCTACGAGCGTGAGCGAGTGGACCAAGAACCACTCGTTCACGCTCGTAGCTACATCGCGTCGAATTATCCGGAAAAATGTTTCCGGGCACCGGCCCTGTATTGCCGCCTTATTTCGAACGCTGGCGAACGAAAACAACGCAGCCCAAAGCCACGAGCCCGGCGAGCACAGCATAGGTGGACGGCTCAGGCACCGCACTGGCTGGTATCGTGAGCATTAATCCGCCAGTTTCTGTAGAAGAGAGATTGGCCAGAGTAAGCCCCCTTCCAGTCAGATCGACCAGATTGGAAAACATTCCTGTGAGTGAGCCCCCGATCACTAGGAAATTATAGGTGGTGCCGGACACGGGATCGTAGGGCAACCATTCGTCCTGACTTTCGTTATAAAGGTCCTTCAAGCCAATCTCCAGGGTGGCATTCCTGAAGTCGACGTCTCCGGTCACACGCAGGACATCAAATTGTCCAACTCCTGTACCGGCCAGATCGATCCGCAGGGTCGCTCCAGTTGGCGTCAACGCAGAGAGACCATTGTTTAGCTTAAGATTACCCTGAACGAAGATTTCACCTATTTCCACGACGCGACCAGTATTCGTGGCATAGCCCGGATTAATTGTCCCGATGGCCGAAAGAGTGCCGCCTTGCGCACTGGTGAATGCAATCGTGCCGCTACCATTCAGATGGTCATTGGCCCCTAGGCTTAAAACACCGGCGTACTCATAATACCCGACCTGCAATTGACCGGTATATGGATTGTATGACTCCCAGCGTTCTCGCCAACCGGTCACATTCAACGTGCTCCCCGTTTCAATGTTTATCGTGGCACGACCCGCAGGAAACGGGCTGTAAGGGCTGCCTCCATAGTCCCAGTCACTCGCATTAGTTCCGACATAGACATTTTGCACCGCAACCGTCGAACCTCCAGAAATATCCAAGCTGGCGTCAGCAGTGGAATTGGCGGAGGCCAAATTCAAGTCGCCGTTAATCGTTAGGGTGCGAGCGCCACGCACGTACAGGCCTCCTGAGCCGGCTTTCCCCACAACCGTGGTTCCATGGATAGTCACATCTCCTGTTCCAGTATTTGTTAGATCCATGTAACCACGTGAGCCGACATCGCGGCCCAATACCACAGCCTCTGCTGTACGGTCGCCCCCCTCTGTCCCAACAACCGCTGCCCCTGAAAGATATATTCCACCCAGCGAATCTGTCTTGCCCGCCGCCAGAATGGATTGAGCCGAGAGTAAATCGCTTGCCTCCATATCGTAGGTCCCGAATTGACCGGATGTATTCTCCGCGATGGTCAGGGCATTGGTTACGGCCACACGGCCATAGCCACCTATGCCAAACGCATAATTCATCTGCGCTCCGTTATCTATATATATATTTTCCGCAAATACCGTGGAGTTGCGAACGACAGTCATAAAACCATCCAAGGTCAGATCTGTGAGCGACAAAGTGGCTGGAGCCGATTGAGGCGCAAACAATTCACCGACCCGCACTCCTGACTGGCCGGTAGACAATTCCGGTGCTCTGGGATCACCATGCTGGGTGTGTACGACCATATTCGGTGCGTTGGAAAGGCCCCCGCTAAGTACCGCGCCGGCATTTAAGCTTAGCTGTCCCACTGAACCGTTTGCGCCGAGCTCGATGAGTCCATTATGAAACCAAGTAGTGCCGGCGTCGAGGCCCATCGCATGATATGCGCCAACATCAAAAGCCCCAATCACAGCCCTTGCATTCGAGCTGAGTGTCGTCCCCTCTCCTCGCAAATCGAACCTAGCACCCTCAGTAGTTGAAGAGACGAACAGCGAAATTCCAAAGGGGTCGGTTTGAGTGATGCCGAGAGTACCCCCGGATATATTCGCGGACCGAATATCCACGCGACCAACCGTCCGTGCGCCATTCAGGGAAATCCCGGAAGATAACGAAATGTAGTCAGTTGAAGTGGGCACAGTGCCAGTGCTCCAGTTCTCATTAATCTCCCAATTCGGTGAGCCACCAACTACCCACTCCACCGTCGCTTGCGCCCATGCATCATCACTGATATGCAGTAACGCAAGGAACAGCAAAAGGCGGCGGGAAATGGCCAGTGGATTCGGGATCGCTTGGTGAAGGAGAGCCAGAGCGCCAAGCCATAATGAGTGACACATAAATTTCGTGGATAGAGCTTAGTGTGCTCACCGTCCGAACACCCGGATCCGATCAGCGGCAACCGTGGTCATGATCTCATTGACGCGGGTCTCGTGGGCGCGGACGAGGGCGGGATTCTTGGGGTTGATCCGGTCGGCGGGAAAGGTCCGGCCCTGCGCCTCGCCCAGTGCGGCAATCCGGGCCTGGAGCACAACCATCGGAAGCAGCACGAAGTCGCGGAGCGTCAGCTTGTGCTGTTTCAGCTGCTCTGCGATGGCCGGTTCATCTCCGACCTGGGCGATGGATTGCTGGTAGGTGGTTGGTCCCTTGGGCAAGCGTTCGCGCATCGCCGCAGCTTCGGCAGGCTTGGCCTCGGCCCAATCGGCCAGGCCGGCCATCATCGCGCCATAGGCTTCAAGGTTGGCCAGCGTCAGCTCGTAGCGTGCGACCTCGCGTGTGAACTCATCCTGGGTATCCTCCGCCGTCACCGGGAGCGCCAGAAATGACGCCAGCATAGGCAGGGATAACAACAATCGCAGGGCACGGCCATGGGGGGTGGTCATCGCGGGGGGTGGACTGGGGATATACCCCTAAATCCTTCACCTATGCTCAAGTGCCAATCCTGCGCGCATCTTGTGATGCTACTTCAGCAAATCTTTATCTGCGCAGGCCAAACGAGACCCATTAGTTTTCTAATCTTCAGAGTCTTGCGAAACCGAATCGTGTTTCTGGTAGGCCGCCAGCTTGCTGGCGCTTGCACAGCGGGAGCAAGCTCCCTGCCTACTGGCTGACTGCATCGTCGCTGCTCAGTGCAGCAGCGCGTCGCCGACTGGGTGCGCCACGTCCGCGGACGTGGCGTCGGGCACGGGCGTGTTTTT
>CAZFHG010000251.1:0-4915 GCA_964518665.1 uncultured Opitutaceae bacterium | reverse complement strand
AGTAGATGCCGCTGTAGAAATCGATGTTCTCCTCGACGGTGAGCTCGTCGTAGAGCGAGAACCGCTGGCTCATGTAGCCGATGCGCGTCTTGATCTTCTCGGTGTCGCGCACGATGTCGAAGCCCGCGACCCGGCCGGTGCCGGCCGTGGGCGCCAGGAGGCCGCAGAGTATGCGGATGGTGGTGGATTTGCCGGCGCCGTTGGGCCCGAGCAGGCCGAAAATCTCACCGCGGTGCACCGTGAATGAAATGCCGGCCACGGCCCGGAAGGAGCCGAAGCGTTTCTCCAGGTCCCGGATCTCGACCACAACCGGGGCGGAATTGACGGGAGCAGGCATGGGTTGGGTCATGAGGTGAGATCCTCGTCCTTCCCGTCGGGGTCGGTCGCGATCAACGCGGACAGCAGCACGAGCACGATGACGGCAATGATCATGGCTTTGGGTGGCTGGCCAGGATGGCGACAAAGACATCCTCTAGGGAGGGTTCGATGGGACGCAGGGAAACAACCTCGATGCTGGCGGTCGCAAGGATGGCACGGATTTGTGATTCCAGGGCGTCGCTACTGGTGACGTGCACGCGGTCGCCGAAGAGGCCGACGCTGGCCCCGGGTAGTTGCGTGCGCAGCAAGGCCGCGGTCTGACGTGGGTCGGCAGTGCGGACTTCAAGCAGGGCGCCCGGCATCAGGGTCTTCACCTCGTCAGGGGTGCCGAGGCCGACCAGCCGGCCCTCGTGCAGCAGCGCGAGCCGGTTGCAGCGCTCGGCCTCGTCCAGGTAGGCCGTGGAGACGAAGAGGGTCACGCCCTCGCGCACGAGCTGATAAAGAATACGCCAGAAATCGCGCCGCGAGACGGGGTCGACGCCGTTGGTCGGTTCGTCAAGGAAGAGCACGCGCGGCGTGTGGATCAGGGCGCAGGCGAGGCCGAGCTTCTGCTTCATGCCGCCCGAGAGGTTGCCGGCCAGCCGCTGCTTGAACGGCGTGAGATTACTGAAACCGAGCAGGCGCTCGGTCCGCTCCGCCCGGCCCTTTTGCGGCACACTGTAGATGTCGGCGTAGAAATCGATGTTCTCCGCCACGGTCAGGTCCGGGTAGAGGCCAAAACGCTGGCTCATGTAGCCGATGTGCTCCTTCAGCGGCTCGGCCTGGCTCGTGACGTCGCAACCGGCGACCTCGGCGCTGCCGGCGGTGGGCGGCAAAATGCCTGTCAGCATGCGCATCGTGGTGGTCTTGCCCGCGCCATCGGGACCGACGAGGCCGAAGATTTCGCCCTGGGCGACCTCAAGATCGAGGCCGTCCACGGCGACAAGCGCGCCGAATTTCCGGCGAAGTCCCTGGGCGCGGATGATGGACATGGGAACGGGCGGTGGCAGCAAACTCAGCGGATGATGACGTCGGCGGGCATGCCGGTCTTCAGCGCGTCGTCGGGATTGGCGACGTCCACCTTGATGCGGAACACGAGTTTCACGCGCTCCTTCGGGGTCTGCACCGTCTTGGGGGTGAACTCGGCCTCCGCGGCGATGTAGCTCACGGTGCCGGCAAAATCCTTGCCGGGAAAGGAGTCGGTGCGGACCACGACCTGCTGGCCGTGCCGGACCCGGCCGAGGTCGGTCTGGTTGACGTAGGCGCGCACCCACATGCGGGCGGTGTCGCCCACGGTTACCACCGGCGTGCCGGGCGCAACGAATTCACCGGGCTCGATCTGATGCGAGAGCACGATGCCGGCGAGCGGCGACATGAGGCGCGTGTTGGCTATCTGCGTGGTAGCGAGGCCGACGGCCGCGCGGGCCTGCGCGACGCGGGCGCGGGCCTGGGCAATGGTTTCGGTCCGCGGACCCTCCTTCACCAGTTTCAGGCGTTCGGCGGACTCGCTGGCGCGGGCCTCGGCCACCTTGAGCAGGGCTTGGGCGGCCTCGAACTCGCGGTCGGCGATGACCTCGCGCTGACGGAGCTCCTTCAGGCGGGCATGGTCCAGGCGGACGCGATCGCGTTCCGCCTCGGTGCTGCGCAGGGCCGCCTCCGCGGCGGCGATTTCCTGCGGCCGGGAGCCGGCCTCGAGTTCGGCGAGCAGGGCTTCCGCGCCCGCCAGTTCGGCCTGGCGCAGCGCGAGCTGGTCCTGTTGTTCGGCGTCGTCGAGCCGGGCGACGAGCTGGCCGGCGGTGACGCGTCCGCCCTCGTCCACTAGGCGCTCGCTGACGCGGCCTGCGACCTTGAAGCCGAGCTGGGCGTCGGTGACTTCCAGGTTGCCGGAGAGGATGAGGTCGCCGGCGGCGGGGCGGTTGCCGCGCGCGCAGGCGCCGAGCAGGAGAACCAGGACCAGGCTGGCGCCGAGTAGGGAGAGCGGCCGGAGCAGCGGGCCGCGATCAGGGTGCGAGGTGTTTTTCATAGTCTTTGCGGCCGGCGGGGGAGAGGAGTCCGCCGAAAAAGAGATTGATGGCCTGCGCAAACACCCGGTCCGGTCCCAGCTTGAGGCGTTCAAGCGTGTCCGGGTGCAGGAGGCTCTGGATGGCAGGCCGCCAGAATTCGATGGCGAAGTCCGGATCCACGTCGGCCCGGACCATGCCGGCCGCCTGGCCCTGCCTCATCATCTGTCCGAAGATGTGCGGGATGTTCTTGTGCCGCAGTTCCTCGATCTGGCGGTAGATGTGCGGGGCGGAGCGCTGCAGGTCGCGGAAGATGTGCGGGTTCATCCGCAGAAAGCGCTGGGCCATGGCCTCGCTGAAGCGGCGGAGCTTGACGGTGAAGCTCAATGCAGTGTCGGCAAAGAGTGCGTCCGCCGAGCTGCGCACCTCGGCCACGAATCCGCGCAGAATCTCACCCACCAGCGCATCCTTGCTCGGGAAATGCACGTAGAGTGTCTTCTTGCTCATGCCGAGCTCCGCCGCGAGTTCGTCCATGAGCAGCGCGGTGTAGCCGTAGGTGAAGAAATGCGTCCGGGCGGCGGTCAGCACGCGTTCGCGGACGACGGGATCGGTCGGGATGGATTTGCGGGTGGCGCGCGGCATGGAAGTCTTAGGAAACTCAAATGGTATTTAAAGTTTCCTAATGTCAAGCCCGGTTCTGCCGCAACCGACGTAGCGCAGTGCTTCAGCCTGCGCTGACTGGTGATCCAGCGCGGGCTGAAGCACCGCGCCACGTCGCGAGCACGTTCGTCCCATCTTTGGGTAATGCTCCATGAGGTCGCGTCTCCATGAACATGGCGAAAGTGCCGAACGCTGAGCGTTCAACGAGGTGCTTTCGGTAGGCCGCCAGCGTGCTGGCGCGCTGAGAGTGGGAGCAAGCTCCCGGCCTACTCGCCAACTCCATCGTTCCGGCTAAGCCCTGCGCACCATCCGCAGTTTTTCCGGGCCGATGGCGTTGAAAAAAATACGTGTGTTTGGGTGGCAGGGATTTAACGTGGCCTTTCGCATGTCCACATCCGTGCCTGCCTCCGTTGCGGCGGCTCCCACCAACGGGGAGCTGGTGCGGCGCCTGTTCCTGCTGGCCTGGCGCTACCGGCTGCACTGTCTCGCGGTGCTCGGGGTCCAGCTGGTGCTGCTGACGATGGGCATCGCCGGCCTGAGCTTCACCGGGCTGGGCATCGATTACATCCGGCACATCGTCGAGCACGTCCCGCTCGGCGCCAATCCCCTGCACCTCCTGCCGCCGGAGGGCTGGGCTCCGCTGCACGTGCTGGCCGGGCTGGCCGCCATGATCCTCGTGCTCGCGCTGAGCCGCGCGATCCTGAACTACACTTACGCCGTCTCGGTCAACATGCTCGTGCAGCAAAAGCTGGTCGTGGATCTGCGGGCGGAGGTTTACGACAAGCTGCAGCGGCTGAGCTTCCGGTTTTACGACGCCAACACCACCGGCTCCATCATCACCCGCGTGACCGGCGACGTGCAGTCGGTCCGCATGTTCGTGGACCAGGTGCTGATCCAGAGCGTGATCATGGTCATCTCCCTCACGGTGTACGTGACCTACATGGCCAGCCTCAGCCCGGGCCTGACGCTGGCCTGTCTCGCGACGACGCCGCTGCTCGCGCTGATGTCCATGTGGTTCTCGCGAAAGATCCAGCCGGATTACGCGCACAACCGCACCCTGTTTGAAAAGATGGTGCAGGTGCTGGCCGAAAGCATCCAGGGCATCGCAGTCACGAAGGGGTTCGGCCGCGAGGCCGAGGACCGGGCGAAGTTCGACACCGCCAACCAGGCTGTGGTCGCGCAGCAGCAGAGCATCTTCTGGCGGGTGAGTCTGTTCTCGCCGGTGGTGGGTCTCCTCACGCGCGTCAACATGCTCATCCTGCTCGGCTACGGCGGCTGGCAGGTGATGCAGGGCCAGTTGCCGCTGGGCACGGGCCTGATCGTCTTCGCCGGCCTGTTGGAACAGTTTTCCGGCCAGGTGAACAGCGTGGCGGGCCTGGTGAACAGCGTGCAGCAGTCCCTGATCGGCGCGCGCCGCGTCTTTGAGATCCTCGACGCGCCGATCGACGTGACGAGTGCGCCCAACGCCGTGCGGCGCCCGCGCCTGCAGGGTGCCGTGCGCTTCGACCACGTCTCCTTCACGTACACCGGACCCGGGGCCGAGCCGGTGCTGCGCGACATCAACCTCGAGGTGAAACCCGGCCAGTGCGTGGCGATCCTCGGGGCCACCGGCGCGGGCAAGAGCGCACTCATGAGCCTGATCCCGCGGTTCTTCGATCCCACCGCCGGCTGCCTGCTGATCGACGGCATCGACGCGCGCCGGCTGCACCTGGACGACCTGCGTCGCAACATCGGGCTCGTTTTCCAGGAGAGCTTCCTGTTCTCGAACACCATCGGCGCCAACATCGCCTTCGGCCACCCCGAGGCCACGTCCGCGCAGATCATCGCCGCGGCCAAGATCGCCGCGGCGCACGACTTCATCATGGCGCTGCCGCAGGGCTACGACACCGTGCTCGGCG
>CAZFHG010000250.1:0-5022 GCA_964518665.1 uncultured Opitutaceae bacterium | reverse complement strand
GGAGGTGAGCGATGCATGTTGGCTACTTTCGTAATGCTCGCGTGATTTACAGGCCCTCCTGATCCACGAGCCAGACTAACGATGCCAGTGCGGCGGCGCCGAGGTGCAGTTCGCGCGGATGCACCTGGTCGGCGGTGTCGGCCGCGGTGTGATGGAGGTCGAAATAGCGCTGTTCATCCACCAGGAGGTTGGCGAGCGGCACGCCCAGGGGCAGGAGCGGACCGATGTCGGCCCCGCCGCGGCCCTCCGTGAAAGTCAGGATGCCGAGGGGCTGGAGCAGCGGCAGCCAGCGCCGGGCCCGTTCGTGCACCGGGCCGTCGTTTTGTCCTAGGCTGAACCCGCGCGGGCCAAAGCCGCCGCCGTCGGATTCGACGGCGAACACGTGTTTTTCCCCGGAGTCACGGACCATGGTGGCATAGGCCTTGCCGCCGCGCAGGCCGTTTTCCTCGTTCGTGAAGAGCACGCAGCGGAGCGTGTGCCGGGGCTGGTAGCCGATGGCCCGAAAAATGCGCATGACCTCGATGGCCTGCACGACGCCGGCGCCATCATCATGGGCGCCGGGATCAATGTCCCAGGAATCGAGGTGTGCGCCCACGACGATGATCTCATCGGGGAATTCGGTCCCGCGGATTTCGCCGATCACATTGTGCGACAGCGCGTCGGGATGCCATTGGGAGTGGACCTTGACCTCGGCTTGGGTGCGCGGGTCGGCCGCGAGCGCGGCGCTCAGGCGATCCGCGGCCACGGTCGAAAGCGCCAGGGCCGGGATGTTGCCGCCGTCTTCCCGGTAAGTGGTGCTGCCGGTATGCGGCAGGTCGCTCAACGACTGGGTCATGGAACGCACCAGTGCCGCCACGGCACCAAAGTCCGCGGCGGCGCGGGGGCCGCGGCTGCGCTGATCCACTGCCGCACCGTAGGCCTTGCCCGGATCCGGTTCGGCGGGATCCATCGGCCGGTTGAAGAAGACGATCCGGCCCGCGATTTTGTCACGGCCCAGACCGGCCAGCTCAGCCAAGGAATGGACTTCAACCACTTCCGCCCTGATCCCATCCGGGGGCGTGGCGATGCTGCCGCCCAGGGCGGCCGTCGCCAGTTTGACGATGGGTCGGGACGAACCGGGCGAGGGAATCATGCGAACCGATTCCGGTGCGCCGCGCTCCCAATGCGGCACGGCGACGTCCTGTTTCCAGACCCGGTCGAGGCCCAGGCTGAGCAGGAGCTGTTCACTCCAGCGCACGGCGCCCTCGAGCGCGGCCGAACCGGCGAGGCGGCCCGGATGCTCCGCCACGAGGGTGCGCAACCGGGCATGGGCCTGGCCGTGCGCCAGGGCTTCCGTGCAGATAAGACGGAGGGCGGCTTCCCGGTCGGCGGCGGCCGGCGGAACCGGCGCCGCGAAGACGGACGCAGCGGGCAAGGTGAGAAGCCCCAGGAAGCCCATGGAAAGGCGCATGGGATCACGATTCTTTTAAGCCGACTCGACGCAAGCGAGGTTTCTGTTCAACTTTCCGCCCATCATGAACCATCCCCGCTTGCTCCTTGGGCTGCTGGCGGCAGCTTTGCCGGCTGCCATGTCCGCCGCCAACACCAAACCCGAAACCCGCATCCGTGCCGAAATTCCCGAGCAGTACCGCTGGGAATTTTCCTCCATCTATCCCGACTGGGCCGCGTGGGACGCCGGCATGAAGGACATGGAAGTGAAAATGGACGCCTTTGCCGCGCTGAAGGGCACGCTCAAGAACGGCCCGGAGGCCGTGCTGAAGGCCTACCAGTCCTTCGACGAGATCGGCATGCTGCAATACAAGGTCTTCCGTTATCCGCAGCTCCAGCGCGACGTGGACACCCGCAACCAGGAGATCGCGGGCAAGTTCCAACGGGTCGGCGCGGTGTTTGCAAAGTTCGGCACCGCGACGGCGTGGTTCACCCCTGAACTGCTGACCATCCCGCAGGCGACCATGGAGCAATGGATCGCCGCCACCCCGGCGCTGGGCATCTACAAGTTCTCGATCCTCGACAACTACCGCCAGCAGGCGCACGTGCTCGACGAGAAGGGCGAGCGCCTGATGTCCTTCTCCACGCGTTTCAACCAGACGCCCACGGCGATCTTCCAGGAGCTCAGCACCTCGGACATCAAGTTCCCGAAGGTCACGCTTTCCGACGCCAAGGAGATCACCCTCACGCCCGGGACCTACCAGTCGGTGCTTCAGACCAACTACAACCAGGCGGACCGGGCGAAGGCGTTCGAGGCCTACCTCAAGACCTATGCCGCCACCGCCAACACGTATGCGGCGATCTACAACAGCGTGCTCCAGCGCGGCTGGTTCACGGCGCAGGCGCGCAACTACCCGACCACCCTGGACGCCGCCCTCGACGGCAACAACATCCCGACCGCTGTGGTCACAAACCTGGTGGAGACGGTGCGCAAGGGCACCGCGCCGTTGCAGCGTTACCTCAAGCTGCGCAAGAAGCTGCTGGGGCTGGAATCCTACCACCTCTACGACGGCCAGATTCCGATCTTCAAGAGCGAGAAGGTTTATCCCTACGACACCTCGAAGGATCTCGTCATCTCGTCGGTGACCCCGCTGGGTGAAGACTACGTGGCGAAATACCGGCAGTTCGTCTCCGGCGGCCGGATTGATGTGTATGAGAACGACGGCAAGCGCAGCGGCGCCTATTGCGCGGGCGTCTACGGCGTCGGCCCCTACCTGCTGCTGAACTACAACGACACCCTCGATGCGGTCTTCACCTTTGCGCACGAGGCCGGCCATGCCATGCACACGGCGCTCTCCTACGACAGCCAGCCCTTCGTGACGGCCGACTACACCATCTTTGTGGCCGAAGTCGCCTCGACGACCAACGAGCGCTTCCTGCTCAACAAGCTCCTCGAGACCACCACCGACCCGAAGGAGCGCTTTTTGCTGCTGCAGCACGCGGTCGATTCGATCCTTGGCACCTTCTACACGCAGGTGATGTTCGCCGACTACGAATTGCAGGCCCATCGGCTCGTCGAGCAGGGTCAGCCCATCACGGTGGACGTGCTGAGCGGCATCTACCAGCAGTTGCTCAAGGACTACTACGGCGATGCGGCGACGGTGGATGAACTCTACAAGTTCACGTGGACGCGCATCCCGCATTTCTTCAACTCGCCCTATTACGTCTACCAGTATGCGACCTGCTTCGCCTCCTCGGCCAAGCTGTTCAAGGACATGACGACCGGTGACGCTGCGTCGAAAGCCGCCGCCACGGAGCGCTATCTCACGCTGCTGAAGAGCGGTGGCAACGACCACCCGATGAAGCAGCTGCAGAAGGCCGGGGTTGACCTTACACAACGCGAGACCGTGCAAGCGGTCGTCGAGCAGCTCGACGCCATGGTCACGCAGATGGAAACCGAGGCGGCGAAGATTCAGCTGTAAGAACTGCGAGCCAGGTAGGGTCCGCCCGGAGGTCGGGCCGGTTTGACGTGCACATGCCCAGCCGGCCCGTCCGGAGACCGGGCCCTACCCACTGCGGACTTTTGAAAGATTGATACCCCATGTCCCTCATCCCCGTCACCCTCACCGGCCGTCTGGTGCGGCTTGAGCCGCTTACCCCCTGGCATTTGACGGGACTGGCGCGACATGGTGCAGACCGGGAGCTGTGGCTTTACATGAAGCACGCCCGGCCGGATCCGCTGGAGTCGCTTCACCTTTGGAAATCCGCCATGGAGGGGTTGCAGGCGCGCGGAGAGGGCTTGGCGTTTGCCATCTTCGACAAGGCCCGGAAGGAAGCGGTCGGCGGCACCTGCTATTTTGACTGGGTGGCCGCGGACCGCCGGCTGGAGATCGGGCATACCTGGCTGGGCCGCGCCGTGTGGCGCACAGGTGTGAATACGGAGACCAAGGCATTGCTGCTCCGGCATGCCTTTGAAGCCCTCGGCTGCAACCGGGTGCAGTTGAAGACCGACGGGCGCAATCTGCGCTCGCAGGCGGCCATCGAACGCATCGGCGCGAAAAAGGAAGGCGTGCTGCGGCAGCACATGGTCATGCCCGACGGGTTTGTGCGCGACACCGTGATGTATTCGATCACCTCGGCGGAATGGCCGGAGGTCAAAGCGCGCCTGGACGGGTTGATGAAACGCTAAGTCGTGCTAGGTTTGGGCGTGCCCATCCCGACCGAACCGCAGCGTCTGGCCGAGCGCGTACGACCCGCGCGCGGGGCCGTCATGCATCAACGCTGGGCGGAGCTCTTGTTTCTGCATTGGAGCTGGGACGCGGCGACGGTCCAGCGCACCCTGCCGCACGGACTGACCGTGGACACGTTTGACGGCCGGGCGTGGATTGGACTGGTGCCATTCTTCATGCAAAAGGTCCGGCCCCGGATTTGCCCGTCGGTGCCGATGCTTTCGGATTTCCTCGAGCTCAACGTGCGGACCTATGTGCACGATGCCGCGGGTCGGCCCGGGGTCTGGTTCTACTCACTCGATTGCAATCAATGGCTGGCCGTGAAAATCGCCCGCGGATTTTTCCACCTCCGCTATGAGCATGCGACGATGCGAGCACGCCGGCTGGCGGACGGCGGGGTTGAGTACTGCGCCGAGCGTCACGGAGACGAACAGGAAAGCCGGTTTCTGTATCATGCCGGCAGGGAGTCGAAGCCGGCGCCAACCGGGTCGCGCGAGTTTTTCCTCGTGGAGCGCTACCGGCTGTTCGCGCACGACGCCCGGCGCGACGTACTCTGGACCGGACAGGTGGCGCATGCACCCTATGAAGTCACGTCGGCGGAAGTGCCCATCTGGGATGGACGCATGATGACCCTGGCGGGATTTGATCCGGCGGGTCGCCCGCCGGAGCATGTGTGTGCGGC
The DNA here is from genome assembly GCA_964518665.1 of uncultured Opitutaceae bacterium. Classification (GTDB taxonomy): domain Bacteria; phylum Verrucomicrobiota; class Verrucomicrobiia; order Opitutales; family Opitutaceae; genus UBA2377. Next base: position 183 of record CAZFHG010000250.1, on the reverse strand, counting down.
AAGGCCGGTGGACGTGGAGATCTTCCCGCTGGTGCGGGTTTGAGGGCCCGTGGGCACCTATCGACAAGGCGCAAGGTTTGTCATTCTGAGATCCACCAGAAACCACAGGCTTTGTTGGCACATGCCAATTAACCATACCCAATCCATTGTCATTCTGAGCGCAGCGAAGAATGACAAAGAGGA
>CAZFHG010000249.1:0-5056 GCA_964518665.1 uncultured Opitutaceae bacterium | reverse complement strand
GAGTGTCACCCATGTCCTGAATATGCCCTGTCACCCATGTCCTGAACTCATACCGTCCGCGCCGGCCGGATGGTATCATCGTAGTGCCGGACTTCAGCAGGCACTGGCTCGGCAATGTCTATATGCCGGCGTAGGGTTCAGCGCGGGCTGAAGCACCGCGCTACGTACCACAGCCTCAAGGCAGCTTGATCGTCCGCCCCGCCGGTTCGGGGTGCTGGCGGTAGAAGAGCGCGGTGTGGCCCACGGAGCCCACCCACACGCAGCGACCCTCATCGGCGATCTGGGCGCAGAAGGCGGCGCGCTCGTCGCGTTCCGCTCCGAGGAAACGGAGCTTCACCAATTCATGGGCCCGCAATTGCTTTTGCAGTTCGGTGAAAAACGCCGGGGTCAGCCCGCCCTTGCCAAGCTTGAGCGCCGGGGCGAGTTGCTGGCCGAGGCCGCGGAGGTGGGTCTTCTGGGCACCGGTGAGGGGAAAGTCGTACATGGGGGGAAGTAGCAGGTAGTGGGTAGCGGGTAGCGAGTAGAAATATGCAGGCCTTGGTATGCTCGCTACTCGCTACCCGCTACTCGCTACACCTTCGCTCCGGGCGAAGGTGCTGAGCTCCAGTTCCCGCCACTGACCCGGGGCCAGGTTGCCGAGAGTGAGGTGACCGAATTGGGTGCGGTGCAGGCTCAGCACGGTGCGGCCGGTGGCGGCGATCATGCGGCGGACCTGGTGGTACTTGCCTTCGGTGAGGATCAGCTCGGCCTCGCGCGGGGCGATGATCCTGAGTTCAGCTGGTCGGCAGGGCTCTTTTTCGCCGTCGAGCTGCAGCATGCCGGCGGCGAACAGCGCCACGAGGTCGGGCGTCAGGACCTGGTCCACGGTCGCGCGGTAAACCTTCGGCACCTTGTGTTTCGGCGAGGTGAGCCGGTGTACGAGTTCGGTCTGGTCGGTCAGGAGCAGCAGTCCGGTGGTGTCCTTGTCGAGCCGGCCGATGCTCGTGACCAACGGATTGCGCTGCCGCCAGCGCGGCGGGAGCAGCGAGTAGATGTTGGGTCCCTCGCGTTCATCGTGGGAACACACCAGGCCGGCGGGCTTGTGCACCAGCAGCAGCAGGCCGTCGGGGTGGTCTGGCGGCTCGCCGTCGATGCGCACCGCCGCGGGCAGGGCCTTGTGGCCGTAGTCCGTGACCACGGCCCCGTCCACCGTCACGCGCCCGGCTTCGATCCAGGCGCGTGCCTCCCTCCGGCTGCAGTAACCGAGGTTGGCAAGGAGCTGATCGAGCCGGCGCATGGGCGCACTGAAACAGGCCGGACCGGAAGCACACGCAGAAAATGATTCAGCTGACCGGCAATTTCAGCCGTACTGGTGACATGCTGTTCCAATTGATCCTGCCCGGCTGCGCTTTGCTAGCCCTGGCAGCCTCATTGCTCACGGCGGTGCGGGTGCCGGCCGCAGTCAACTGGAGGGTGGCGGTGTTTGTCGGCGAATTGGGCTATGTGCTGGCCTTGGTGCCGCTGACGGTCGGATGTACGGCTTTGACCGGCTATGCGTCGGCCCCGGGGGCAACCCTGATCACGCTCGGGGTGTGTGCGGTGGCGCTCGTATTTCTGCTCAAGCCTTCCGCCCAGGCCTGGCAGCAGGGCCGCGAGCTTCCGGCCCGGCTGGCCGCGGCCTTCGGTCCGGTGCCGGTCACGCGTCCGGCCTTTGCCCTCGCCAAACTGGGCTTCCGTGCGGCGATGCCGGGTCCGATGCAGACGCATGAATTTGCGCCCGGGCTGGCGCTGGACTTCTACCCCGCGGCCAAGGGTTCCGGGCCGGCGGCTTGTGTCGTGGTGATTCACGGCGGGGGTTGGGACAGCGGCGACCGCCGGCAATTGCCCGGATTGAATCACTGGCTCGCCCGGCAGGGTTATGCCGTGGCCGCGGTTTCGTACCGGCTGGCTCCGGCGCACCCGTGGCCGGCTCAGCGCGAGGATCTGCTGGCGGCACTCGCGTGGTTGAAATCTCACGCCGGCCAGCTCGGTCTTGATCCGACGAGGCTCGTGCTGCTGGGCCGTTCGGCCGGCGGCCAGATTGCGACCGCCGTGGGTTACCTGGGTGATCCGGCGGTGCGCGGGGTGGTCGCGCTCTATGCGCCGCACGACATGCGGTTTGCCTGGTCGGTCTCGCGGCCGGACGACGCGCTCAACTCGTTGCAACTGATGCGGCAGTATCTCGGCGGTCCGCCGGAAGCGCGCGAGGACATCTACGATTCGGCCAGCGGGCAGCTGCTCGTGAAGGCCGGACGCACGCCCCCCACGCTGCTCATCCACGGGACGATTGATACCCTCGTGTGGGTGCGGCACAGCCGGCGGCTGGCCGCGCGCCTCGCCGAGGTCGGGGTGCCGCATTTGTTACTGGAGCTGCCGTGGGCGACGCACGCGCTGGAGGCGCACGCCGGGGGTCCCGGCGGCCAGCTCACGACCCATGCCCTGGAGCATTTTCTGGCGGCTGTGACGGCGCCAAGTAGGGCGGGTCTCTGACCCGCCATGGGCACGCGGCACTGCGGATAAACGTTGAAAAGGTGGGTCAAAGATCTGCCCTACCTCAAACCCTCACCGGCATTCCATTTGGCGAGATTCGGTAAGTGCGGGAGGCTTCGATTCACCCGCGTCCCTTCGCGGTTCCCAAGATAGAGAAAAGGCTCGGCAGGCGGGGCGCCATCTGGGATGGCTTGGGTTCGTCTTCAAATATCAATTTCTATGTCACTTTGGGAATACAAGGTCATCACCAGCGGCAAGGGGGGCTTCGCCACGCCGGCCCTGCTGGAAAAATTTCTGAACGATCTCGGCCGCGACGAGTGGGAAATCATCCACTACACGCCGCAGCCTGACAACGCCCTGTCCTTCACCGGCCTCGCGCGCCGCTCCACGCAGCGCGACTGGACACTGCAGGACGCCGCGGCCGCGGCCGCCAAGGCTGAGGCGGACAAGCTTCGCGCCGAGTTCGAGGCCAAGTTCAAGGCCGCCACCAATCCGGTGGTCGCCGAGGAAAAGGCCCCCAGCTTCCTTGAGGAGCAGTCCGCGCCGGATGACGGCTTTCGCAAGCCCGTGGACACGTCGCGCGATGACGAGCCCGACGCACCCGAGGACGAGGGGGAAAAGGACGACTGGGACAAGCTGTCCGAGGAGGATGAGCTGCCGTCGTTCTTCGATGCGCTCAAGCCCCACATGCGCCGCAACCAGCGCGGCCCCGGCATGTCCGTGGGCACCGACTATCTGGCCAAGAAATGGGGCCTGGCCGAGGAGGATATCAAGGGCGCCCTCGTCGAGTGCGGGATGCAGATTCCCGGCGACGAAAACGCCAAACCGGTTTACGTCGAATACGACGGCGATCTTTTCTGGGTGAACATCAACCGCCGCGGCGAACTCTGGATCAACACCCGGGAGAAGCCGCGTCCGGTCTTTCGCGTGGTGCAGGCCACCAAGGTTGCGGCGGAAGAGCCGGCAGAGAAATCGGATACCGGAAACCGGAAACCGGAAAGTGAAACTCCTTTGACTGAGGTGGCGGCTGCAGAGACGGCCCCGACGCAGGCGCCGGATAAACCCGCCGCAAAGCCGGCGGGCAAGACGCCGGTGCCGCTGCCGGCCGGTCCGGAATTGCTCGAAAAGATTCGTCCGCACATGCGCCGCAATCGGCGCGGGCCCGGCGGTTCCGGCAGCACCAGTTTTCTGGCGCGCGCCCTGCGCACCACCGAAGCCGATCTCATGACGGCATTCGCCAGCCTGGGACTCGCCCTGCCGGCCCAGCAGGGGGACAAGCCCCTCTTCGCCGAGTTTGGCAATGAGCTGTGGTGGCTGAATCGTGACCAGCGCGGTGGCGTCTGGATCAACGGCCGCGACAAGCAGGTCGGCGAGACCATTGCCTCCGCCACGGAAGCCGAGCCAAAACCGGAAACCGGAGAGCGGAAACCCGAAAGTGAAGGAGCCTCGGGCGAAGCAACGCCGGCAGCAGTACCGCCGCCTCTGGCCGATGTGGCAGCCCCGGCCCCGGTTGCGGGTCAGGAACCGAAAGCCATCCATGTTCTCCCCGGCGTGCGCATTCTCCTTAAGGAAGGGAAGACGGGCGCTTTTGCGGGTGAAGCCGGCCGGCTGGCGAGCGAACTCGGCCGGACCGAGGAGGAATTCATCGCGGTGCTCACGGGCGTCGGACTCAAGGTGCCGGAAAAGTCCCGCGAGAAACCCGTCTTCGTGGAACACGCCGGCGAGATCTTCTGGTTCAACCGCAACGCGAAGGGCCAGCTCTGGCTCAACGCGAAGGCCTCGAAGTACGCCGACAAGGGCGACGACGACGCGGGCGACGAAAAACCCAAGCGCGGCCGTTCGCGGAAGAAGGAGTAACTGCCGGCGGGCACGGACAGGACGATCATCTCACGCGGAGGCGCGGAGAGCGCGGAGTAGTTGGCAGGTTAGCTTTTCGTCGTCATATCTGCGCAGCTTGCCTCCGCGAGCTCCGCGTCTCCGCGTGAGCCCCGTGCGATGTTCGCGAGCGAAAACGGCTTTCGTCCTCAGAACTCCGCCGTGCCGGGGGTGCGGGCGAAGGGAATCACGTCGCGGATGTTGGCGACGCCGGTCACGAACATGAGCATGCGCTCGAAGCCGAGGCCGAAGCCCGCGTGCGGCACGGTGCCGTAGCGGCGGAGGTCGAGGTACCACCAGTAGTTCTTCTCCTCGAGATGGTGCAGCGCCATGCCGGCGCGCAGCTTGTCGAGGCGCTCCTCGCGCTGGCTGCCGCCGATGATCTCGCCGATGCCGGGCACCAGCAGGTCCATCGCGGCCACGGTCTCGCGACCCTCCGCGCAGCCGTCGGTCTGGCGCATGTAGAACGCTTTGATCGCCCGCGGATAGTTGTAGACGGTGACCGGGCACTTGAAGTGCTCCTCGGTGAGGTAGCGCTCGTGTTCCGACTGCAGGTTGTCGCCCCAGGCGACCGGATGCTCCCAGGTCTTGCCGGACTTGATCAGGATCTCGACGGCTTCGGTGTAGCTGCAGCGGACGAACGGCTTGTCCAACACGAAGTCGAGGCGGGGGA
>CAZFHG010000248.1:0-5152 GCA_964518665.1 uncultured Opitutaceae bacterium | reverse complement strand
CGCCCGCGAGCCGCTCGCGCGGGCATCGAGGTGGAAATCCAGTCGTGAAGGTGGCATGGGGCGCTTTTCATCGGTCCGGCCGCCGGTTTCGTCATTCGGAAAATCGGATTTCGTCATTTGCCCGGCCCTGCTCCCGAATGCTGGTTGCCTTGGTTCTGATTCGACGGGGTGCCGCTGCCGCCTTGGTTGGCCGATGACTGGGCGGGAGGCTGGTTGGATCCTGCAGAGGATGTAGTGCCAGACGTCACTGGGATATCGGGTGTCTGCGTGTTCGATTGCGGGACGACGGTTTGGACGGTGACCACTGGTTCCGGCTTCGCCTGCGTGCTTATGATGGGTGTGGTCTGGCCCGGGTTGGCATCAGTAAAGAGGACCTGTGGTGAACTCGGCGGACCCGGATAGTAAATTACCTCCTTGGTGGGAGCCTGACCGCGCTGCTTTTCGCCTTGGAATGCGTAGGCTGGTTCACCCACCACAAAACGACGCCCATAGTGCCAGCCCATTTTGTTTTCCAAAGATCCGCCCTTATAGAGGCGGCCGTAGTTCGCTTCGGAGACATATCCATCCTGCACCAGCGTCTTGATGCCGACAGGCTCGGTGCGTCCGGTTTCGGCGAAGAAAAATTCCTTGGCTTGGTAGAGCTGGCGCAGGTTGTTTTCGAGCAGGGACCGAGCGGCTCGGTTCTTAATTCTACCGATGACCACGCCGGCCAGTCCGGTAAGGATCGCAACCACCAGAACCACAATCATGATCTCAACCAGGGTGAATGCACGCTGGCGAGGGGAGAGGCAGGGGAGTTTCACGGATTGCCCCCCCTGTTAGGATTGGTGCGGAAGACTAGAAAGAATCCGGCAGTGAGAATGATAATGCTCGCGAGACGCAGGGCTGTCAGCGGCACACTGACCGACCACTCCAGCGGCACTTCCCAGAGGTATTGCCAGTTGGATTCAAGCCGGGAGCCGTCGGCATGAATGACATAGGTTGGAGGCAACAGCCACACGGCGATGAACGCGTTGCAGCCCAGCCAAATCACGATGCGTTGCGCGAGGTTCATGGGAGGGAATTCGCGGGCCAAGCTAGCTGCCGTGCTGAAGACCAGTCGAGCGCGATTTATCGGCGCTCCACTGAAACAACTTGATACCCGTGTGGGCTGAACCACGCTTGGCGAGCCGGTCACCATCGTAGACAGGCATCGGATTCGCCCTCATGTCTCTGTCCAAACAACTGTCCGGATTCAGCCCGTGGAGGCTCGCGCTATTCGTTTTCATCTTGATTTTCGGCGGTTCCTGCCTGGTCACGAGTTATCTGTATCTCCAAGCGGTCTGGCACCGGGAATCTGATACCCGAATTTATGTCCGCGAACTTGCCATGGCCGCCGCTGGGCTGGTGGATGTGGAGCTGCACGAGCAGCTGGTCCGGCCGGAGCAGTTGGGGTCAGCGGAGTATCGACGCGTCCTGAGTCCGCTTGTTCAGTTCCATTTATCGCATCCCAGCATCCAATACTTGTGGACCACGCGTGTGGCCGCGGATGGCCGGCAGTTGTTTCTGCTGGAGACCTCCACGGATGAGCGCATTCGCAGCCAACAGACCGAATACGGTCGGAAACAGGACATCCTGTCTTTTTTGGAAACGGACCCACCGACGGAGGCGGGCAGCAGGTCCATGCCTGTCCTGCGCAGTGGCGCGGCGCTGGTCTTGGACGGTATTTATGCGGACAGCCATGGCGAATACATCGAGTCGCGGGCGCCGTTGCAAAATCAGGCGGGACAGTTCGTCGGCTATATCGGCGTGGACTATGCCCTCGACAGCTATCGCGAACGGATCAACGAAGTGCGGGTCACCGGGCTGGTTACGCTGGGTCTGGCCTTTGTGGTCAGTATGCTGGTGGCGAGCGTAATGGCCGAGATGCGACGTCAGACCTTCGTGCATCTCAAGCAGGTGGAGCGCGCCGAGGCGGAGATGCGGGTACAGCGGGACAAGGCTGATCAGGCCAGCCAGGCCAAGAGCGAACTGCTGGCGATCGCCTCTCACGACCTGAAGAATCCGCTAAGCGCAATTGCCGGGATGTCCGGCCTGCTGCTCCAGCAGAAGCGGACGACCCCGGAGCAGTCGGGTACCCGGCAGGATATCGAGGCGCTGGAAAGCATTCACTCTGCGGCGAAGCACATGTCCGACATCGTGCGCAGCCTGTTGTTGAACGAAGGCATCGAATATGGCGGCCTTTCCGTGCAGGCCGCGCCATTCGATGCGGTGAAACTGCTGGCGGACATAATCCAGTTCAACCGTCCTTCGGCAGTCAGAAAGCGGATCAGCTTGGAGGTCGTAACGGAAGCGCACGTGCCAGTCACAGCTGACAAGAAACTGCTGCACGAGGCTTTCGACAATTACGTGAGCAACGCCATCAAGTACTCGCCTCCGGGCCGCCGCGTAAGCGTCCGGCTAAAAGCCAACCAGGCTACGGCCGAGATTGAACTGGAAGTGCAGGACGAGGGCCCCGGCCTTACTGTCGAGGACCAGTCCCAGCTATTCCAAAAATTCAAGAAATTGAGTGCCCGGCCGACGGGCGGGGAAACTTCGACCGGACTGGGTTTGTCCATTGTGAAAACCATTGTCGAATTGCACCACGGTCGCGTGGGATGCGAAAGCGGGCCGGGCCGGGGCGCCCGTTTCTGGCTGAAGCTGCCCTTGCAGCCACCGGTCGCCTAAGTTGTACATTCCAGCTCGCCTTGGTGGACTTGTGACCTATCCAATATTTACTCATTTCCACATGCCCAAGCCCGAAAAGGTCCTGATCGTCGACGATGAGCCGCATGTGCGGGATTACATTTCGCTGTTGGTGCAAAGCAGCCTGAACGCTCCCCAGGTCCTCAAAGCCGCCGACAGCACCGAGGCGCTGGCGCACTACACCAGTGCCCGGCCGGACCTTGTTCTCCTCGATATCAACATGGTGGGTGAAACAGGTTTCGAAATCCTGCGGCAGCTGCGCCAGCTCGATCCCCAGGCGGTCGTCGTGATGCTGACGACTGTAAATGTACGTCGCTCCGTGGAGGAGGCCCGCGCGCTGGGAGCCAAGGGCTATATTCTCAAGGATATGCCCTACGACGATCTCGCCAGGGTCCTGCAGGAACTAGTCGCCCAGATCTGGGGCGGTAGGGAGCCAACCGCCGCGTAACTTTCATGAAGGCTTCAGACGACAAGAAGGCTACAGCCCAACGCTGGCAAAAGCAGGAGGTGAGATATTCACTCCGGGATTTGCTCGGCGAGGTTGAAGACGAACGGAAAGCCGGCGCTTTTGGAGCCGAGAAACTGCGGCAGGCTGACATCAGTCAGATGTTTGAAACCAAACCCCACAAATCCCGTGGCCCCCGCACTTGACGCTGACTTTCTGGCCGGTATCCGCGGCCTGCGCTCCTTCACCCACGCCTGCGATCTGGATGCCCTCGCGTTGACCGTCTCCAGTCCGCTGGGCCTGGTCGAAGCCCTGGTGCAGGGCGGTTTCGTCAACAAGCATGAGATTGGCCGCCATTGGGCGAAGCTGGTCAATGTCGCCTACGTGGATCCGTTCACCAGTGTGATCACCGACGAAGCCGTCGGGCTTTTATCGGTGGATATTGCCAATAAGGCCGTTGCGTTGCCCCTGTACCGCATGGGTGATGTCGTGACCGTGGTCATGGCCCATCCGGAAGATCAGGCTTTGGTGAACCGGCTCAGCAAAATCATTAAGTTGCCCGTGAGCCTGGGATTTGCCTTCCCGAGTGACATTGCCGACTTGATCCGCGTGCATTACAGCACGGAACTGACCGTGGAGCAGTCCCTCAGCCGGGCCGAAGGACAACAGCTTTTCGCCGCTGGCGTGGACCTCAGCACGGGCGGCCGGCAACTCGCGCAGTTGGCGGAGACCAATGAGACTGTCGCCTTTCTCGACGCCCTGATCTACTTCGCCCTCCGGCAGACAGCCAGCGACATCCACATCGAGCCCAGGGATGGGGATGGCAGGGTGCGTTATCGGATCGACGGCACCCTGCGCGAAGTGCTGGCCTATCCACACAAGCTTCATGCCTCACTCGTCACCCGGCTGAAGATTCTATGCCAGTTGAACATTTCCGAGTCCCGCCAGCCGGCGGATGGCCGGTTCTCGATGGCTCTGGGGACCAACCAGCTGGATTTCCGTTTTTCCAGCCTGCCGACACAATACGGCGAAAAGGCTGTCATCCGCCTTCTCGGCAGCGCCGGTAAGAGTTCGCAACTGAGTTTGGACCTCATGATGATCTCGCAGTCCATATTGGTGCCTTTCCGCCGCCTGATGCAGAGCCCGGCGGGCATTTTCTTCGTCACCGGCCCGACCGGATCCGGCAAGACCACCACTCTGTATGCCACACTGAGCGAGCTGAACCAGACTGGGGTGAATATCTCCACTATCGAGGATCCCATCGAGTTGAGGCTGGACGGCATCACGCAATCCCAGGTGCAGGCTGGCATCAACCTGCAGTTCTCCACCATGCTGCGGTCGCTGCTCCGGCAGGATCCGGACATCCTGCTGGTGGGCGAAATCCGCGATGCGGAGACGGCGAAGATCGCGGTTGAGGCGGCGATGACCGGGCACCTGGTGCTGGCCACCCTGCATACCAATAGCGCACCGGACGCCATCGTGCGCCTGATGGAGATTGGGGTCGATCCCTACATTATCGCCCCGTCGGTCATCGGCGTGCTGGGTCAGCGCTTGGTGCCGCGAATTTGTGAGCACTGCAAGGAATCCTACCGGCCCGCCGAGGAACTGCTACGGCGGTATTTCAACGATGACGACATGCCGCCGGTCTCCTTTTATCGCGGGCGTGGTTGCCACGTGTGCAATGGCACGGGGTTCAAAGGACGCGTTGGCTTCCATGAACTCTTTGTGGTTAACCGGGAAATCCGAGCCATGATCGTTGCCCGCGCCAACCCGAAGGATATCCTGAGTGAAGCACGGAAAATCGGCTACCGCCCTCTGCGCTACGACGGATTAAAAAAAGCCCTGCTGGGCCTGACGACGATCGAGGAGATCGAGGCGCAGACGCCGGTCGAATTCGAATAAGCGGTCTCCAGCCGGTGGGCATCGTCAGAAATCCGCGCCGAACAGCAGGCGGAGCCGGTCGATCCGGTTGGCGCTTACCAC
>CAZFHG010000247.1:0-5157 GCA_964518665.1 uncultured Opitutaceae bacterium | reverse complement strand
CGCGGAGCTTCAGCCCGCGCTGGGGACGTGGCGGCAGGGGTGCAGTTCTCCCGAACCAGTGCCGGCTGAAGTCCGGCACTACGCGGAGAGCTTCATGATGGCGGCGAACTCTTCAGGTCGCAGCGACATCACGGACAGGCGGCTCTGCCGCAGCAATGCGATGTTCGCGAGCGCCGGAGTGGCCTTGATGGCGGCCAGCGTGACGGGTTTGGGCAGGGCGCGGACGCACTTGAGCTCCACCGCCACCCAGCCGGGTTCGTCCGCGGTCGCATCGGGAAAGGCGCGCTTGGTCACCTCGGCGAGACCAACGACCGCCTTGGTCGTCACACTCTCATAAAACAGCACGCAGTCGCCGCGGCGCATCGCGTTCAGGTGGATCCGGGCCTGATAGTTGCGCACGCCGGTCCAGGCGGTGCGCCCGTCGCGTGCGAGGTCGGCCCACGAGTAGGCCTCAGGTTCGGATTTAACCAGCCAGTATTGCGTTGTCATCAATGGGGAGGTGCGGTGCAGTGCCGGTCACTAAGATGAACGAATCCGAGGCTGAAAAGACAAAAGCCCGCCGGGCCGTCCGCTTGATTTATCTGCTCATGATTGTCTTTATTGCCGGACCAATTTTGTTGTATCTGGCCATTCGTTAACCCCTTGCCATGAACAAAACCCTGCCAGCCATCCGCCTTGCGTTCATGTTGCTCTGCATGCTGGGCGGCTGGCTCGTCTGCTACAGCGTGACCGATTGGGATGACCACCGCCTGCTGGCCAGCTTTGTCGGGCTCTCCATCGGCGCCCTGGTCGTGCTGGTGGATATTCTGCTCAAGGGTTTTTCCCTGCGCGGGCTATCGGCGGTGACCTTCGGCCTGGCGGTGGGTGCATTGATTTCCTACCTGGTCGGGACTTCGCCGCTGTTCGACCGCGGGGATGAGCAAAACATCTTCATCGCACGGTTGGCGCTGTTTCTCTCGTGCACCTACCTCTGCGCGGTCATCGCCCTGCGCGGCAAGGATGAGTTCAATCTCGTCATCCCCTACGTGCGTTTCGTGCCGCATGAGGTGGATGTACCTTTGGTCGTGGTGGACACCAGCGTGCTCATCGACGGACGCATCGCCCGGGTCTGCGAGACGGGCTTTTTCAGCTCCGGGCTGGTGATCCCGAGTTTTGTGCTGAAGGAGCTGCAGGCCGTGGCGGCCTCGTCCGATCCGATCAAGCAGGCGCGCGGCCGGCGCGGCATGGAAGTGCTCAATGAGCTCCGGCGCATCAAGCACCTCGATATCCGCACGCCCGAAAGCCAGGTCAGCCGCCGGCAGGACGTGGATGCGAAGCTGGTCTTCCTGGCCCAGTCCATGCGCGCGAAGCTGCTGACGACCGATTACAATCTCACGAAGATGGCCGAGTTTCAGGGCGTGCAATGCCTGAACCTCAACCAGCTCGCCAAGTCCCTCCGGCCCGAACTCGCCCTCGGCGAGGTGGTCAGCATCGAACTCAGCCGGCCCGGCAAGGAAGAGGGTCAGGCCGTCGGTTATCTGGAAGACGGCTCGATGGTCGTCGTCGTGGACGGTCGCAGTCACCTCGGCCGCCAAGTGGATGCCGAAGTCACCAGCGTGCTGCCCACGTCCGGCGGCAAGATGATCTTCGCACGCATGGTCAGCACGGACAGCGAGGTTTGATCACCGCGGTTTGGGTCTGCTGACGGTGGCTTGAGTGTAGGGGCGGCTTTATGCCGCGATGTTACGTACTCAATCGCGGCATAAAGCCGCTCTTACAGTTCCCTTCGACCAGCAATAGGCCAGCCCGCTTGCAGGCGCGGATCGGACGTGCGCCCGCGCGCTAGCTTACCGAAGCTGAAATTGCGCTGTGCCCTGCGGAGAGCGAAACCAGCGAGTTGAATCGAACGGCTTCCAACCGCGAGGGTGAGCGCAACGACTATCAGAACGGTCGCGACGGCGAAAGTGATCCGCATGCCGGCGTCCACGGCCCCGGGGCTGGCGGAAGCGATGTCCGTCGTCGCCGCAGCGAACGCAAACACCGCCCCCATCACGGAGGCGCCGGTCACGAGCCCGAGGTTGCGTGAGAGATTGAGCAGTCCCGAAATCACGCCCCGCTGGTCAGCACGAATATCCGCCATGACGGCGGTGTTGTTGGCCGTCTGAAAAAGCGCGTAGCTGACCGTGGTGATCACGATGGGCGCAATGTAGCCGGCCAGTCCCAGTGTCGCCGGCAGCAAGGACAGCAGCAGGGTGCCGGCCGCCATGCCGGCCAGACCGGCCAACGCCATGCGGCTCGCGCCAAAGCGGTCGGCCACCCGACCCGCCGGTGCGCTCGTCAGCGCCGCGACCAGCGGCCCGATGGACATCGCCAGCCCGACCGCCGCCGCCTCCAATCCGAGCGCACGGGAGAGGTAAAACGGACCGACCACCAGCGTCGCCATCATGACCGTTGAGACCAGTGCGCTCATGGCGAGGCTCGCACTGAGGTGGGGATCCCGGAACACGGCCAGCCGGATCAGGGGCGAGGTAATTTTCGTCTCGGCCAGCACGAAGAGCCCGAGGCCAGCGGCGGCACCCGACAACATGGCCAGATTGAGCACCCCGAAACGGCCCCGTCCAAGCGTCATGGCGAGGGCATAGGCTGCGAGTGTCAGGGCCAGCAGCAGGGTGCCAACAAAATCAAACCCGGCCGCGTCGCGCCGCAGTGTGCGGCGATCCTGCGGCAAATACCGGCGGGCGAGCAGGAAGGCCAGGAGGCCCAGCGGCACATTGAGAAGGAAGATGGACCGCCAACCCGGCCCGGAAATCAGAAGGCCCCCCAGTGACGGACCCAGCGTGGTGCCAATCGCGGACATCGTGCCGAGGAGCCCCATGGCACTGCCGGTTCGCGCCTTTGGCACCGTTTCGCCGATGAAGGCCATGGTCAGTGCCATCATGATGGAGGCGCCGAGTCCCTGCAGCAGCCGTGCGCTGATCAGCAGCCAGAGCGGGGGTGCAATGCCGCAAAGCACGGATGCCGCCGTGTAGAGGGTGATCCCGGCCAGAAGCAGCCGGCGGCGTCCCACGATGTCGCCGAGCCGTCCGAAGCCGACGATCAGGGTGGTGATGGCGAGCAGGTAGGCGAGGACGACCCACTGGATGGCCTGGAAGGAAGCACCGTAGGCCTGGGTCAACGTCGGCAAGGCCACATTGGCGATGCTTGTGCCAAGCGAGGACAGCAGCATGGACAAGGAGAGAGCCGCGAGCGCCCCCCGGACTGAGGGTGTGCGTGCCGCTACGGCGGGGGAGACCGTTTCCCATTCTGCGATGTCGGACTTGATCATGGCGGCATCCTAGCCTGAAAAGTGACATGGCGGAAGACGCAGTGATTGCACTTTATACGTGCGTTAGACGCCATGTCAGCGCATGGTGGGCGCATGGCTAGACCCGATCTCAACCTGCTGGTGACCCTCGATGTGCTGCTGGCCGAAGGCAGCGTGGCGCGCGCCGCCCAGCGGCTGCGGCTCAGTCCGTCGGCGATGAGCCGGGCCCTGGCGCGCCTGCGTGAGACAACGGGCGATCCGCTGCTGGTCCGGGCCGGACGCGGGCTCGTGCCTTCGCCGCGCGCGCTCGAGCTTCGCGAGCGGGTGGGGCAGCTCGTCCTCGACGGCGAGGCCGTGCTGAAGCCCGTCGGGCGGCTGGACCTCAAGCAGCTGGTCCACACCTTTACGCTGCGCACCAGCGAAGGCTTCGTGGAGAACTTCGGGCCGACCCTCATCGCCCGGGTCGGCGAGGTGGCCCCCCATGTCCGCTTGCGCTTCCTGCTGAAGGCCGACAAGGACAGCCGGCCGCTGCGTGACGGCACCGTTGACCTGGAAACCGGCGTGGTGGAGGAGACGACCAGCCCGGAAGTGCGGGTGCAGGCTTTGTTCAGGGACCGCTATGTGGGCGTCGTGCGCAAAGGGCACGCGCTGAGCCGGGGCAGGATCACGCCTGCCCGCTATGCGGCGGGAAGACACATCTCCATCTCGCGGCAGGGCCCGGAAAAGGAGCCCATGGATGAGGCCCTGAAGTCGGTCGGCCTGACCCGGGAAATCGTCGTCGCGATTGCCGGCGGTTTTGCGACTGCGCTGGCGCTGGCGCGCACGTCTGACCTGATTGCCACCGTACCGGAACGCCATACCGGCAACCTGCGCACCGGCCTGCACAGTTTCCCGCTGCCGGTCGCCACGCCGGAGTTCACGGTATCACTGCTCTGGCATCCCCGCATGGAGGCCGATCCGGCGCATCGCTGGCTGCGCGGCCTGGTGCGTGAGGTGTGCGCGGCGATGCACTGAAGGATCGTGGCAGGGGCGGCCGACTTGGCGGTGTGCAGGGAGGCGCGTGAACCCTTACCGGCGGATGTTCCGTAATGTCCTCTTTCGCCGCGGCTTCGGAGGGCAATTTTCTTTCCGATTCGGAAAGAAAATTGGTGGTGCACAAGTCCGTTTAGCACGAACGAAGGGGTGCTAAATTTTTCCTGCGTACAGTTTTTTGGAGTGCTAAACAATGTCCGGGTTGAAATGCTAAACTCCAAGTGATTTTCGATTTAGCACCGCGGCCTTCATGCCGGCTCTCCCAATCGGAGATATGCTGACAGTCTAGCGTGTATTTCCCTCATTTTCGGGACGCTGCACTGGGGTTATGGAGGTTTTGACGAATGCCGATAGCGAGTGGGAAAACGACGCGGAAGGTGGTGCCCGTTTCCGCGGAGCTGGCGATCTCGATGCTGGCATCGAGCAGCTCGCACAGGCGTTTCACAATGGAAAGACCGATGCCTTCGCCGGGTTGGTGGCGGGAAGGCGCCGTCGCGGACGCGGCATCCCACGGCGCCGGCAGCACGTGCGAGGCTTCGCCCTGGCCGGCGGTGGCCTTGTCGTCCGACTCCTTGGCGCTGGCTGTGGCTTCCTGCAGGCCGGTCACGAGCGGCGTGCCCGGCCCTGATAACATCCCGGGGCCTGTATCCTTGACCATCAGCCACCAGGTTTCCTTTTCTTCACCCCACGTCACGTCGACTCCGCCGCTCGGGGTGTATTTGAGGGCATTGCCCACGAGATTTTTCGCCAGCCGTCGGGTTTTTTCAACGTCGCCCTCGACGGCCAGCCGCGCCGGCCCCTCCATCCCCAGATAAAGCTGGCGTTCGCGGGCAAAAGGCTGG
>CAZFHG010000246.1:0-5186 GCA_964518665.1 uncultured Opitutaceae bacterium | reverse complement strand
ACCGGCGACCTCGTCCTTACCAAGGACGTGCTCTGCCAACTGAGCTATCTGGGCAGACCAAGGGAGTGCCAAAAAACGGGAAAGAGGTGAGAAAGTGAAGGGCGCATTTTTCCCCGTCAACTGCAAATTTGCGCATTTGTCCGAAATAACTACGGCCCGACGCAAACTTGGTAAACTCCAGGGGGCAGACGCTCACCCAAACGCAGGCCCTTTACCAGCAAATCCTGAAAAAACCTGTTCGATAGCTCGTCGCTGGACTGGGCCATGAGGACCGGCGGTCCGATCAGGCCGGCCGCATCCACCGCCAGCAGGAATTCGATGGGCTGCCAGACATTCCGGTCCAGTTGCTCCACCGGAACGACCAGACTCAGGGCCTGACTGCCGTCTTTGGCGGAAATAACCTCCACCTGCGCACCCCTGGTGGGCAGGGGGGAAATGACAGGATCCGTTCGGCCCACACCTGAGTACGGCTGCTGTCGCCCCAACATGGGCAACACTTCGGTCACCTTGGCAGGAACCTCCACGGTCGCCGGAAAATCCAGTCCCAGGCCAACCTCATTGAATCCAAGCCTCGGCGGATAGTCCTCAAAGGCCCGGCCAATATCCCTCATGATATTCACTGGCAATGTATTGTGTGAAACATTCCATTCCGTCGGCAGGAACAGGGGCGTCGGGTCAAACAGGGTGGCTTCCTCGACCAGCAGCGCGTCGCCAGCAGCAGGATCCAGCCGGGTCAAACCCATGGAAACTCCGGACTCAATTTTTGGGCTTTCCTTGGGATCAATTGGCCTTTCATGACCGCGAAACAGCAGCACCAGCCCGGCAACCATCACGGCTGCAATCAGCGCGGCTGCCGCCCAGGACCGGCGATCCCCCCTGCCCGCGTCTGCTCTCATGGCTGGCCGTCCCTGGCCGGCGCCTGCCCGGGTTCCAAGGCCCCCACCACCACCCGGATAAAGCCCGCCGCATGCGCCGCACTGGCAATGTCAGTGAGATCGGTGACCGGCACCTGGCTGGCGCTGGCCCGGACCAACAACGAAGGTTGCTTGGCCTCCTTGGCGTGCGTTTTGAGCCATTCGCGCAACTGCTCGAAATTGATGGCGCCGTCATCGACAAAAATCAGGCCGGGACGGATGACGCTGATCACATGGGTCGTACGCGCCGCCCCCGCCAGCGCTCCGGGCATCTCGGGCATGATGAAATCCACCCCCAGGCCCGGCGCCAGCACGAAGCGCGAGCCGAAGAGCATGAAAAACATCACGATCAGCCCGCCGTTGACCAGAAACACGAAATCAAAGTTGCGCGGTGGCGGCCGCAGCTTTGAAGCCAGGTCAAGCGGACGCGTGATCATGGTTCTTGGCCTCCGGGGCGCCGGCGGCGGGCGCACGATATTCCGTGAGCAGGTATTTCATGATCTCATTTCCCGCCCACTCGACGTCGCGGACAATCGACCGGACGCGGCCGCTGAGAAAATGGTGCGCCAGATGCGCCGGGATCGCGAGCATCAGGCTGCCGGCGGTGCTGAGGAGCGCCTGCCACATGCCGTTCGCCAGCGCACTTGCCGGCATGTAGTCCCGCTCAAAGGCGAGGAACGTGGTCGCCATGCCGAGGACCGTGCCGAGCAGGCCGACCAAGGGCGCCACCTGCGCGATGGCGGCGAGCGAACCCAAGCGACGCTCAAGGGCGGGAATCTCCACCACCGCCGCCTCCTGCACATAGAAGCGCATTTTGTCAGCATCGTCATCGGCATGCAGCAACGCCGCCTTCACCACCGTCGCGACCGGACCCGGCGTCTCTTCGCACACGGTGAGCGCCTCCACGATGCGCCGCTTCGAGAGGATGTTCTTGATGCCGCCAATGAACTCCGTGGACTGGATCTGGCCGCGATGGAGGAACAGCGCCCGCTCGACAAAGAGCATGAGCGCGATGATGCCCATCGCGAGGAGCACCCACATCATTGGACCGCCCTGGGCAAAGAGACTGAAGTCAAAGACGGACATCGGAATAGGGTTTAGACGGCAGGCGCGGGTTTAGGCAAACTTCCATGTGGAAACACGTTCATCAGGGCTTGGCCTCCCCGGCGGTGAAGCGACCGAGCCGCGACTTCGCGAGCGTGGCACCCGGCAGCCTTTGGGTCAGAATGAGGTTCCAGGCGTCCCGCGCCTGATCGAGCTTGGTCTGCTGCTCATACAGTCCGCCGAGTTCCAGCAAAGTGCGGGCCATCCAGTAGCGACCCTTGGGGCCCAGCAGGGCGGCCTGGTCCTCATCCAGCAGGAAGGCCGTCACTACATCGCGCCACCACACCGCCTCGGCCCGGCCGGGCTGGCCGCGCTTCACCAGAAGATAGCCGAGGTTGAAGCCCGCTTCCACGCGCGCATCCACCGGTGCATCCACCCGGTCCCGCAATTGCTCGAACAAAGTCAGCGCCCGCTCCGCGTGGCTGATGTCGCGCAGTGATTGGGCGTTGTGGCATTCGGCCAGCGCAAGCTGGGCCAGCACAACGCCCTGATGCTGGGCGAAATTGTTCACCAGCGACTCGTAAACCTGCTGGGCCTGGGGGAATTGGTTCAGCTTGCGGAGCAGGTCGCCCTGTTTCAGCCGCGCAAAAAACACGAGGTCGCTCTGCGGGTAATTCTTCACCATGTCCTCGATCAGCTTGTTCGCCTCCTCGAAATTGACGTCCTGCCCCCTGCGTTCGGCCTGCAGCGCCGCCTGATACAGCGCGTAGGGCGCATAGGCATTGCCGCGGAATTCATCCGCCAGCTTGGTGTACAAGCGCTGGGCCTCCACCGCCTGATCCAGCTTCGCGTAATAATCCGCCTCGACAATGTACGAATACACCGCCGCATCCGACTTGGGATAATCGTCGCGCAGTTTTTTCAGCAGCCCCAGCGCCGGCTCCCGCCGCCCGAGGGAGAAATTCGCCTCCGCCTTCAGCAACTCGCCCGAGCTCGCGATCGCCGTCCGCAGCTCGGCACTCACGCCGTCAAGCGACGTGGCCAGCGCATCGGCCAGGCGCAAGGTCTGCTCCGCCTGTCCCGCCTCGAACGACAACCGCGCCTGCAACCAGGCCATGCGGGCCTTGAGTTCGGTCGGCAATTGCGTGGCCCCGGTGACTCCGGCGAGCAGCCGGTTGACGCGGGCATACGCCGCCGCCGTCTGGCCGGCCACTTGCAGCGCCCGCGCCAGGTTCCATTCCGCCTGCCAGCGATTGACCGCGTCAAACGCCGGATTTGAGGCCAGCGCGTCGAGCTGGGTCTGGGCAACGTCAAGCCGCCCGGCCAGGATTTCCGCCAGCACCCGCTGAAACATCAGGCCGCCCGGCGCCACGCCCTCGGGCACCTCATCGAGGGCCGCCCCGTAGGCTTCGGCTGCACTGCGGTAGTCCCGTGCGCGAAACCAGGCCTCGGCCACCAGCACGCCCAAGGCGGCGCGGGTGGGCCCCACCGGCAGTTCGGCCGCGGCCTTGCCCGCCTGATCCGCCGCGCTGCGGTAGCGCCTTTGCTCCCAGGCCGAGGTCGTGAGCACGCCGAGGGCATGGGCTTTGAGCCTGGAACCGGGAAATTTCTCCAGCAGGTCGCGCGCATCCTTCTCCGCGCGCTGATAGTCCTTCTCGGCCAGCGCCACCTCCGCCCGGATGATGAGCAGATCCTCCAGGATTGGATGCGGCTCCGCCGTCCCGATCAACAGGTCCAGATCACGGCGGAACAGGGCGCGACCCGGATCGCGGGTGGAAGCCTGCGCCAGCGCCTGCAGCGCGATGCGCTGCTTGTCGCGGTCGTCGCCCGTGGCCAGCAACTGCTGGAGGGCGCTGCGCCCGGTCCCGCTCTCGGCCCCGGAAATCAATCCGAGCAGCAGCCGGAAATCATCGGCCTCGGCGCGCTCCTCCGACGGCAGTCCGAGCAACTGGCGCTGCAACTCGGCCACCGCCTCGCCCTTGCGGCCGAGGGCATCGAGCATGGTGGCATAGGTGCGGGCAAAGCCGTAGCCGGCCTTCCGCCCCTGCAGCCGCTCCATGTTGCGCCGGGCTTCCTCGACCAGCGTGGCATCCACCGGGCCGCCCCGCAGCCGCGCCTGTTCGCGCGCAAGCATGAACCGCGCCCGGGCCGCCTCAGACGAGGCTGCCGCCAGAGCCTGCTCGTAGTGTCCGCGCGCGCGGCCCAGGTCGCCCTCGGCATCCGCCAGCAGACCCTGCAGAAAATGATACCACCCGCGGTCCTCGGGCGGGAGATCCTCGGGCTTGAGGCTGGCCGCCGCGGCCCTGGCCTCGGCCGTCTTGCGCTGCTGGACGGCGATCAGGGCGGCCCGCAACTGCCACGCCGGTCCGCGCAAACCCATATAGACCTGCATGGCCGCGGCCGCTTCCTCGATCCTGCCCTCGTCGAGCAGTGCCGTGGTCAGCGCGAGGGTGATCTTGTTCCGTTCACCGCCCGGTTGGGCGAGCAGTTCCTGGTAAAGGACGGTCGCCGCCGACGGAAATCCCAGCTCCTGCGCCCGCTGGGCCGCGGCGAGCGTGAGGAGGTTGCTGCCGTCCGAGGCCGGCGCCAGGCCCGGGACCGTGATCAGCGGCGCGGGGGTATGCAACGGCTCCTGCGCCCGCATGAAAGTCGCAGTGAGGATGAGGAGCAGGATTACACGCATGCGCACGCGGCCAACTTGCTTCGACGGGTCGAAACAATCAATCGCGTTATAAACAGTTCCCGCTCGCCGTGAAAGGTTCCCCGACTAGTGTCGCGGCGTCAGTCCAATCCAACTCTTCCTCCCATGACTGCTCTCGTAATCCTCGGCGTTCTGCTCGCCGTTATCGTCATCCTCGCCCTCTGGGTTGTCGGCATCTACAACTCCCTCGTCGCCCTCCGCAACCGCTTCAAGAACGCCTTCGCCCAAATCGATGTGCAGCTCAAGCGACGCTACGATCTCATCCCCAATCTCGTGGAAGTCGCCAAGGGCTACCTGAAGCATGAGAGTTCCACCCTCGAAGCCGTCATCAAGGCCCGCAACATCGCGTTCGCCGCCTCCCAGTCGGCTGCCGCCAATCCCGCCGACGGCAACGCCGTGAAGGGCCTCCTCTCCGCCGAGGCGGGCCTCGGGGGCGCCCTCTCTCGCCTGATGGTGGTTGCCGAGCAGTATCCCGACCTGAAGGCCAACCAGAACATGATGCAGCTGACCGAGGACCTCACCTCCAC
>CAZFHG010000245.1:0-5211 GCA_964518665.1 uncultured Opitutaceae bacterium | reverse complement strand
CCGAGCACCGAGGCCAGGAGGATGACCACCACGTGCACCACACTCATGTGGGATAGGAAGCCGAAGTAGTAGATCATGCATCCGGCGATGAGGAGCCAGAGGATGGCGAGGAACTTGCCCTGGGTGAAGAGGTAGGTCTTGCAGGTCTCCCAGATGGTGTTCGACACGTTCTTCATCGAGACGTGCACGGGCAGTGCCTTGGTCTGCTGGTACTGCATCAGCCCGAAGACCGCGCCGATGAAGCAAAACAGGATGCCGAGGTACATGAGGGTTATGCCGCTCATGCCTCCCAAGCCATCGAAACTGACCTTGGTGAGGTCCGGTATGTTAATATCAGCTTCGCTGGCGCGAAGCGCGGGGGCGAGGGCCACCAGAAGTACAGCGGTGGCCCACTGGAGCGGTTTTTTGGCGATCATAGAGTAAGGAAGCGGAGGGTTGCTGCGCGGGCAGGGCCCGACGAAGCCAGGAAAGGAACTGCGAACCGCAGTCTCTTTGGCAACCGTGGCTCCCATCCGCGAGTTTTTAGTGCATCCCTTGCCAGGCGTACAGTGAGCCTAATCGAGGGGCGCGGCGTGCTTATTGGCCGGCTCAGGGGCTCACACCGCCGGCAAGCTCCGCCTGGGGCGGATGCGGCGGTGCTTCCGGCGACTAATCGTCGCCGGGATCAGGCGGCAGTTTTTTTCCTGGCCCGAAGACGGCGCCAGCCGAGCAGGCCGAGGCAGCCCGAGAGCAGGAGGGCGCCGTAAGTCGACGGCTCTGGGGTGGGCCGAATCTCACGATCAAACCAGCCGTTCTGCGCGGTGTTCACCCAAGTGGTGGGATAGTCGGTGGCGTTCCAGCCAGCAAAGGTGATCTGGTTGAGCGGGGTGCCTCCGACCTGATTGGTGGGAGGCGCGCCCAGGGATCCGGCATTGATGGTGGAGGTGGCGTACCAGACGGTGCTTGAGCCCGGGAGGCCGGCGGTGGCGGTCCAGTTGCGGACGGTGATGGTGACGCCTCCGTCGATGACCAAGGCCGCCGAGCGCAGCCAGGTGCCGGCGCTGTTGTTGAAGTCGAGGATGGTGTTGCCCGTGATGTGGATGGTGCCGAACTCGTACTGGCCGACGCCCGAGAGCGACAGCAAGCCGCCGTTGAGGGTCAGGGTCAGGCTCGAGGCCGTGAAGGGGCTGGAGAGCGCAAGGATCGAGCTGGAGGCCGGCGTGCCAAAGTTGGCGGTGCCGTTGAACTTGAATTCGCCGCTGCCGGCCATGGCGCCGGCAAAGGTGGACGTGGTGCCTGCGGCCTGGGTGACGTTGACCAGGCCGCCGGAGGCGATGGTGAGCGTGGTGGATCCGGCGGAATCGAAATCGGTCGCGTTGAGGGTGGAGTTGCCGCCACCGCCGCCGACGGTGATCGTGCCGGCGTTGAGTTGCACCTGTCCCACGGTGGCGGATTGGGTGGAGCCGGAGGCGATCGTCAGGCTGCCGGTGCCGGCCTTGATCAGGCTGCCGGTGCCGTTGGTCATGTTGCCGGAGATGGTGACGTTGCCATTCTCGGCGCCGGTGCCGACGGTGAGGTTCTGGTTCGAGCTCGTGGTGCCGCCGGAAAGGGTGAGGGAGTGGGCGTTATTGGCGGTGACGGTGGCCCCGCCGGTGTTGATGGTGACCTGGCCGGCGAAGACGTTGGGTCCGGACACGCTGCGCAGGGCGCCCTGTCCGGTGACGCCGCTGCCTGTGATCGTGAGGGGCTCGGCGAGAGTCGTCAGCACGTTGCTGCCGCCGCCGATGGCGGTGTTGTCGAGCTGGAGTTCGGCGCTGTTGCCGACGGTGGTGCCGGTGCCGGCCGCGCCCAGGCCGGACGAGGACTGCAGGCTCAACACCCCCTGGTTCACCGTGGTCGCGCCGGAGTAGGTGTTCACGCCCGAGAGGGTCAGGGTGCCGGTGCCATTCTTGGTGACGCCGCCGCTGCCGGTGCCGATGGCGCCGGAGATGGTGGTGTTGCCGCTGCCGCGGACGTCGAGATTGGCGTTAGTGGAGGAGGTCGTGGTGCCGGAGAGGGTGAGCAGACCGGCGTCGGACTGGACCCGGGCGTCGCTGTCGAGGAAGACGGACCCGGCCCAGGTGTTGGTGCCGCTGAGATTGAGCAAGGCGCCGTTGCTGTTGAAGCCGTTGCCGTTGAGGCGGAGCCACTCGTTGGAAACTGTGATGCTGTTCGAGAGCTGGAGGGTACCGCCGCTGTTGACGACGGTGGCGCTGGCGTTGTTGGTGAGGCCCTGGCCCAGGGAGCCGTTGTTGGTGATGGCGACAATGCCGTTGTTGATGGTGGTGGTGCCCTCGTAGCCGGCGGCATTGTTGCCGGTGATCGTCATGGTGCCGGCGCCGTTCTTGGTAATCGAGCCGTTCTTGATCGTGGCGTTGATGGTGAGGTCGGAGGTGTTGCCGACTCCGCCGACGACGTCGAAGACGCGATCGGCGTTGGGTGGATTGTTGAGCACACCTTTCTGGATTGTGAGACTGAGGGTGTTGCCGACGCCATCGATCACGGCGGTCTGCCCAGCGGTCGCATTGACCTTCACGTCGCCGGCCAGGTAGAGCAGGCCGTTGGTGCCGATGCTGACATTGCCGCCATTGAAAATGAGACTTTGGCCCAGTGGATTGATTCCGCCGTCGGTGGAGCCGATGGACTGGGCGGAGCCGACCTCGAACAGGCCATCCTTGTAGAGCGTGATAGGTACGGTGTGATTGATGAGTTCCTGATAGCGGGTGCCGCTGTTCCGAATGCTCAGGACGGCGGAGTTGGCGGCGCCGGTGCCGTCGCCAATCGTGATCGGGCCGTTCAGACCGTAGTACTGGTCGGTGCCGCCGCCTCCCGAATTGTCGAAGGGATAAGTATTGGGAAGAGTAGCAGGCACCAGGGTGCCGTTCTTGATTTCGGTCGTGCCGGTGAAGGTGTTGAGGTGGGAGCTGAGGAAGACTTTGTCGCCGGTATTGGTCATGTTCACCGTGAGGCCGCCGGTGCCCGTGATGCGGCCGTTGAGGTAGATCTCGCTGGTGCCGGTGCCACCGGCGAGGGTGAGGGTGTGGCTGCCGAGGGAGGTCGTGGTGGCGTCGACGGGGGGGCGGGTCAGGAGGGGCTGAAAGGTGCCAAGGTCGAGGTAATCGACGCCGGCGGAGTTGGTCTTGATGGTGGTGTTGCCGTTCAGGGTGATGTTGCCGTTCCAGCTATTATTGCCGGTGGCGCTGACGAGGGCGCCGCTGTTGCTGACGCCGGTGCCGGAGAGGTAAAGGGTGCCCTTGCTGATGCCGATGCCGCCCTGCAAGGTGAGGGCCGCGCCGTTGGTGACCGTGGTGTTGGCGGTGCCGCCGCCGATGGCGTTTGAGTGGGACAGAGTGGCGGTGCCGGCGTCGATGGTGACTGCGCCGGTGAAGCTGGTGCTGGAGGCGGATAAGACGATGTTGCCGGTGCCGGACTTGGTCAGGTTGCCGCTGCCGGCCATCGGATTGGCCACGGTCAACGTGGTGCTCGGGTCGGTGTTGATCGTGCCGCCGCTGGCGCCGATCGTGATGCCACGGTTGGAGTCATCGATGGCGAAGGTGGCGGTGGTGTTGAGGGTGCCACCGTTGAGGGTGAGTTGGGCGGCGTTGAAGGCGCCGGGATTGGCGCCGAGGTTGGCCTCGCTGGAGATGGCGAGGGTGCCGGCGTTGATGGTCGTCGTGCCGGTGTAAGAGTTGGTGCCGGAGAGGGTCCAGGTCCCAGCGCCGTTCTTGACGAGGGAGGTCGTATTCGCGCCGCTGTTGTTAACGATGGCACCTTGAATCGTGTTGGCCGCGGTGCTTGTGCCGGTCAGGGTCAGGGTCTTGCTGCCAGCGCCGGTGGCGGTGAAGGCGCTGGTGAACACGAGGGCGCCGCTGCCTGAAGCGTCGAGGGTCGCTCCGCTCGTTGTCCCGGCGAGATCGATCACCCGATTCGTGGAGTGGCCGGTGCCGGTGTAGGCAAGGGTCGCGGCTGAAGTGAGGCCCATCGCGATGGTCCCGTTTGCGACGGATGTGGGGGCGCCGACAGAACTGGCGACCCCGAGATTGCCGATGGAGCTGATGGTGAGAGTTCCGGCCTGGATCTCCGTCTGGCCACTATAGTTGCTGGTGGTGTTGCTGAGGATCAGATTGCCGGTCCCCATCTTCCAAAGCTCCAAGCCGCCATTGTTGGTGCTGTTGATCTGACCGCTGAAGGTCGAACTCAGATTGTCGTTGTTGACCTTCAGGTTGATGGGCGCCGCGCCGATGCTCTCAATGGTCCCGGCCCCGGAGATGTTACCCATTGTTTCGATGGTGTAGAGACTGGCGTTATCGAATTGAAGACTGGCGCCACTGGCGACTGAGACGGCGGCGATGTTGTCGATCGCCCCGACTGCGGCCGTCTTGGCAAACCGCAGGATGCCTTCGGAAACGGTGATAGGACCCGTGTGGCTGTTGAACCCCGCCCCGCTGTTGATGAGCGTTCCGGTGCCCATTTTCACGAGGCCGCCGCTTCCAGCGATGATGCTGGCGACGGTCAGGGTCGTGCTGGCGTTGGTGTTGAAGGTACCGCCGCTGGCGCCGATCGTGACACCGCGATTGGTGTCGTCGATGGCGAAGGTGGCGGTGGTGTTAAGCGTGCCACCGTTGAGGGTGAGTTGGGCAGCGTTCAAAGCGCCCGGGTTGGCGCCGAGGTTGGCCTCGCTGGAGATGGCAAGGGTACCGGCGCTGACCGTGGTGATGCCGGTGTAGGTGTTGGTGCCGGAGAGGGTGGTGGTGCCGCTGCCGGCCTGCGTGACGGTGCCGGTGCCGCTGATGACGTTGGAGGCGGTGTAGCTATTCGAGCGGTTGAAAGTGAGGGTGCCGCTATTGGCGACGGTGCCGGTGCCGAGGGTGCCGGTGGTGCCGCCTGCTCCGATTTGGAGATTTCCAGCGGAGATGGTGGTGGCCCCGTAGGTGTTGGCACCAGTCAGAATGATGTTGCCCGAACCGGCCTTGGTCAGCGCGCCGGCACCGGCGATGGAATTGGCGATGGTGAGGGTGGTACCGACGTCGGGGCTGATTGTGCCGCCGCTGGCGCCGATCGTGACGCCGCGATTGGAGTCGTCGATGGCGAAAGTGGCGGTGGTGTTAAGCGTGCCGCCGTTGAGGGTGAGTTGGGCGGCGTTCAAAGCGCCCGGGTTGGCGCCGAGGTTGGCCTCGCTGGAGATGGCAAGGG
>CAZFHG010000244.1:2853-5224 GCA_964518665.1 uncultured Opitutaceae bacterium | reverse complement strand
GGGTGGAGTGGCAGATCGCCTCCGGGATCAGGAATTTTTGGACGACCTACGGCACGTCCCACTATATGAGCCTGACCGATGAGGAGATTTGCGCGCTCAATCAGGCCGTCGCCGGCGTCACCCGGAAAAGGGCCGTCTTCATCGCGAGCACCAACTTCACTTGGCCGGCCGCCAAGTGTCTGGAGTTCATTCATGCCGCCCGCGCGTGGGGTGCCGATGTCGTCAAGGTTCAAGTGGACTGGCGTTGGAATCCCAACCAGGACGCTGTCTTCGATTTTTACCGCCGCATCGCCCTCGGCACCAGCCTGCCCCT
Source organism: uncultured Opitutaceae bacterium (assembly GCA_964518665.1). Taxonomy (GTDB): domain Bacteria; phylum Verrucomicrobiota; class Verrucomicrobiia; order Opitutales; family Opitutaceae; genus UBA2377. Next base: position 4,911 of record CAZFHG010000244.1, on the reverse strand, counting down.
CTTCGCCTACACGCTGGCCGCGCCGAACGTAAAGGGCATGAACCGCCGGCTGCTGGAGAACATCATGACCCTGCCTCAGTTCGTGGGCATGAAAAACGACTCGGGCGACTACTACGAACAATGCGACTACCTCCGCGGCGTGCGCCAGGCGGGCAGTTCGCTCAACGTGATGACGGGAGGCTCCATGGCCTCGTTCCTGCACAACCACCAATTCGGCGCCCGCGCCTTCGCCGTCGGCATCGGCACGGTTTTCCCCAAGGTGGCCCTGCGCTTCTACGCGACGCTGCGGGCGGGCCGGCTCGCTGCCTGCGCCCGAATCGTGCAGGAATGCGAAGAGCCCTTCTACGACCTGTATGCCCGCATCACGGTTTCGCACTGGGCCTGTTTCCACACGATGCTGAGGGAGCGCGGTCTGTTTCGCTCCGACCAGATGCGGTTTCCGCTGCTCACCGCCAAGCCGGAAGATCGCAAAGCCATCCGAAAGCTCATGCAGTTGCCCGCGCTGAACGCCTGAGCCAGCCGGGACCTCACGAATTTCTTAATGAAGATAACCCTTTCCGATCCCATCCTGGTGGCGGAAGGTCCCGCCGGGGAAACCCGCTGGGGCCGTTACCAGTTCCCCACCTTTGGACGCATCGGCAATCGTATCGCCCTGACGTTCCACGTCGCTGAGGACAGCGCCCGCGCCTATGGCCAGATCGGCGAACAGCCCAATCGCGGCCTCTCGTCCGACGGCGGCCGCACCTGGTCGCTCGCGCGGGCCACCGAGCCCACCGACGGGTTGCTGCTGCCCAATGGCGATCATATCCGCATTGGCACCCCCGAAGTCACCCCCAAGTCGATTCCCGTCGGCGAACTGACGCTGCCCGCTCCCGTCGGCACGCTCATCGGCACCTACGGCCAGCTTCCCTACACCTATTACCGCCACGATGAACTGCCCCTCATCCTGCAAGGCGTGCCGCTCTCGCGCCGTCCGGCCGGCTCCGATCGGTGGGTGGAGGAACGGGCCCGGCTCGATGATCCGGCCATGCAGCGCTACACGATCCAGGAAGTTTTTCCCGTCGTCTGGTGGGGCGATGTGCATCTGACTACCGACGGTTCGCTGCTGGCGATCGTTTACCCCTGCTCAGCCGAGGGTGAGGTGGCCTGCTACCGCTCCCGCGATTTCGCCCGCTCCTGGCAGCCGCAAGGGCGTATTCTGTATCGCCCCGATCTCAAGGCCGATCCCCTGGCTGCGGGCCGCACGTGGGGTTTCACGGAACCCGGCACCGTGATCCTGCGGGATGGCTCCATCCTCGCCGCCCTGCGCACCACGGATGGCCTCGGCGTCGGCCCTATGTATCTCACCCGCTCCACGGATCAGGGACGGGCGTGGCCGGCACCCCATGTGATGAGTTCAACCGGCGTGATGCCGCGGCTCCTCCAGCTGGGCAACGGCGTCATCGTGCTCAGCTCCGGGAGGCCCGGCGTTGATCTCCGTTTCAGTTTTGACCACCGCGGAGAGATCTGGACCGAACCGCATGCACTTGTGCCGCTGACCTCCGACGACGTGCAGGCCGACAGCTGCGGCTACACCAGCCTCATTGCGCTCGATGATGATTCATTCCTCATCGCCTACAGTTGGTTCAAACGCCCGGGAGCCGACGGCCAGACGCACAAGGCCGTGCTGGTGCGCCGGGTCACGATGCGGCCCTAGACGATTGCCGGCCCGCCTCGCGGTCCCACCAATGAAATATGAAGCTGCCGTAAACCCGCGCGATGCCGCGCTGATCGCATCACGGCTGAACGACTTTGTGCCGGCCGAGGTCTACGACATCCACGCCCATCAATATCATCCCGACCATTTCCTGCCGCAGACGCGATGATGGGCGAGATCAGTCAGGTCATCGAAAATGGCCGACTGGCCGAGGAATCCGGCGTGACGCGAGAACCGCGCGGATTCAGCCGTCTCGCGTGACTCCTGCTTTGCCCGCTCAGGCTGCGGTTCAGCGGCGCCGGCCTGAAAATCAGGCCAGTGCGGACGGCCACGATGGTGCGAAAACCCTTCAGAAGTGGCTG
>CAZFHG010000244.1:0-2843 GCA_964518665.1 uncultured Opitutaceae bacterium | reverse complement strand
TGCGGACGGCTTGGCAGGACGGACGCCGGACGCAAGCTGTCGCGCACCCACCCCGCCTCTCCACCCCTCCCCCGATCCCGTGACCACGCCTCATGATCTCCACGCCCTGCGCGAACGTTATCTCACCGATGGCTTAGTCATCGTGCGCCAGCTCCTGGCTCCCGCGTCGCTGGCGGAACTGCACGCTCAAATCGAACGCTACATCCGCGAAGTTGTCCCCACCCTGCCGAAGGACCAGGCCTTCCACGACGACTACAGCCACCCCGAGACGCTGCGCAAGATGCAGTCGCTCAACCGGCACGATGCGTGGTTCCGCCGGTTCATGCAATCGGGCCCGCATATTCCCATCCAGGAACATCTGATGGGCGACCAATGCCAGCCGCAGGGCCTGGAGTGGTTCGACAAGCTGCCCTACGACAAGAATGCGACGCCGGCGCATCAGGACGGTTTTTACTGGAACCGCCAGCCGGACCTCGCCTGCGGCGCCTGGATCGCCCTCGATCCGGTGGACCGCGAGAACGGCTGCCTGTGGTATGCGCGGGGTTCGCACCGGCAGGGCATCAGGCCGCACGGTGCCAGCGGCGTGCTCGGATTCAGCCAGGGCCTCCTGGATTTCGATCCGGCCGGCGTCGATGGCGTGCCGATCGAACTGGCCCCCGGCGACGCCGTGATCCATTCCAGCGCCACCATTCACTGGACCGATGTGAATCGCACTCCGCGCCACCGCCGGGCGATTGCGACCTTCTGCTTCGGCGCCTCCACCGTCAGGGATGAGGCGGGTCACGCCCGCTACCTGGCCAGTCTCAAAACCCAGTTGGAAAAACGCGGGATCGCCACCACCACCTGAGCTGCCGCGCTATTCCGACCGGCTCAGGGCGACAGGCAGCGTGCGGGAGGCGGGCAGTTGGCCCGTGGCAAAGTAGGTATCCGCCATCGCGCTGATTTTCGCGACCAACGCCCGGCCGGGCCAGGGATAATGCAGCAGGGGCGCACACAGCCGCACCGCATCATCGGAATGAAAAACCGCCGCCACCTTCGCCTGCCCCGGCAGCTTTCGGCCATCGGTCAGCAGGGCCGACACCACCATGCCGACCGGCACGGGCGCCAACACGACACAGCCCACGCAGCCAGACCGCGCGGCCACCAGCCGGCGCATCGCGGCCAGCAGCGAGGGACGGTCAAGCGTCGTGACCAAAACGCGCGCTGGCACGGCCATTGGCCAGGCCTTCACCGCCTCCTCAAAGGCCCGGGCGGCGTTGGCAATGCCCGTCGCCGGATGATTCAGGCGGATCAGTTCCATCCTGGTGCACCCGGCGCGCAGCAATTGAAAGACCGCATGGCGCACCGCACCGCTCAGGTCCGCATTCACAAACGCCAGATCCAGGCCCGCGGCCACCTCGCCCAGGACCAGCGCGGGTTTCCCTGCCTCCACAAAATGTCGCTGAAAGGCGGGATGCAGCGAGGCGAGGATGAACAGGTCGCCGGCTCCGGTGCGACTGCGCGCGATTTCCCTGAGCCGCGCCGGCCGGCAAAGCTCCCAATCCACCTCGATGCCCTTCAGCCTGACGCGATTCTGCATCATCCCGACCGCGGCAATGGAATTGTGGATCGGAATCTGTTGCGCGCTCTCAAGGAGCCACCGGATCCGCGGGCGAACGGACCGGTTTCGGCCGGGAGATCCGGTTTCCCGCAAGGCCACGCCCTGGGCGGTGATTTTGATCCACTGCTCGCGTTCAAGCAGTTTTACGGCGGCATCCAGGGTGCTGCGGCTCACGCCCAGTTGCCGGCTCCATTCCCGCGTGCCGGGCAGCGGCGCAACCAGCGCCCCCCGGGCCAGTTGTTCCCGCAGGTAACCGGCCACCTGCTCGGCGCGGCTCTGCACCCGCAACCAAGCGGCCGGGTCCGGCATTTTCCGCGCCTGCAACCGTTCCGGCTTGGTGGGGTGTGCGCGCGGCCGGCTCATTGGATCCACTCTGGTCAACCTCCGCAGCCGGGGCAATCGCAAGCTGGCCGGCCCGGGCCCGCTTGTCATCCCGGTTCACGCCCTGCACGCTTCTGACCTTCCTTTCCCTTTATGAACCCCCTCCCCACCCTCCTCATCATCGGCTGCGGCAGTATTGGTGAACGCCACCTGCGCACCTTCCTCGCCACCGGCCGCTGCCGGGCCATCGCCTGCGACAACCGGCCGGCCATTCTCGCCTCCATGGCGGAGCGCTACCAGGTCCCCACGACCGCGGACTGGCGCACCGCCCTCGCCACCCCGGATCTCTACGCCGCGGTCGTCGCGACGCCTGCGCCGAGCCACGTCGCCATCGCCTCGGAAATTCTCCGCTCCGGCCGGCATTGCCTGATCGAGAAGCCGCTGGCCCTCAGCCTTGACGGCATGGACACGCTCACCGCCGCACACCAGGCCAGCGGACGCGCGGCCGGCATCGCCTACGTGCATCATTTTCGTCCCGAGGTCGCCGCCGCGCGGGCATTCCTGCAGACCGGCGCGCTCGGCCGCGTACTGCACGCCAGTATTGTGTCGGGCCAGGACTTTCCCGTCTTCCGCCCCGCCTACCGCGAGATTTACTATCGCGACCGTGCCCAGGGTGGCGGCGCCATTCAGGATGCGCTCACGCATCTGGCCAACCTCATGGAGTGGTTCGTCGGCCCGACGGCGACGCTCAGCTGCGAGGCCGGCCACCAGTATCTCGCCGGCGTGGAGGTTGAGGACACCGTCGTCGTCGCTGGCCGCAGTCGCGAGGGCGCGATCATCTCGTGGTCCCTCACCCAATTCCAGGCCCCCAACGAGACCACGCTCCAGTTCAACGCCGAGCGCGGCAGCGTGATCGTCGAAT
>CAZFHG010000243.1:0-5229 GCA_964518665.1 uncultured Opitutaceae bacterium | reverse complement strand
ACTCGGGCCTCGGCTCCACGGTGTTGTACAGCGTGGCGAAAGTCCACGCGGCGCGGCCCTGGAGCCAGACGGCCTTGTCGGTGTCGATGACCGAGCCGTCCTCGCCCAGTCCGCTCAATAGCCCGCCGCACTCGCGGTCGAGGCCGTGCTTCAGCCAGAAGGGAACCGTGCTCTCGAGCAGGCCGCGGTGGTAGGTGTCACGAAGCGTTTGGAGGCGTTGGGGTGAGAGGTGCATGGGGAGGAGTTATTAAAACGCGAAGGACACGAAGGAACGCGAATTGGATCCTAGGTAGCGCCCGGCCTCCGGACGGGCGTTTTGGTGGACGCCAGTCGTTCGGCTCGTCAGGAGTCCGGGCGCTACCCAATGAGCGAAGCTTCATTTTAGCCAGCGACCGAACCAGTCAAACGCCTCGGTCTGCATGGCGCGGTTGAATTGGTGATGACCGGGATACCAGGAGGCGCGGAAATGGTCCGGCTGACTGCTGGATGCATACACCGCCTTGAGCTGGTCCACGGCGCGTTCCATTTCCGGCACCGTAAACAGCGGGTCGCCCCGGGTGTTCAGGATCAGCGTCGGACGCGGCGCGCGGACACCGAGGATCTCCGGGTAGTCGAGTTCGCGCGGCAGGAGTGGCACGTAACACATCCAGGTGTGGGTGACGCTCTTGTTGAGCACGAAGTCGCGCCACGTGGTCATCATGCCCACGCACACGGCGCATTTCACCCGCGGGTCGAGCCCGCCGAGAAACACAGTGCGCAAGCCGCCACCGGAAAGGCCGCCGATGCCGACGCGCTCCGGATCCACGTCCGGCCGCGCGCACAGCATGTCGAGCGCCACGCGATCCTCCGCCCAGAACACGCCGGGCCAGGTGGTGCCGGCGCTGAACAGGGATTTCGCCATGACGTGCTCGTGCTCGAGGGTCCACTGATTGTAGGCGTTCATGCCCGCCAGCGAATCATCCGTGTCGTTTTCGAGCGTGCCCCGCACCGACGGCGGGAGGTCCGCCGGGCGCACGCGCCGACTGCCAAAGGCATAGGCGTCGTGCACGAGCACGACGAAACCGCGCCGGGCAAGTTCATTGGCCCAAGCCAGGCCCTCGTAGGCATCCGCGCGGTGCGATTGCACGAGCGCCGGCACCTTGGGTCCGCCCTGCGCGATCTTCTCCTTGCCGAGGAATTTGAATCCGCCGTGGTCATGCAGGGCGAGGACACCTGGCAGCCGGCCGGTGGCACCGACGGGCTTGATCACCCAGGCCTCGGTGCGCGGACCGTACGGCAGCTGCCAGACGATTTCCTCGAAGGAGAGCCCGTCATACTCCCAGCGACGCAAAACCTCGGGGCCGGTCACGCCGGTGGTCGCCGGCGGCGCCATGCACTCGAGGATGCGCGCCCTCGCCTTCGCGCGCCGGGCGTCAAACTCGGACGCTGGACATTGCTGCAACGACAGCGGACCCGGCTTGTCCGGCAGCAGTGACGCCGCCCAGGGACCGTAAGCACCGATCATGGTTTTCATTGGAAAATGGAAATGGGTTTAACCACGGATCACCCGGATGGGAACTTGGTATTTGGGTAGGGCCCGGCCTCCGGACGGGCCGTTGCTCGTAAGTGGGCCAAACGCGGCCCGCCCGGAGGTCGGGCCCTACCCAAAATCAGGTTTCTCATGTGCCTCTTGTGCCTCCTGTGGCCATCCTTTGATCCGTGAAATCCGTGGCTAAACGTCCTGCCACACGACCTCGCGCACGGGTTCGCCGGTGAAATGGATCTCGATACGCGTGCCTTCCGCGGACTCGTGCAGCAAACAGAAATCCGCCGGGGATCCGCTGGCCAGCGCCGGGGGCAGGCCGACAAAATCGGCCGGCTGGGTTGAGAAATACGGCCACACCGCGAGGGGCGTCGTGCGCAGCATCGCGGCGGCGCGGCGGATGCCCTCGAGCGGTGCGAGACTGGAACCGGCGTAATTGAGTTTGCCGGGTTGCCGGACCACGCCGTCGACGCCGACTTCAACCTTCATGCCGGCGAGGTCGAAGATGCCGGGGCCCGCCCCGCCCGCGGCCATTGTATCGGTGGTGTAGCAGATTCGGGCCGGCCCGAGCACCTGGTGCATCAGGCGGAACAGTACGGGTGAGATGTGAATGCGGTCCGGGATGAGGCTGGCCCGCAACCGCGGTTCGTCGAGGACGCGGAAGATGATGTTGTCGTGACGGTGCAGTTCGGGCGGGCAGCCGTTGCCCAGGTGCGTGTAGCCCTCCGCCCCGGCCTCGATGGCGGCGTTGATCTGCGCCACCGTGCCATCGGTGTGGCCGAGCCAGACATGAAAGCCCAGTTCGCGGGCCACTCGGATTGCCGCCGGCGCCTCGGGCCACTCCGGCGCCATGGTGAGCAGGGTGGGTTCGTCCCCGACCACCGCCTTGAGCTCGTGCATGCGTGCGGCCGAGGGCGGCTGCATGTGCTCCGGCGGATGGGCCCCGTGGAAACCCGGCTTCGGGCTCATGAACGGGCCCTCGAGATGCCAGCCGGCAATGCGCTGGCGCAAGCGGGGCGAGGCTGCGCGCAAGGCCTGGTAATGCCGCAACCGGGCCAGCATCCCGTCCCAGCGATTGGTGATGAACGTGATCAGGCAGCGCCCGCAAGCTGCGGCGGCCAATCCCTCCACGGCGTGTTCAAGCTCGGCGGCGGTGCAGTCGTCGCGCTGAAAATCCACCCCCGCGTAACCGTTGACCTGGATGTCCACCAGCGGCGGCAGCAGCACGGGCAGGCCCGCGGGACCTTGGGCGAGCGGTTCGAGAGCGGTGATTTTGCCATCCGCGCAGGTCAGCCGCACGGCCCGGCCCGAGCGGAAATCAACGGCGTCCCGGATTAGGGATTTCATGAGGTTAAGTAGTGCCGTGCTTCAGCCGGCACTGGATCGGGTTGAGCGATTGGCAATGCGGCTCGGTTGAGCGCCGGCTGAAGCCTGGCGCTACGATGCAACGGCCTTTCATGTCACTTCGTCAGCAGCGATGACGAATCCTGGTCGAGGTAGAGCGTGCAATGCGCCTGCTGGCGCAGATAGCTGCCCGGGCAGCTGGTCGCGATCGGACCTTCCAGCGAGCCCTTCACGGCCACGGCCTTCCGTTTCTCCGGTACGACCGCGATCATGCGACCGACACGGCATAGCGTTGGAATGGTGAGCGTGATGGCATAGGAGGGCACGGCATCAATGTTCGGGAAGTGCCCCTCGCCCACCTGCTGCAGGCGGCATTTCTGGTCGAGCTTCACGATCTTGATCGGCTCGGGATCGTTGAAATCGGCGACCTCCGGATCGTTGAAGGCAATGTGGCCGTTCTCGCCGATGCCGAGGCAGCAGAGATCCAGCGGAGCCGAGGCCAGCGCGTCGGCGTACGCCCGCATGGCCTTCAGCGGCTCGAGCGCATCGCCCTCGAGGTAGTGGGCGCCGGCGGGCTTCACGCGGTCAAACACGCGCTCCTTGAGATATTTCCGAAACGAGGCGCGGTGCGTCATGGGCATGCCAAGATACTCGTCCATGTGGAAGAGCTCAACCTTCGACCAGTCGATGCCCTTGCGCTTGGTCAGGTTGTCGAGGAAGAGGTCCTGCGAATTACCCGTGGCGATGATGGCGCGGGCGTGGCCCCGGGCCTTGATCGCCGTGGTCAGCACCTCGGCCGCATCATCGGCCGCCGCCGCGGCCATGTCGGCCAGCGAGGCAAAGATACGGACCGGCAGGCGGTCCGCGTTGTAGGATTTGGTCGGGGAGGCATTCATGGATAAAGGGGGTTCAACGGGACCGGCCTCAAACATCTGGCTCCGGCCGGGAGAGTGACAATGGAAAACGCCGCCGCAACCGGAACGATGCTGCGCCGGACGGCATCGAATGTGGCCGAGGCGAAAAATGCCTCCGGTAGGCCGCCGGCTTGCTGGCGCTATCAGAGCGGGAGCAAGCTCCCTGCCTACACGTCGAGTGCATCATTAAGCCTCAGCTCCGGAGGAAGCGGTCGGTCAGCCGTCGGTGCCAGCGCACATCGGCCCAGTTGGCGAAGTGCGGTTGGACATAGTTGTGCGGTGTCCAGCCCCACATGCCGGCGTCGATGGCGTCCTCGACGCTCCACTCCGCCCAGTCGAGCAGCCAGCCCCAGTCGAGGTCGGGACTGTCGAACATATACCAGGAGGCCCACGATTCCGTGGTGGTCAGAGGCATGCCGCGCTCGGCGGACCAGTGGGCGAAGCGCATGAGCTTGGCGCGCTGGCGCTGGCGCAGCATCGGGGCCATGGCCGCCGCGGTCTTGCGGCAGCGGTCGGAAAAATCCGCGTGCCAGTCGGTGCGCTTGTACAGGTACGGCATGTGTTCGTGGAACTTCGTGCGCTGGACCCAGCGCGGGTCCGCATCGGCGTAGAAATGCACGTCGAGGCAGTCGAGTTCGAGCGGCACATCGAGCCAGCGCAGGTCGCCATGGATTGACGCCGTAAAGCGCAGCTCCGGGAATTCGCGCCGCAGCGCCGCCAGCGCGGGATTCATTTCGCCGGCGATCGCCGCCGCCTGCGCCGGGGAGAAGGCCGCCGCCGTGCCCCAGTCGAGCCCGGTCTCCTTTTTCATGCGCTCAAGGAAGCCGGGGAAGAAATACGGCACCTCGTTGGCGATGTCGAAATAGACCAACCGATCAAACCCGAAGCGACGCTTCCACTCGCGCAGCATGACGGCCCACATTTCGGCCCCCTCGGTGAAATTCGCCGGCTGGCCCAGCGGCGGCGGACCCATGAGCGATCCGCCCGGGACGAGGCCGAACCACCAGGCGCTGAGGGTGTAGTGCAGCGACGGACGCGCGTGCAGCTTCTCCATGAACTCGATCAGCCACCGACCCGCGGGCGCGGTCACGGCGGTGTTCCAGTCCCACGGCAGGTACGGTGCCTGCGGATCGGGCCAGTGCAGCTCGCGGTCGGGCTGGCTCAGGTCGATCCACTGCGGCATCGGGTCGAGCCGCACGGTGTTGTAGCCGCGTTCGACGGTCTCATCCAGCACGCGGTCCCAGTCCGCGAAGCTGCCCCCCGGCCCGTGGCGCAGCAGAAAGGCCTGGTCCCACATCGCCAGCGTGAGCCGGCGCGGGGAGAGGTGATCACGCGGATCGAAGCCGCTGGCGGCCGCGGACGCCGCGGCCGGCCGGTTGGGACTCGAGGAAATCTGGGCGGGCATGTCCATGGGAAGGGCCGCATGCATTAGCCGGATGCGGACTGGCC
>CAZFHG010000242.1:0-5230 GCA_964518665.1 uncultured Opitutaceae bacterium | reverse complement strand
CATGTCGGTGATGTGGAGCAGGCCGTCCATGCCGTCGAGGTCGATGAACGCGCCGAAGTCGGTGATGTTCTTCACGACGCCCTTGCGGACCTGGCCGGGCTGGATGGACTCGAGCAGGTTGCGGCGCTTGTTGGCGCGCTGTTCCTCGATGAGCTCGCGGCGGGAGAGCACCACGTTCTGGCGCTCGACGTTGATCTTGAGGACCTTGAAGTCGTAGGTCTGGCCCACGTACTGGTCGAGGTTCTTGGGCGGCTGCACATCGATGTGCGAGGCCGGCATGAACGCATCGACGCCGATGGAGATGATGAGACCGCCCTTGACCTTGGCCTTGACGCGGCCGGCGGCGACGGAGCCTTCCGGGAACCTGGTCAGGATGTTGTCCCAGTTCTTCTTCTGCTCGGCCTTGTCAAAGGAGACAACGGGGGAACCGTTCTTGTCTTCGAGCTTTTCAACGAGGACCTCGATCGTGGAACCGATCTGGAGTTCACCGATGTCGATGAATTCGGAAGCGGGGACGAGAGCCTCGGATTTGCCACCGATGTCGACGACGACTTCGTTCTGGCGGATTTCGGTGATGGTGCCCGGGACGATGGCGCCGGCCTTCAACTTGTCGAAGGACGACTGCGCGAGCAGTTCTTGCATTACTGAACTCATGTGCGAAAACCGGCGAACAGAAGCCCCGCTCCAGAGACCCCGATCCACCGGGATGATCCCGCTGTTAACGGAACCGTTTGGTTGATGGTTATACTGACTGGAAAGCCGGCGGGAGCGTCGCGGCGACGCCGGCTGTACCGATGCAAATGCCGCGAACGGTCAGATTCGCCGTGCGCAGGGGAGGTCGGCAAGCCCTAATTTGGAGGACGGCCCCAAGGATTCAGCACGAGATGTAGAGGCGAAGCTCGACTGCGCCCTCTTGGGTACTCGTTGAGCAAATGGGACACGCACGTGGCGCACACAAGGTGCGCCCCTACAATGATTAAGGCTTGGCGGCCTGTTCCTGCAAAACCCTGACCAAATGCTCGAAGAATGACTCGTAAAGCCCGTGTTCGCGCAGTGCCCGGTTGGTGGCGGTACCCTTGATGTCGGCCTCGCTTTGTTCGTGTAGAAGGATTGCAACCTCTGTGCTTTCGCCCGGAACCCCGGTGAGTTGGATCCTCGCGCTGTACTGCCGCGAGGCGCCGAACACCCCGGTGTCCCGCAGATTGCTGCGTCCTTCTACCACGCCCTGAGCAAGGGCGGTGCGCGTCAGCACAAAGTCCATCCGCTTCAAGGCCAGCTGGGCGGCATAGAAGACCTGCTTTTGCTCCACCTCGAACCGACGCGTCTGCGGAGGCACATTGGTGAAGCTGCCGGACAGGCCATCGGAGAAGGTTTCGCAACCGGAGAGTCCGGCCAGGATGACGCCGAGACCGCAGAGAAGGAGGAGTCTGTTCATGTTCAGGAGGGTTGCTGCTGGGAGATGCAATGCAAGGTGCCAAGACCCCAGATGAGGTCGTAACAGTCAATCGGGATGATCTCCCGGCCGGGAAAACAATCCCCGATAATGCCACAGGCGGTGGCGTCATTTTTCTTCTGCCGGAAGGTAGGCACGAGCACGGCACCGTTGATGATGAGAAAATTGGCGTAGCTCGCCGGCACCTGTTGACCCTTGAAACCAAATGGCTTGGGCAAAGGCAGAGGAACAAGGTCAAACTTGCCGCCCGCCGGCGTGCGAAAGCCGCGGAGCCGTTCGAGATTCGCCGCCAGCAGGTGATGGTTGGGATCGTGCCGGTTCGCCTCGATGCACGTGATGAAGCCATCGGGCTTGAAGAAGCGCGTGATGTCATCGATGTGGCCGTCGGTGTCGTCGCCCTCAATCCCCTCGCCCACCCAAAGCACCTGCCGCACCCCGAGGTAATCCTTCAGATTCTGCTCGATCTGCGTCCGAGTGAGATGCGGATTGCGGTTTTTGTTCAGCAGACACTGCTCGCTCGTGAGCAGAAGGCCCCGGCCGTTGACGTCGATCGAACCACCCTCCAGCACCAGGTTGTTTTCAAAGCGCCGCAGCTTCAGGCGCGCGGCGATCTTGGGCGGTATGTTGTTATCAAGATCGTAGGGCGGATACTTGCCGCCCCAGGCATTGTGCACCCAATCGGTCACCGCCACCTCGCCCGTCCGGTCGTTTTTTATGAAGATCGGGCCGTGATCGCGGCACCAGGCGTCGTTGGTGGGGTGATTGAAGAAAGTCACCTTCGTCATGTCGGCCCCCGCGGCGGCGCAAAGCCGTTTCGCGCGGGGTTGCAGTGCCGTGGCGGCATTGATGCGCACGGCCTCGAAGCGACTGATCGTCGCCACAATCCTGGCGAAGACATACGGAATCGGACGGAAGCGCCCCGGCCAGGTCGCATGATTGTGCGGCCAGGAAAGCCAGATGGCGGACTGGGGTTCCCACTCCGCCGGCATGCGAAATCCCGCCCGGACCGGGGTAGGCTGCTGCTTGGCGGTCATGCTCAGTCGCGGAAACGACGGGTGAGATCGCCGTAAGCGTCAATGCGGCGGTCCCGCAGGAACGGCCAATGCGTGCGGGTGACATCCACCTGCCCAAGATCCACCGGTACGAGCAGGATTTCCTCCTGATCCGTGCTCGCCTTGGCGAGGATCTGGCCGCTGGTGCCGGCGACAAAGCTCTGGCCCCAGAATTCGAGTCCCTCACCACCGACCGGACGCTCCAGTCCGATGCGGTTGACCGCGGCGACATAGCAGCCGTTCGCGACGGCATGCGCCCGCTGAATCGTCTCCCAGGCACCGTGCTGGTTGACGCCGTGCTCCTTCTTTTCCTGCGGATGCCAGCCAATCGCCGTGGGATAAAAAAGGATGTCGGCCCCCTGAAGGGCGGTCAGGCGCGCCGCCTCGGGATACCACTGGTCCCAGCAAATCAGGACGCCGATCCGGCCGTGTTTTGTATGCCAAGCACGGAAGCCCGTGTCGCCCGGCGTGAAGTAGAACTTCTCGTAGAACAGCGGATCATCCGGGATGTGCATCTTGCGGTAGATGCCGAGTAGCGCGCCGTCCGCGTCGATGATAACCGCCGTGTTATGATACAGGCCCGCGGCGCGTTTTTCGAAAAGCGAGGCAATGATGACCACCCCGTGCTTCTTCGCGATGCGCTGGAAGGCGGCCGTGCCCGGTCCGGGGATCGATTCCGCGAGCTTGAAGTTCGCATGATCCTCGCTCTGGCAGAAATACTGGGAGCGGCAGAGCTCCTGCGTGCAAATGATCTTCGCCCCGCGCTTCGCGGCCAGTTCCGCCAGCGCGAGCGTTTTCTTCAGATTGGCCGCCGGGTTTGGGGTGCACGCGTGCTGGAGAAGGCCAAGGGTGACTTTGGACATGGTCAGGAGTGAAGGTTGGATTTTCTGCAGGATGAGACGATTTGCCTCCGTACGCCAGCCCGCTTGCGGATGCGGTCCGCATCCGTAGGGGCGCACCTCGTGTGCGCCCGTTCGGGCTGCTTGCGCCAGTCGAGAGGGCGCACACGAGGTGCGCCCCTACATATTGCTTAGTACACGACCTTGTTCAGCGGGTATTCAACAATGCCCTCGGCTCCGAGGGTCTTGAGCTGCGGGATGATTTCCCGCACGACGCTCTCATCAATGATGGTCTCGAGCGCGATCCAGTCGGCATTGCTCAGTTGCGAGATCGTCGGATTCCGCAAGGCGGGCAGCGCCTTCACCACGGCATCCAGGGAGGACTTACGCAAATTCATCTTCAGGCCCACCTTGCTCTCGGCCTCGAGCGCGCCCCGCAGGAGGAGTGCGATGGTTTCGATTTTGCGCCGCTTCACCGGGTCGGCCCAGCTCTTCTTGTTGGCGATGAACTTGGTGTTCGTCTCCATCAGCGTGTCGATGATGCGCAGCTTGTTCGCCCGGATGGAGTTTCCAGTCTCGGTGATGTCCACGATGGCATCGACCAGGTCGGGCACCTTCACCTCGGTCGCGCCCCAGGAAAACTCGACCTCCACGGCGACACCCTTCTTCTCAAAATAGCGCTTCACCGTGCCGACGAGTTCGGTCGCCACGCGTTTGCCGGCAAGCTGCTCGGGGCGGGTGATGTCCGAAGCCTCGGGCACGCATAACACCCAGCGTGATTTCTGAACCGAGGCCCGGCTGTAGATGAGGTCGCAGACCTCGACGACGTCGGAATTGTTTTCCTGGATCCAGTCGAAGCCCGTCAGGCCGCAATCAAAGAAGCCATGTTCAACGTAACGGCTGACCTCCTGGGCGCGCACGAAGCGGCCGTCGAGTTCAGGGTCGTCGATGGCCGGCTTGTAGGAGCGGGAATTGGTGGTGATCTTCCAACCCGCCTTGGCAAACAGGTTCTTGGTGGACTCCTCGAGGCTGCCCTTGGGCAGTCCGAGCATCAATATGGGCTTCCGTTCGGACATTCGGTCAAGGGACACGCCGCCCCCGCCTGCTTCAAGTAAATTCTCGGCCGCCGCCTGCGGCGAAATGTGGTGATGTTGACTTTGACAACTACGGGTTGGATTCTAGGTATGATTCCTCATCCCTCCAATGCGCGCCGAACCCAAACCACTGATTCTTGTAGTCGAGGATGAGGCTGAGCTGGCCAAAGTCATCGTCATGCATCTTGAGGCGGCCGGCATGCAGGCGCAGATTTCCAATCGCGGGGCTCATGCAGTCAGCTTCTTGCAGCGCCATTTTGCCAATCTTATGCTATTGGATATTGGCCTGCCCGACCAAACCGGGTTTGCCATGTTGGATGAGCTCAAGGCCGCCGGCATCACGGTGCCCACCATTTTCCTCACCGGCAACGATCAGGAGGCCAGCAAGGTCAAAGCCCTCGAAATGGGTGGCGATGACTATATCACCAAACCATTCAGCTACCCTGAGTTGATTGCGCGCATTCGTGCTGTACTGCGCCGGGCCGAGGCCAAGGGCGATCTCAACGTCACCAAGAACGTCCGCGTAAGCGACGAACCCTTTGATTTCTGCGGCGCCACCATCACCCCGGTGCGTCTGGAAATCACCTTCCCAGGCGGGGTGATCGAGAAAATCGGTCGCAAGGAACTGGGCATTCTCACCTATCTCAACGACAATCAGGCTGTCGTCATCACCCGTAAAACCCTCATTCATGCTGTTTGGGGAATTCACGCCGACGTGCGCAGCCGGTCACTTGACCAGTACATCGTGAAAGTGCGCGACCTCTACAAGAGCCACGGGCTGGATCTCAGCGC
>CAZFHG010000241.1:0-5246 GCA_964518665.1 uncultured Opitutaceae bacterium | reverse complement strand
CACACAGTTAAGTTTGGTAACCATCAGGCAGTTCAGCGCCGACTGAATCGTTCCTGTTTAACGCTCAAGCAACACCATGTGCCCAACTTGCTCGGACGGTTCCCGGAAATTGAGCGTTAAGCGTTAAAAGTTAAACGTTGAGCGTTCCATTCGGTGGTTCCTCGCGCTCACTGAATCGCGAACCCCAACCGGTACTTCCCCGCCGGAATCCGGTACTGCGGCAGTGTATCCGGTCCGCAACTCGCGGTCCCTAGCCCGCGCTGTCCGTAGTCGAGGTTCACATGCACCTCCGGTCGCGGTGTCAGGTCGGTCGTGTGCTTGGCCGCATACAAATCGGCCGCCGTAAAGTGACTCGCCGATGCTTCCATCAACCGTCCGGCCGCGGCCAGTCGCACGCCGTGACCCGCGCCATCGTGCAATGCCATCCAGCGCACGTCGCACTTGTTGCCGTGTTCCTGCGGGAGAATGTAGGGCACGTATTGATCTGTGACCGTGCTCGCATACCGGGCCACCACGGAGCCGCGTTTGCGGTCGGCATAGTTTTCCCAAGGCCCGAGTCCGAACCATTCGAGCTGCTCCATTGCGGGCGGCAGTACGAGCGAAACACCCAGCCGCGGAACTTCCGGCAGGCGTCGGTCGAGATCGAAGGCATTTTCCACTGCGATGCTGCCATCCGCACCGACCCGATAATTGTGAGTATGCGTGATGAATTGCTTCGCCCCCGGGCAGCGCCAGCGCTGGCGAATGACGATCTCGGCCCCGGCACGGCGGATCGGGCGGACCGTGACCTTGGTGTCCGCACATTCCATGCGGTCGTAGCCCACCTTGAGGCAATCCGTCAGCAGACGCGCCCCGCCCCAGTTCACGAATTCGAAGAGCTTGAGTCCGTCATTGTCGGTCGCCGCCCGCCAGACATTCAACTGCGGTCCGCGAAGGATGAGCAGGTGCCCGTCCCGGGTGACGTTCTCCAGCACACCGGTGGTACGGTTCACGGTGAAGGCAAGCGATCCCGCCTGCACCTGCCAGCCGGTGTTACACGATTCAACTGTCACGGGTGCTGAGACTGTCGCACTGGCAATGGCACGCACCGGTGCACTGCGGTTGAATGCGCTGCCGGGGACAGCGTGTTGATTCCAGGCCACCTCGTGGCCGGCCCCGCCCCAGGCCGTGGCGGCGCGCGTGAAAAAGCGGAACGTCACATGCACCTCTGCGCCGACAGGCAGACTCAAGGCGGGATATTTCAATGCCACGTTCTGGGTGTGCCGCGGCGCGGCGGTTAACACCGGCAATGCGCCGCGGGCGGTCACCTCGCCATTGACCAGTAGCTCCCAGGTACCGCGCAGATCCTTCAGAGAGGTGAACCAGCGACGGTTGTGCACCTTGAACAATCCGCGCCGGACATCGCCGACCTCCACCCTCACGGGTTGGGCGAGGTGCTTGTACTCATACAACCCAGGATGCGCCTTCCGATCCGGCCAGACCAGGCCATCGCAGACGAAGTTCTTGTCGCTCGGCACGTCGCCGAAATCGCCGCCATAGGCCCAGTACTCGCGACCCTTGTCGTCACGTTGCCTGATGCCGTGGTCCACCCACTCCCAGATGAAGCCGCCCTGCAGTCCGTGGTATTTTTCAAACGCATCAAAATAGTCGGAGAGACTCCCGTTACTGTTGCCCATGGCGTGCGAGAATTCGCACATGATCAGCGGCCGGCGGTCGGCACTCTTCCGGTCCTTGGCCCAGGCCACCAGCTTGTCGATCTGGGGGTACATCGGGCAGACGAGGTCGGTGGCGGCCTGGCCCTTGCTCCAGTCAAAGGAAATGGCGCCCTCGTAGTGGATCACGCGACTCGGGTCGCGGTGCCGGATCCAGCCGGCCATGGCATCGTGATGCGGCCCGTACCCGCTCTCATTGCCGAGTGACCAGGCGATGATGGAAGGATGATTCTTGTCGCGCTCGACCATGCGCAGGCCGCGGTCGAGGAACGCCGGCGCGTAGCGGTTGTCGTGACTCAGTTCCTGATAGAAGGCATGCGACTCGACGTTGGCCTCGTCGAAGACGTACAGCCCATACTCGTCGCAGAGATCGTACCAATGCGGATCATTCGGGTAATGTGATGTGCGCACGGCATTCACGTTGAACTGCTTCATGACCCGGATGTCCTGCAGCATCCCTTCGCGCGTCACGGCCTTGCCATGGACGTCGTCGTGCTCGTGCCGGTTGACGCCCGTGATCAGCACGGGCTGGCCGTTGATGAGCAGTGCGCGATCGCGGATCTCCACGCGCCGGAAGCCGATGCGGCAGGACGTGTGTTCCACTTCCTGCCCGTCCGGACCGATGAGCGTGAGGACCGCAGTATAGAGATTTGGCGTCTCGGCGCTCCAGAGGCGGGGTTGGCGTACCGGGATGGCGAGTTGGATGCGCTTGCGCGGATTCCGCCAGAAATCCACCGCATGCACCGCTCCCTCGGCGGCGCGACGCAGGACCGCCTTACCGCGTGCGTCGTACAACTGGACCCGAATGCGGCAGCCTTTGGCCTCGGCATCGGCGGCCCCCACGCGCACATCCACCTGCAACCGGCCGTCGCGAAGACTTTCATCTAGGTCGCCACGAACAAAGACGTCCTCCAGATAGTTCGTGGCCTGAGAATAGAGGTAAACCTCCCGATGAATGCCGCCCATCCACCACTGGTCCTGATCCTCGACGAAACTCGCATCGGACCATTTGATGACCGCCGCCGCCAGTGTGTGGGTGGCGCCGGCCCGGACATACGGCGTCAGGTCGAATTCAGAGGGCAGCCGGGTGTCCTTGGCCAGGCCGACCGCCTGTCCATCCACCCAGACATAGAGGACGCTTTCCGCTCCGCCGATGTGCAACACCGTGCGACGGCCCGACCAGTCGGCGGGTACGCTGAAAGTCGTGCGATACAGCCCGGTGGGATTCGCCGACGGGACCTGCGGCGGCAGGTCATTGAACGGCATGATGACGTTCGTGTAATGCGGACGGCCATGGCCGTGCATGGTCCAGTTCGACGGCACCGGAAGTTTTGACCACGCGGCATCGGGCGCGAATTCCGGTTGCACGAATGCCGCGGGAACGTCCTCCGGCTTGTCGACAAGGCGGAAGTCCCATTTGCCATTGAGCGAGCGCCACCATGGCGAGTCCTCCCGCCGGTTAGCCAGCGCGTCTGCGGCGGTCGGGTACGGGAGAGTCGTGGACCGCGCCGGGAGGCGGTTGAACGACAGCGTTTCAGGCGATTGCCAGGTTTTCAGGGGGCCGGACTGGATGAGTTCCATGAGCAGGCGTCAGCGAAGCGAATCGCGCCCGCGTGTGAATCCAAATCCGGCGAATGTTCAAACCACGCGCAGTATTTCAGCGACAAACGCAGCGCGGGCCTCGATGTGGGGGTTGTGCCCCGACTCGGGCATGACCACCAGGTTCGCCGCGGGAAAATGCTGCCCGATTACCGCTTCGTCACCGGCGGTGATGTAGGCGGATTTGCCTCCGGCGATGAAATGCGCCGGTCCGCCGAACACATCGTCTGCCTGCAACGGATTTTTCTCCAGCACCGGCAGGGCTGCGGTCAGCGCTGGCAGGTTGATCCCCCACCGCCAGTGCCGGGCGCTGTCGCACTCGAGATTGGTCGCGAGGAATTTCCGCATCGCCCAATTCCCCACGCGGGGCTCAAAGCGCTGCTCCGCCTCGGCCCGCGAACGCAGAGTCGCGAGATCGAGTTCGTTCATCGCGGCAAACTCCTCCTGATGTGCCGGCCAGAAATAATCCTTCGGCGCCATGTCTACGACGATCAGTCGCTCCACCCTTTCGGGATGCCGGCAGGCCAGCAGCATGGCCGTTTTCCCGCCCATGCTGTGCCCCATCAAGGTGACGCGCGCCAGACTCCTGGTATCCAGCCAGGCCAGCACGTCTTCAACCATGATGGGATAATCCATGGCGGCCGCGTGCGGAGAAGCCCCGTGATTGCGGGCATCGGGGGCCAAAACATGGAAGTGCTCCGCCAGATCGCGGCCTGCTGTCTGCCAGTTGCGTGAGGAGCCCAGCATCCCGTGCAGGATGACCAGGGGCGGGCGGCCGGTGCCGCCGAGATCGCGATGAATAAGCGCTAACGGCATGTCCCAACGCAATCCCCCGGACCCACGGTGGCAAGGTCGGAGCGTGCGGTTTCCTGTAGCAGTGGCATCAGGCCGCGATCGAGTGCGCATCATCGCGGCCTAAAGCCGGTCCTACAGGGTGCATCTGGACCGCCGCCATCTTCGATCTACCACCGGCGCATTCGCGCCGGCTGCACTTTTTCCTTTGCGCCTCCGCGCCTTTGCGTGAGCGTTGCAGCCCCGATGAGCCAGGTGCCGAAACTCACGCCGATGATGCAGCAGTACTTCGAGGTGAAGCGCGGGCTGCCGCGTGACACCCTGCTGCTCTTCCGGCTGGGTGACTTCTTCGAGATGTTCTTCGACGACGCGATTGTCGCCTCGCGCCTTTGCGGACTGACCCTCACCCGGCGGCAGGAACACCCGATGGCCGGCATTCCGGCCAAGGCCGCCGACACCTACGTCAACAAGCTCCTCGCCGCTGGCAAGAAGGTCGCCATCTGCGATCAAACCGAACCGGCCACGGCCGGAAAACTGGTCCGTCGGACGCTCACCCGCATCCTCTCCCCCGGGACCACCCTCGCGGCCAGCCAGCTCGACGCCAACCGCAACCACTACCTCGCCGCCATCGCGCTCGACCACGCGGGGTTGCATGCCTCGTGGCTGGACCTGTCGACGGGTGAATTCCGCATTGCGACCGATGCGCACATCGAAAACCTGCTGCCGGTCCTCACCGCCCTCGATCCGGCCGAACTGCTAGTCGCCGAGGGCGCCCTGGCCGTCTGGCAGACCGCACCGCATGAGCAGGCCGCCGTGCATGCCCTGCACAACTTTGCCACCGGTCGGCTGTGCACCGAACTGCCGGCCTACAATTTCGAAACGGCCACCGGTGCGCGCACCGTCATGGACACCCTCGGGGTGCTGAACCTGCAGGGCTTCGGTCTCGCGCACAGCCACCCCGCGCTCGGTCCGGCCGGCGCACTGGTCTACTACGCCACCGAAAACCTCTGCGCCAAGCCCGAGAACCTGCGCAGCCTGCAGGAATACCGCAGTGTAGGCACCCTCCTGCTGGACCCGGCCACGTTGCGCAATCTCGAGATCTTCGCGTCGGTCCGCGGCGGACGCGAGGGTTCGCTGCTCAAC
>CAZFHG010000240.1:0-5301 GCA_964518665.1 uncultured Opitutaceae bacterium | reverse complement strand
ACGTTTGCGAAACCGAAAAGTGTTTCCAGTAGGCCGCCAGCTTGCTGGCGCTCTCAGAGCGGGAGCAAGCTCCCGGCGTACTCGCCGAGGGCATCGTTACGAATGAGCCGGATCAACGCGGCGGTGCGACCGGGACTGTGACGCTCCCGACTTGCACCGGCAGCACGAGCTTGCTGCGGAACATCGCACTCACGACAACCGGCAGCGCAAAGATTGCCGCCACCATGCAGGCCGTCACCAGCGACCCGCCCAGAAGGTAGCCGAGCAGCGCCGACATGATGGCTCCGCCGATGAAAAAGGCGGTGAAATCCCTTATCGCCACAAGCCCGACTATACCCAGCACGGCCGCCGGCAGGGCCGCGGAAAGGGGCAAAAGGACGAACAGCAACGCCAGCACATAGCCGACCGGGGCGAACATCGCATCCGGTTTCCGCCGGGTCACCATCTGTGGGATCAGGGCCAGTATCAGCAGGCCCCCCAGCAGCACGACAGCCAGGGCCCGGGATTCACCGGCCTCCGGGATAATCGAGAAATTCAGCAGCCACACCGCCGCGGCAATGCGCAGCGCGTCGGCCCACAATACCGGCTGCCAGCGCCACCAGGAATGCCGGTGCCGCTGCGCCGGGTCGCTCAGTTGACTGTAAGTGCGGAGCTTTTGTCCGGCGGGTAGGAGCCTTTCCGCAGGATAAAACAAAAGCACCACGCTCGGCAGAAAAATTCCCCACGCGATGGTCATGCAATCTGGCTAGAGCCGAAGCCGGTGACATCAAGGGTATATTTCCGCCACTCGCATCAAGCCCAGCCCGAAAAGGCAGGAGCCAGTTTGCAGGCAATGGCTTGATGTAGGGGCGCACCTCGTGTGCGCCCGGTCATGCCGCCAACGTGAATCGATCGGGCGCAGTCAAGCTGCGCCCCTACAAATCGCCTGCAAGCAGGCTCCTACCTCTTAAGCCGGCAGGCTGTTAAAAATCCTGCAGCCGACCCTCGCCCTGACCGCGCTGTGGCGCGAGCCGGACCATCACCTCGCCGAGCAGATAGATTGATCCTGTCACGACCAGCACATCGTCGGGTCCGCCGGCAGAGCAGCCGCCGCTGTCGGGAAAAAGTTTCGCCACATCGCCGCGTTCGCATCGGCCGGTAAAATCCGCCGGCACCAGGGCCATCAACTCGTCATGGCTGCACGCCCGCGCCTGCTGCGGCACCACGAGATGCACTTCGCGCGCAAACCGGCACACGGTCTCGATCAAGGGCCGCGCCCGGGCCGCACCCAGCACGCCGGTGATGACCACTGGGCGCCGGCCGGTCTCGGCGTACAGACGCTGCAGGTTGACCGCCAGGACCGTGGCGCCCTCCGGGTTGTGTGAGGCATCCAAAATCATCAGCCGGCCGTCGAGCCGCACGCGCTGCCAGCGGCCGGGCCAGTCCACATGATGCAGGCCGGCGGCGATGACCTCCGGCGTGATCCGCCAGCGCGCCGGCAGTGTCCGCGCCGCCAGGGTCGCGGTGGCCGCATTCCAGCGCTGGTAATCGCCCTCGAGATTGGTGTGCGGATAACGTTCGAGATTATCGCCGTATTCAGCCGCCACGGAATACACTTTCGCGCCGAGTTCGGCCGCCCGCTCCCTGATCACGTTCTCGGCCCCGGCCGGCATGCGCCCGATGACCACCGGCCGGCCCGGCTTGATGATGCCGGCCTTTTCCATGGCGATCTTTTCAATGGTGTCGCCGAGGTACTCGCAGTGATCCATGCTGATTGAGGTGATGACGCTGACCTCGGGCGTGATGATATTCGTGGCATCGAGCCGGCCGCCCATGCCCACCTCGATCACGCCGATCTCGCAGCCGTGCCGCGCAAACTGCAGCAGCGCCATTGCCGTCATGAACTCGAAGAAACTGGGCCGGTCGTCGGGCTGGCCGTAGCTGATCTCATCCGCGATCGGCCGCAGTTCCCGGACATACTCGCAGATCTCGCCTTCGGTCAGTTTCCGGCGGTCCACCTGCACGCGTTCGCCCAGCTTCACGAGATGCGGGGAGGTGTAGAGCCCGGTGCGCCAGCCGGCAGCATGCAGAATCGCATCCATCATGGCGGCCACCGATCCCTTGCCGTTGGTGCCGGCCACGTGGACCAGCGACAGCGACCGCTCCGGGTGTTTCAGCGCGGCAGCCAGCAGCACCATGCGGTCAATGCCGAACTTCGGCCCCTGGGCCTTCAACCCGAAGAGATACTCCGTCACCGCCGCGTACTCGGTGGGATCGCAGTGGGCCATGACAACGGGCCGGTTCAGGTTGAGGTCGCGGGGACGGGTTTCCGCTTGATGAAGATCGCCTGCAGGATGTCCCGCAGACGGTCGCGCATTTCAGTCCGGCTCACGATCTGGTCGATCAGGCCGTGCTTGAGCAAAAACTCGGAGGTTTGAAATCCGGCGGGCAGCGTCTGCTTCGTCGTGTCCTTGATGACGCGTGGACCGGCAAAGCCGATCAGGGCCCCCGGTTCCGCAAGGATGACATCGCCCAACGTGGCGTAGCTGGCGGAAACACCGCCCGTGGTCGGATGGGTCAGCACCGAGATGTAGGGCAGCCGCGCCTCGGCCAGACGTCCGAGCGCCGCGCTGGTCTTCGCCATCTGCATGAGTGAAAGGATACCCTCCTGCATGCGGGCGCCACCGGAGGTGCTGAAGATGATGCACGGGATTTTGCGTTTCAGCGCCGTCTCGATCGTGCGGGTGATCTTTTCGCCCGTCGCCGAACCGAGCGTGCCGCCGCAGAAGCGGAAGTCCATGACCGCGATCGCCACCTCAATGTCGTGGATTTTGCCCACGCCGCAGATCACGGCCTCGGGCAGGCCGCTCTCGCGTTCGTATTTTTTCAGCCGCGTCGTGTAAGGGGTGGAATCGGTGAAGCCCAGCGGATCGGCGGATTTCACCTTGGCATCAGACTCGGTGAACGAGCCCTGGTCCATCAGGCGGGCCAGCCGTTCGCGCGCCCCGATCGGGAAATGGTGGCCGCTGGCCGGCACGACCATCTGGTTGTCCTCGATTTCCTTCGCAAAGAGGATGGCGCCGGAAATCGGATCCTTGGTGTAAAGGCCCTTGGGAATGTCCTTCTTGCGGGTTTTGCGGACCGTGTAAGTCGGTTTGTCGAAATGCATGGAGGATATTCAGCCGTGGCCGAGCGTGATCACGTCGAGGTTCAGGCAGCCGGCACGGCGCAGCACGCGCGCACAGCTGTTGAGGGTGGAACCGGTGGTGAAAACGTCATCGACGAGGAGATAATGATGGGCCGGAGTTATGGCTGCGCCCGGAGCCAGTGCAAAGGCATTTTTCAGGTTGTCCAGGCGGGTCTTCCGGTTGTGGTAAGTCTGCGATGGCGTATCCTCGGTGCGCTGCAGCAGCCGGGCCGTGCGCGCACCCCCGCCGGCCGCCCGCGCGAGGCAGTCCGCCAGCAACTGGCTCTGGTTGTAGCCGCGTTCCCGCTCCTTGCGCGCGTGCAGCGGCACGGGTACGAGCACGGCGCCACGGATCCATTCGAGCAGCGCGGGGACCTGGCCAAAGAGTGCGGCCACGTCCTCCATGACATGCAACCCGCGATGATATTTCAACTCGTGCACCAGCGCCCGGATCGGCCCCTTCAGCAAGACCGCCGTGCGACCCTCGCGAAAGGCCGGCATCAGGCCTTCGCAGTGAGGGCACATGCGCTCCCCCTCGACTTCGCCATAAAAAGGATGGCCGCAGGTCGTGCAATGGGGCGCCTCCACGAATTCGATCAACCGTGCACAGGCCGCACAGATATGCGCATAAGGACCGGTCTCCACCAATCCGCGGCAGTGCACGCAGACCGGAGGAAACAGCACGGCGGCCAGCCCGCGCACCCAGGGTTGGCACTGCCTGCTCAACGGTAAAAGACCCTGACCAGAAACAGCCCCTGCGGCGGCGCGGTCTGCACCGCGGGTGTGCGCTGCGGCGCCGACAACAGGGCCCGGACCTGCGCCGGCGTCAGCTTCCCCTCCCCGACCGCGACCAGCGTGCCGACGAGGCTGCGCACCATCTTGTAGAGAAACCCGTCCGCTTCGGCGACGATGCGCACGCGTCGGCCGCGGCGGATGATGTCCAGGCGCCGCAGTTCCCGCACCGTGGTTTCGCGTTCCGTGCCGTTCAGGGCCGAGAAAGCCCGGAAGTCATGCCGGCCGCGCAACACCGCCGCCGCCGCTGCCATCGCGGCAAAGTCCAACGGACGGAAAACGGACCAAACGTAGGGCCGGGTGAATGGATCCGCATCGCCGAGGTACAGGTGGTAAACGTACCGTTTGCCCGTGGCTTTGAAGCGGGCGTGGAAGTCCACGGACACAGGCTTCGCCGTCTTGATCTGGATCGTCGCCGGGAGGCCTGAGCGCAGCGCAGCAAGGAGTTTTGGCGCGCCATGGCGCCAGTCGGCGTCAAAATGGAACACCTGCCCCTGTGCGTGGACCCCGGCATCGGTGCGACCGCTGCCATGGATGCGGACCGCGACCTTGAAGATCGCGGCCAGCCGCGCCTCGATGACGTCCTGAACCGCCGCGCCGCCCTTCTGGCTCTGCCAGCCGGCGAACGCCGTGCCATCGTAGGCGCAGGTGCACTTCCAGCGGCGGACGGCTTGGGCGGCGGTGGTCATCGCCAACGATGTTGCGCCTCCGGGCCCGCGCTGTCCAAAGTGTTTTCACCACATGACGCGCCTGCGCTTTCGCCATATTGTCTGGGACTGGAACGGCACCCTCATCGACGACCTCGACTACTCGATCAGCGTCATGAACGGCCTGCTGCACCGGCGCAACCTGCCGCTCCTCGACCGCGCGCGCTACCATGCGCTCTTCGATTTCCCGGTGCGCGACTATTACTTCCGCCTCGGGTTCGATCCTTCGATCGACACATTCGAGCAACTGAGCGAGGAGTTCATCGGCGCCTATGACGCCCACCGCTGGGACTGTACGCTCCATGGCCAGGTCGCCGACCTGCTCGCTGCCGTGACGCGAGCGGGAGCCACCCAGTCCATTCTCTCCGCCTACCGCCAGGAAACGCTCCACGAGATCGTCGGGCATTTCGGCCTCACGCCCCACTTCATCCGCCTGACCGGTCTCGACAACATCTACGCCCACAGCAAGGCCGAGCTGGGGCGCGAATGGATCGCGGAACTGGGCCTGCCACCCGCCGAGGTGCTGATGGTCGGCGACACCCTGCACGACCTCGATGTCGCCCGGCACATGGGGGTCGAATGCGTGCTCGTCGCCGCCGGCCACCACCCGTCGGCCCGACTCCGCGCCCGGCATGA
>CAZFHG010000239.1:0-5330 GCA_964518665.1 uncultured Opitutaceae bacterium | reverse complement strand
TCTTGCGGGCGGACGCTGGCCTTTGTCGCTTGCGCCGCCCTTGGGGCGTTTGGGTCGTCAAGGCGTTGAATCACCAATGCGCCAGTCTTCTGATCCTCAATCGCATGCAGCGGCGGTTCCGCCAGCAGGCGGCCGAGGCCTTCCTTGACCGTGTACTCGCCCTGCACGGCGTTGGTCCGCACGGTGTCCACCGACTTTGCCGGAAACATGATTTCCCGACCGGCCTGCCGGGCGAACTGCTTGAGGGTCACGCCGGCCTCGCCCGCGGCCACGTCGAACTTGACGGTCGGCTCGGCGGCCCGGACCTGGATCAGGCCGGCGACAAAAATAGACAGGGCCAGCAGCGGCAGCCGGGTAAATCGGCGGAGCATAAACGGGGGTAGGTTCGTTGGTTTCATGAAGCGGCAATTGTCCCATGATGCGCCGTCGGAATAATTCCGCCTAAAGATTGTCATTAATTTCTGGAGCCTCTGATAACGAATGTGGAACTCAGGAAAGCGGGAAAAAGACCCGGGGTCTCACCCTGTTTCCAGAGTTCCTGAGTTCCAGATTTTATCGTGAAGAGTTTTTCAGAGGTTCCTGCAGCCGGCATCCCGCTTGCCTTTGCCCAGGCGGGGAATTCGAGGGCTCCGCGCGACCTACCTCAACGCCGGTGCAGGACAATGTCATGGCCGGTCCGTTCACTGCGGACGCCGAAGCCCGCCTCCAGCAGGCGGATGACGCCTTCGACATTGTCGGAACGCAGGGAGGCACTGATCCGGATGGCCGCGAGTTCCTCGTCCGCGATCATCAGCCGGTAGGGTGTATTGCACCGGTTGAACTCGTCGATGATGCCCTGCAGCGGGGTCGCGGAAAAATCCAGAAGCCGCGGCTGCCACGCCAGTCGCTGCTCCATGTCCGCGGTGGTGACGGTGGCGATCTGCGGGACGGTGACCGGGGACAGGTCCACCGTCGCACTCTGGCCGGCGATCAACAGCAGGGGGGCGGCGGGAGACGGCGGGATGGCCCCGTCCGGACCGGAGCCGGGGAGGCCTGCGTCCGGCATTTCATCCACCTGCACCCGGCCTTCGGTGACCAGCACCTCGACCGCGGTGTCGCCCAACCGGACGTTGAAGGCCGTGCCCACGGCCCGCACATCCACGCCGCGGGCGGTGACGATGAACGGCCGGTCGGGATTCTTGGCCACGGTGAAATGCGCCTCGCCCTGCTCCAACCGCACCCGGCGTTCGGTCGCCGTATAGCGCACTGACACGACCGCGCCGCGGTTCAGTTCGATGCGCGAACCGTCCTCCAGCGTGCGCTGCTCGATGGTCGCCACCGCCACCGGGGCGGCCGGGTTGACCACGTTTTCCACGGGGGACGGGCGGTACAGGAAAAACCCGATCGCCACGGCCGCCGCCGCCAAGGACAGGCCCGCGAGCCAGCGGCGGGGAAACCTGATCAAAAGGTGCTCCGATTCGGGTTTCGGGGCGAGCAGGTCGCGATTGGGCCGCGGGCTGTGTTCGGGACGCCACTGCGCCAGCAGGTTCAGGCGCTCCCAGTTCCGGCGGTGCCGGGCCAGGGCCGCACCGTGACGCGGGTCGGTCGCCAGCCATTGCAGGAAATCGTCCTGCTCGGCGGCGGTGAACCCCCGGTCCTGGCGGAGGATCCAGGCGGCGGCCTGTTGCTCGATCGCCTCGAGCGGAGCGGAAGATGCTGTGGACTCATTCATGGCGCGGGCGGGGGCGGCGCGTTGTGCCGGGCGAAATACTCGCCCAGCTTGCGCAGGGCGATGGTGCCCTGCGATTCCACGGTGTGCTCGGCGATGCCGAGTTCCGCGGCCACCTCCTTCTGGGACAGGCCGTAGATCTTGCGCAGCGTGAGGATCTGGCGGCAGCGGGTGGGAAGTGATTGGATGGCGAGGGTCAAGAGTTCGAGTTCCTGGGAGCGCGCGACAGCATCGGCAACGTCGGGTCCATCATCCATGATGCCCGCCAGCTCGAAATCCGTTAAAACGTCCTCCCGCGCGACCTGTCGGTGGCGGAACTGCATCAGCATCAGGTTGCGGGCGGTGGCGAAGAGGAGGGCCTTGGGCGAACGGACGGTGCCGTCCTGCCGCGCACGCAGGACGCGGAGGAACGACTCCTGGATGACGTCGTCGATGTCGGTCCCGGCCGGAAACTGGCTCCGCAGCCACGCGCGCAGCATTGGCTCGTGCGGCTGGAGTTCAGCGGCGAACCAGCGGGCTTCTTCGGCGTCTTGGGGCGGCATGGTCAGCTGGGAGGATCGCCACCATTTTGCCGCTAACTGCCGCTTGGCACCAGTGGATTCACCCGGCGACGGGGAAAAAATCGCCGCTCGAACTTTTTTTTGGCGGAAAACGGTCCCTTGCGAATCTTAGCGTTTTCCACCCAGGATAGGCGGATCCGGTGGACGGGCTGAAATAGAGAACGCGGGGCCGGCGGGAAAGCGTAACATTTACGGGTCTCACGCGGAGGCGCGGAGCACACGGAGAAGTGAAAAACTCCGCGCCCTCCAGGCCTCCGCGAGAGATTCAATCAGCGTAACAATGCGATCATCTTCATCTACCCTGCCAAATGCTCAGAAACAGTGCCAGGAGCCTCGATCTGGCCTGCTGGAACAATACCTGTTTAAACCCATGATATGGGTGCCAGTGCTGAATTGAACTGAGGATGGCAGCGTCACGCTACCTACCAGAACCATCCTAATAGCCTCGATCTAGCGTTCTTGAATAATAGGTATGTTAAACTGTGAAAATGGGTGCCTTGAATCGAAAGGCAATAGATACCCATCTGCTGGTCTGGAAATTCCTGTCCAATTCCTGTCAGAATATTTGTTACAAGTAATCAACACCTGTTACTTCGTGTTAAATGACGGTAGTAAGCTTTACCTCTGAGAATCTCGAAAGAGCATGGTTTCAGTAGTTTACGATAAACAGTCTGACCGATTTCGACTCCCGGCATTCGCACCAGTTTTGCGGCGGGAAAATGATATTGTAGGCGGGGTCAACGACCCCGGCTACAGCGGTGGCGGGGCACAAAAAAAGCAGGCTGATTCAGCCTGCTTTTTTGTAGGAGGGCTGAAGTCAGCCCAACTGTGTTCAGGAGAGCTTACGCTTCAGGCCGACCAGCGCGAGCATCGCCAAGCCGAGCAGCGCAACCGTGGAGGTTGCATCCGGCACATTCTGCTGGTTCGCAGCTTCCACGTTCAGAATATGGAACGCCCAATTGCCAGTGCGGGGATCGTTGGAATCCCAGACACCATTGAATAACGGCTGAGTGGCACCACCGTACCCCAAATCGAAGGTGAAATTGGGATTACCATCATGAATAAAGCCGCTGGAGAGATTGGAGCCGACGGCAAAGTTGTTGTATTGGGCGATTGAGGCCTTGTACGAACCCGCTGCCAAGGTGACGCTGTAATAGCTGTCCCAAGTGCCGTGGTTGTAGCTGACGGAGTTCGACAGGGTGGAGCCGACGTTGCCGCCATCATCCTGTTGGGCCATCAAGTTGCCCGAACTGTTCCAGATGGCGAGTATCGGATCAAACCCACCAGACTGCCACGAGGATGAAAAGATCGTGATCGTGCTCGTAGAGCCAACCGTGAAGTTCAGCAGCGCAACTTCGTTATCTTGCGTGAAGGTGCCGCTGAAATCGAAATCCAAAGCTTTTGTGGGAGTCACAAAGGCGAGCATGCCCATGAGGGCGAAGGGTAATAGTTTTTTCATGAGGATGGTTTATTGCTGAACAAATACATATAGCCTTGTGCATGCCAACATCTGCGATGGTGTTGTAAGTACATGACAGAAAAATTATAACAAATTATTGCGGCCACGATTAGAGTGCGCGGCCACAAAAATTGTAAGAGAAAGCGACAATGGAATGAAGGTTTCCGACAATGAGTGGCAATGATCCGAATCCTGGGGGGATCGGCACACCGGCTAATGTAGGAGCGGCTTTATGCCGCGATTGTGCGCTCATCGTGGCATAAAGCCGCTCCTACAGTAAAACCGGGGCAAGATTTGATCCGGTGCTGTGGTCCAGGCTCCTGTCGGAGCAGCGCTAGGCCTGGCAGAAGTGAAATCCTGCGGCGTCCTCATACCCATCCGGGCTATGGGCGATGGAGTAGTCCAAAAAGCCCAAGGCGATGAGGAGAATGACTCCAAATAAAACCGAAACGAGAGTGATCACCAGTACTTGCCGCGGCGTTAATGATTGTGGTCGGGAGGATAGGGGCCGCGGGGTATTACAGCACCGGATCCAAATGGGAGAGAGTGTCAGGAAAGTCTGCGCTTCAGACCAAGCATGGCCAGCATTGCCAGACCGAGCAGCGCGGCCGTGGAGGAGGCATCGGGCACGCCTTGGTGGTTTTCAGGATTCACATGGATTACGTGAAGGGCCCAGTTGCCGGTGCGGGCATCATTGTCGTTCATGATGCCATTGAAATAGGGCTGGGTGCCCCAGCCATAATCGAAGGTGAAATTGGGATTCCCATCCTGCAGAAACCCGTTGGACAAATTGGTGCCGGCGGCGGTGTTATTGTACTGGGTAATCGAGACCGTATAGGTGCCCGGATTCAGTGAGACAGTGAAATTGCTGTCCCAATTCCCGTAACTGTAACTGACCGCGTTCGAGAACGCGGATCCGCTGCCACTGCCGTCATCCTGCTCCATGAGAAAGTTGCCCGAACTGTTCCAAAGGGTCAGAATCGGATCGAATCCTCCAGACTGCCACGAGGAGGTGAAAATCGTAACGTTGCTTGCAGAACCCACCGTGAAGCTGGCCAGGCCCACATCGTTGTCGTGGGTGAAGGTGCCATTGAAATCGAAGTCCAAGGCCTTTGTGGGCGCCACAAAAGCAATCAGCCCAAGCAACAGGAACAGGAACGGGAATAGTTTTTTCAATGAATCAAAGGAATGAAATGGGCAGCAGCTCGCTAGGAAGCCTCAGCCATGCCAATAAAATCAATGAAATCACAAGAAGCTATAAATCAATGTAAAGGGATTCCAAGTTGGTTGAAAACACCGGGCAGAGCATTCGGAAACGTAAAGATAGCCGACACTCCGATTAGATATCCCGACAAGCCTTCTGCATGCCTTCATCGTGCAGGAGAAACCAAGCCAAGGAAGTGGTTGCCGCTGCTCCTAGTCGAGTTGGCCTAAGCCTCGATGATACCCTTGCGGATGGCGAAGCGCACGAGGTCGGTCTGCGTCTGCAGGCCAAGTTTGCGCATGAAGTTCGTGCGATGGGTTTCGGCGGTGCGCGGACTGATGAAGAGCCTTTCCGCGATCTCCGGGTTGCCGAGGCCGGCGGCGGCCAGTTGCAGCACCT
>CAZFHG010000238.1:3432-5332 GCA_964518665.1 uncultured Opitutaceae bacterium | reverse complement strand
CAGTTCAAGCGCCTGGCTGGCATGCTGCGCGCCCAACCTGATGGCCTCGGGCACCTCGTCCTTGGCCGGCATTGCTCCCTCCCAGACCATCTTGAACATGGTGGCTTCGGTCTCGATGTGCCAGCCGGCGGGCGCCGGACCCGACCAGCCGTCGCAGTAGAAATGCTCGCCGGGTGTACAGAAGGGAGTCAGCGCCGCCAGGTTGGGCCGGGTGGGATTGGCGAAGCCCGCGATCGGCGAAAACCCCACCGCGTACCGTCGGGTTTCATCCGTGCCGGTGGCGAACCTGGAGTGGGCTCCGATGAGTGAATGCCAGACGATGTTGTCGAGCAGGTGCTTCATTCACTCGCCGACGAGGCGCTCGATGTCTTCGCGCGAGACGGTGAAGACATCCATGTCCTTCTTGACCGCGCCGAGACTGACGAGGCATTCGGTGAAGAGTTCGCGGGTGCGCTGTTCGAGGGCCTTGGCCTCAAGGGTGGTCATGACGCCGATGATGCGGCCGCCCTTGCGGACGTGCGTGCGCTCGTCGGAGCGGATGTAGTCCGCCACGTGGCGCAGGACCTCGTCGTTGCGGTCGGCCGCGGCGTCGATGAGCTGGTTGATGGTCTTGAGGACGCCGACCTCGCCGAAGAGATTGATCTCGGCCATGGCGAAAGCCGGGTCCATCGGCCCACGGCAGGTGGAACCGGTGAGGCGATTGCGGAGCTCGAAGGGATCGTAGCCGGCGATGAGCATCGCGCGGTGGCCGATCTCCGTGTGGCGGGCCTCATCCCAAGTGATGCGGGCGAGGTCGTACTCGGCATCGAAGTCCTTGAAACGGATGTCCCAGATGAACGTGCCGAAGGCCTCGATCGCGTCGACCTCGTCGCGTTGCGTGCGAATGAAGCGGAGGCGCAGGGATTCGTAGGAATCGGCGGGGAAACGCTCGCCGCCGTCGGCGGCATCGTAGTCGCCGGTGTTCTTGAAGGTGTCAAAGCGCACATCGCGGTTGGGCACGGTGCCGCGTTCGAAGGGTTTGGCATCGAGGCGCAGCGGGGTGGGGGCTTCGCCGCGGGGATCGGCACCCGTGACGCCGCCGATGGAGCGGAGCAGGCGGTCGAGGTGCCAGCGCCATTGGGAGAGACCGGCTTCATCCACGCCGCCCTCGATATAGGCGGCGATCGCGGCGTCAGCCCAGGCGAGCATGGGCTCCTGGTCGGAGAGAATGCGGCGCAGGCAGCGGATGGTGGGGGTGTCGGTGACCTGGTCGGTGAGGTCGCAGTGGTGGCGGTAGGCCGTGGTGAGGGCGCGGCCGGCGACCTGATGGACGCCGACGAGGAATTCGGCGGCGGAATTGGCACTGAGGATTTCTTCAATGAAGCGGTCGATCTCAGGATCGCGAAACGCGTCGATGGCCTTGGGGCGCATCTCCTGTTCGGTGAGGCGCTCGCGCAGGAAGCGGGCGGCATCGGCGTGCCAGAAAATGTGGCGGCCGGTCTCGAGCTTCACCTCGAACTCTGGGATGGTGAGCGTCCACGCCCCGAGGGCCTGCATGAGGCGGCGCTCGAAGTAGAAGTAGCGGAGGAGCCGGCGGGAGTTTTCCTTGACCGTGAACTGGCCGCCGAGGGGACGGGAGTCGCGGGGGAACTTGAACGGGTAGCGGGCCTTGCGTTCGAGGGCGGCCTCGAGCTGACCGGCGACGCGGCGGGTGGGGATGACGGACTTGGAGACGTTTTGATCGAGGTTGTCGGGGAGCTTCATGGGTGTGGAAGGGGTGCAAGAACGTCCAACATCCAACGTCCAACATTCAACATCCAATTCCGGCCCGGGAGAAAAAGTAGCGGGAGAAATGGGAGGAAACTATTAACGCTTAACGTTTAACGTACAAATGGATGATAACGTCGAATGCTCTGTATGT
>CAZFHG010000238.1:0-3332 GCA_964518665.1 uncultured Opitutaceae bacterium | reverse complement strand
TTAACGCTTAACGTTTAACGTACAAATGGATGATAACGTCGAATGCTCTGTATGTGGTGAAGGTGCTGCGGACGTAGCGCAGTGCATCGGCCAGCGTTCTCAGGTGATCCAGCGCGGGCTCAAGCACCGCGCTACGCTGCACGCTCGTAGTTACGCCCTCCGCCCTTGGACGTTGAGCGTTGGATGTTGAATGTTGGGAGTTCGCCCGGGCCCTCGCGACCCGGGCGTCAGCCTTTGACGGCTCCGCTGGTGAGACCGGTGATGAATTCCTTCTGCAGGAGCAGGAACAGGCACATGACCGGTGCGATCGAGACGATGGTGCCGGCCATGATGACGCCGTAATCGGTGCCGTAGAGTCCCTTGAGGTTGTTCAACGCAACGGAGAGGGGGTGCAGCTCCGGCGACTGCAGGATGATCTGGGGGCTGATGAAGTTGTTCCAGGTGCCCATGAAGCTGATCATGAGAAAGGCGCCGAGCATCGGGCGGACCAGCGGCAGCACGAGCTCGAAGAAGATGCGGATCTCGCCGGCACCGTCCATGCGCGCGGCCTCGAGGAGCTCGTCGGGCACGCTGTTGAGCATGGCCTGGCGGAAGAGGAAGACGCCGAACGCCGGGGCGAGACCGGGCAGGATGAGGCCCGTGTAGGTGTCGAGCAGGTCGAGATTGTACAGGAGCTGGAAGCTCGGCGCGAGCAGCAGCGGCCCGGGGATGATGAGCGCCGAGAGAACGATGCCCATGACGGTGTCGCGGCCGCGGAAGCGGTGCTTGGCCAGGGCGTATCCGCCCATCGCGCAGCAGAGCACCGTGAGGATGGAGCTGACGGACGCGAGAAGGATGGAATTGTGCAGCGCACGCGGCAGGCCGAGCTCGGTGAAGAGGCGCGTAAAATTGACGAGTGTCAGGCGGTCCCAGCCGATGCCCAACCAGCCGTCGCCGACTGGCAGGAACAGGGTGGCGGCGAAGTCGTACTTGGACTTGAGCGCCCCGCACACCATGTAGGCAAAGGGGACGAGGGTGAGCGCGGCGAAGAAAACCAGCAGGCCGTGCAGAATGATGTGGGCGAGGCGGCGCAGCATGGTCAGCGGTTTTCGAACCGGCGCGCGAGCCGGCGCTGGAACAGGGCGATGCCCATGAGGGTGAGGGCCAGGACCCAACCGATGGCGCTGGCGTAGCCAAGGTCCCCGGTGAGAAATCCGGTCTGGTAGAGGTACATCATCACCGTCAGTCCGCGGTTCTCCGGCCCGGGGCCGTTGCCGAGCAGGATGTAGCTCAGTTCAAACATCTGGAAGCTGCCGATGGTGGAGAGCAGGGTGACGAACCCGGCCACCGGGGCGATCTCCGGCAGGATCACATGGCGGAACCGCTGCCAGGGCCCTGCGCCGTCCATCGCGGCGGCCTCGAGCAGCTCGGAAGGGACGTTCTGCAGGGCGGCGAGGAAGTAGACCATGTTGAAGCCGGCGTAGATCCAGAGCGCGGCCAGGATGAGGGCGCTCATGACGTATTCGCTCATCCACGCGAACTCGGGATTCCACAGGGGGAAGAACCAGTGGAGGCTGGCGTTCAGCAGGCCCGTGCGCTTCTCGAAAATCGGCGCGAAGAGCATCGCGACGAAGGGCAGGCCCACGAGGGAGGGCGCGAAGAAGGTCAGGCGCAGGAGGCCGCGCCCCCGCAGCCCCGGGCGGTTCAGGAGCAGGGCGAGGGCGAGCGCGACCGGCAGCTGGATGAGGAGCGACCCGAGCGTGTACTGCAGCGTGTTGGACGCGGCCGTCCAGAAAAGCGGATCGGTGGCGAGAAAGCGGAAGTTGCGGAGACCGACCCACGCCGTGGTGCCGGGCCCGTAGGTCTGCTGCAGCGCCAGCACGAACGAGCGCAGCAGCGGCCAGATCGTGAAGACCGAGAACGCGCCCAGGAACGGGGCCAGGAAAAGCCAGGGCGCGAGGTTGAAGCGTTGCGGTCTCATGATTCCGCCAGGAGAAAGACGTTGCGCTCGATCTCACGCACGGTGCGGTACTGCTCGCGGTCGAGCAGGCGCTGTGCCTCGGCCTGCAGCGCCGGCACATCGTAGGTGCGCGTGCGGTCGGCGTAGGCGCGCAGTTCGGCGAGGACGCCGCAGACGGCCTGGAGCGCGTAGGTGTAATAGGGAGAGGACGTGCGGACCGGGACGTGCGGGGCCTGCCCGATGTAGAGCCGCCCGGAAGGCTGGCCGCAGAAATACGGATCAGGTTCGTCGTATAATGACGACGTCCAGAGTGCCTTCACCGGCGAGATGATGCTGGTCTCGCGGTACATCCGCTCGGCAAGGCGGGGCGAAAGGTAAAGCTCCTTGGCGAATTCCCAGCAGGTCTCGAAGTTCTCCGTCCGCCGGTTGATGGCGAGCATGGTGCCGCCGAACACGGAGGTGCGCCGGCCGCCCTTCTCCCAGGCGGGCAACGGCATGAGCTTGAGTTTGCCGCCGAGGCCCGGGTTTTCCTTCTTCCACTGGCCGGCTCGCCAGTCGGGCAGTAGGCAGCCGACGACCTGGCCCTCCAGGCGTTGCCGGTGGCCGATGGCCGAGTCCTGGTTGATGTCGATGCACACGCGTTTCGGCCCGGTGAACCAGGTCACGAGCCGGGCGAGGATGTAGGCGTTGCGCGGCAGATTGACGGTGGGACGGTCACCGTCGAGCAGCTGGCCGTCGGCCTGCTGGAGCAGAATGATCGTGGCAATGGCGTTGGCGTCCCAGGCCTCGAGCAGGTAGCGGTCGGGGCGGCCGTCGCCGTTGTGATCGCGCATGAGCGGACTCATGACCCGGAAGTAATCGTCCCAAGTCTCGATGGTGGAGACGTCGATGCCGGCGGCCTCGACGAGGTCCGAGCGGTAGGCCAGCAGGACCGGATGGACATCGTGGGGCAGCCCGAAAATCCGGCCCCGGGTCGTGAAGGGGGCGAACGAGGGCGCGTTGATGCGGTCGAGCAGGCCCTCGGCCCGGATGCGTTCGGTCAGGTCGTAGTAACCGACGCTCCTGAGCGGGCCGGCGAAGCCCTTGGCGGCGGTGCTGCTGTTGGGTTCGACCAGATCGGCCACGGGGGTGCCGGCCAGGAAGCCGGTGAGCATGCGCCGTTCGAGGGCATGGCCGTGGATCAGCATGAGGTTGATCGCGCGGTCGGGGTGGCGGGCGTTCCATTCCGCCACGATGGGCTGGTAGGCCTGGTGGTGGGGTTGGGCGGAGACCCAGAACGGGATGCCCTCGGACTTCGTGCGGGGCAGGAGCAGGGCGGTGATGATCGAAACGACCGCCATGAGCAAAATCACCAGGGCGCCGGGCGAAAGGTAGCGGGTGAGTCTTTCGCGCA
>CAZFHG010000237.1:0-5339 GCA_964518665.1 uncultured Opitutaceae bacterium | reverse complement strand
ACGGCCCCCGGCTGGCTCACCCCCTTCAAGGTCTCCTATCTCGAGAGCCCATTGCTTCGCAGTCTGGATTCACCCTCCGATGCCCCCAACGGCTTCGGTGGCTTCCTGAGCTGATTCGTGACGATCTTGGCGTTTTGTGTGAGGTAATGCCGATCCGAGTGGCGCAACGGTCGCCAATGGACGCAATGGACCCTATGGACGGCATGGACGCGGCATGCAGCATTCGGTGATTTGTGTCATTCGTCTTTGCCCGGGTCTTCGCGACTTCGCTTCTTTGCGCTTAATTCATACGCCTTTTGGCGCAATTACCCCCTCCTGACAGTCCTAAGTCCATAAACGCGTTGCGCCACTCTCGTGGCCGGACTTTGTGACTCGGTAACCCCACACCGTTTTCACTCCGCACACCCAGGAGCGAACCATGCCTGCATTATCTGAACCCGCTGTCCTTTCACCCCAACTGAAGCGCGAACTGCTGCTGACGATCCTTGAGAGCCGCCACGGCGACTTGCGCGAGGAAAACCTCAATCGCCAGGGCAAGGGACATTTCCATGTCTCAGGCCGCGGCCATGAGGCGCTCGCCGCGCTGTCGCGTCAGCTCCTGCCCGGCGACTACCTTGCGCCCTACTACCGCGACCGTGGCCTGGTCCTCGGCCGTGGCGTGACCACCAGGCAGCTCGCGCTCGACTACATGGCCAAGCGCGACTCCTCGTCGCACGGCCGGCAGATGCCGTCGCATTACAGCTTCCGTGAACTCAATATCTGGAGCGTGCCGACGCCCACCGCGGCGCAGCTCCTGCCGGCCTGCGGCATGGCCTGGGGCATGCAGTTCGACGGCAAGCAGACTTTGGTGGTGACGACCGTGGGCGATGCGGCCACCCGCCAGGGTGATTTCTACGAGGCCATCTGTTTTGCGCAGGAGCGAAGCCTCCCGGTGCTGCTGGTGGTGGAGGATAATGGATTTGGCATCAGTACGCCGACGGCGCGGATGACGCCCCGGGCGTTGCAGGTGCTGAACGAAGATCAGTGGCAGTTGGTTGAAGGGTGGGATGTCGAGCAGGTCCATGCCGCGAGCGAGGCCGCCATTGCCAGTATCCGCGCCGGCCGCGGACCGCGGCTCCTGTGGATGAAGCTCGAGCGGCTGTCGAGCCACACGAGCACCGACGACCAGGCCATTTACCGCAGCAAGGAGGACCTGGCAAAGCTGCTGGAGCGTGATCCGCTGCTGATGTTGAAGCGCCAGATGATCGCCGAGGGCCACCTGAGCGAGGAGGAATTTGCCAAGCTGGACCGGGAAGTGAAGGAACGCGTGCGCCGCGATTACGCCGAGGCCGAGCGTGCGGAAAATCCGGCTGCAAATGAACTGGAAGTGAATGTCTCCTCCCCGCCGGCGGCACTTGACGAGGTCGTGCTGCAACCCGGCAAGTACCGCATGGGCGATGTGATCAACGGCACCCTCCGTTCCGGGCTCGAGGCGAACCACGACCGGCTGATCTTTGGCGAGGATGTGGAGGATCCCAAGGGTGGCGTATTCCGGTTGACGCAAAAGCTGTCGACCGATTTCCCACGGCAGGTCTTCAACTCGCCATTGGCTGAGTCCACCATTCTCGGGGTGGCTTGTGGGCTCGCGAGCTATGGGAAGCGCCCGGTGTTCGAGCTGCAGTTTATCGATTTCATCTATCCCGGTTGGAACCAATTGGTGACGAACCTCGCGACCCTGCGCTGGCGTACTTACGGCAAGTGGACCTGTCCGACGGTGATCTACGCGCCTTACGGTGCGTATCTCCCGGGCGGTTCGCTCTGGCATTCGCAGGCCAACGAATCAGCCATTGCGCATTATCCCGGCTTGGCCGTGGTAGTGCCGAGCACGCCGGAGGACGCCGCCGGGCTCCTGTGGACCGCGATGCATGCGGCGGATCCAGTGATTTTCCTGGTGCCCAAGCATCTGCTTTGGGCCGAGCGGACGGTGGAGGCGCCTGTGCTTTCGGTACCCATCGGCCAGGCCCGCCGACGCACCGAGGGCCGCGATGTCACGGTGGTCGCCTGGGGCAACCTGATGGAAAAGGCTCTGGAGGCCGTGGCGTTGCTCGGCGACGAGGTGAGCGTGGAGCTGATTGACCTGCGCACGATCGTGCCATGGGACCACGAGACGGTGGAGGAATCCGTGCGCAAGACAGGGCGGTTGGTCGTGGTACAGGAGGACACCGAGAATTGTTCCGTGGGCCAGATGGTGATTTCGCACCTCGCGGGACGGCCTGACGTTTGGAGCCGCATGGTGTGTGCTCCCATCCTCGTTTCGAAAGGCAATGTAATGATCGGCTACAATCCGATTTACGAGTACGCCGCGCTACCGGATACGCCCCGGCTTGTGGCGGCGGTACGCCGGGCGATGGCCACGAGCCGCGAACGCGAGGATTCAAACCCGGCCATTGATGCGATGCCGGCAGTGGACCTGAACGCAGCCGCGTCTTCGCCGATGATGGCATCTTCCTCCACCGCGCATGCCCCTGCCAATGCCATGGTGCCCGGCTCGAACGAAATCGAGGTCAAGGTTCCGATCATGGGCGAAGGCATCCGTTCTGCGCGGATAGTCACACTGCGCAAGCAGCCCGGCGAAAAGGTGAATCTCGACGACGTGCTGTGTGAAGTGGAGACGGACAAGGCGGTTTACCCGATCGAGGCGGCCTTTGCCGGCACGTTCAAGGCATGGCATGCTGCCGTGGACGACACGGTGGAAATCGGCCAGGTGATTGCGGTGGTGGAAGGCGACGAGGCCAGTGTCGCGGCCCTCGCCGCCACAGCGGCGGTCTCGTCCGTGGTCCCGGCGGCGCATCCGAGTCTGCAGCAACTCCAGCGCACCAAGGCGGCCAGTGTGACCGCGGTTGTCGCCCCGCCGGGCGGTACGCCCCGGGAACCGGCATTGCCGGCCTCCATCACGCGCCGTCTCGCGACGGTGGTTCCGGCCAGCATGCAACTCGACGTGGCGTGGAAGGCGATTCGTGACGCACGCTCCGCAGCCAAGCAGGCCAGTCGGGACTATTCCCCGTCGCTGATGCTGGCGTGGGCGGTGTGCCGCGCGATGGAGCGGCATGCGGGGTTCCGCTGCATCATCACGCGGGAAGGGGAGATCCTGCAGCAGGATAATTTTGACCTTGGCTTTGCGGTGGCGCTGGAAGGTGACCGGCTGGCGACGGCGGTGATCCGCGAGTGCAACCGGCTGGGTTTCGCGGACTTTGCCACGGCTTACGTGAAGGCGCTCGCCGACACGCGCGCAGGCAAGATCACGGAGGTGCAGTCGCCGATCAATCTCACAAGCCTCGGCGCGTTCGGCATCGAATCAGCCGTCCCGATCGTGGTGCCTCCTGCGGTGGGCACGCTCTTCATCGGGCGGGCGCACGAGCGCATGATCAACGAGGGTGGGCAAATCTATCCGCAGGAAGTGGCGACCCTGTCGCTGACCTTCGATCATCGCGTCGTGAACGGTGCCGGGGCCGCGGCTTTCATGCACGAAATCAAGGCGCAGATTGAGGGATTCAAGCTGCCGGGTTGAGCCAGTCGTTCTAGGGGCGCACCTCGTGTGCGCCCGAGACGCTCCATCCGCGGATAGCACTCCCCGCCACCACGGATGTTCCATACAGGGCGCACACAAGGTGCGCCCCTACAACTGGCCTCACACCGCCTCGAGCGCTTTCAGGGCTCGGGCTTTGGCTTCATCATCGTGTTTTTCCTGCGAAGGCAGGCCGAGTCCGGCGGTCCAAGCCTGCCGGGCAAGGTCGGGCTGGCCGTTGGCCTGATACGCGAAGCCGAGTTCGACCTGATGGCTGGGATTGGTCGGAGCTAGGATCACGGACCGCTGCAATAGCTTGACCGCTTCCGAGGTGGAGGCATCGGGCAGGCCGCCAAAGATCAGTTGGACCAGCCAGCGCTGCGTCAGGCCGAGACCGGCCACCTCGTAATGCCAGCGGCCGAGTACATGGCAGGCCCAGTCGTAGTTGGGGTCAAGTTCGAGGGCGCGCTCCGCGTAGATCTTGACCTGCCGGGCATTTTCGATGCGAGCGCGGGTGTTGCTGTACAGGCCGAGTTTGCCGTGGCAGATGGCAACAGAGAGGGCGTAGACGGCGTTGCCGGGTTCGAGTTCGTAGCTGCGTCGGGAGTAGGTCAGGGCCTGCTCGATGCGACGCTTCTTCTCAGCGAAGTCAGGAGTGTCGATCGTGGAGTCGGAGTACTGCCGGGAGATCTTCTGCAGGATAAACGCGTCATTCGGTCGCGCGGCATCT
Organism: uncultured Opitutaceae bacterium; assembly: GCA_964518665.1. GTDB lineage: Bacteria > Verrucomicrobiota > Verrucomicrobiia > Opitutales > Opitutaceae > UBA2377. Next base: position 1,065 of record CAZFHG010000237.1, on the reverse strand, counting down.
GCCGCGAGAAAGAGTTCGAGGGCGCGGGGTGTGTCCTGGGCCTGCTCGGCGACGAGGGCTGACTGCACAATCGCATCCGCTGTCGATGCCGCCGCTGGCAGGGGCGTCAGGAGCAGGCAGAGCATGGGAAAAGTGAGGCGCAGGATCATGTGCCAGATATACGAATGAGAGGTGGCTTTGGGTGCATAGGGTCGCGCGGGCGTGCCGCCCGAGCTCCCAAGGGGTACCTGGGCGTTGGGTTGCCTTGCCGGGTGATTGGCTCAAGCTTCTTGCATGAACCAGCCCGAATTGCCGCGGATCAATGGGGTGGTGGAAACCATCCTCTACGTCGAGGACCTCGCGCAGGCCTCGGCATTTTACACCGAGGTATTGAACCTGAAGCCGATGGTGGGCGATCCGGCGCGGTTTCAATCATTCGATGCCGGGGCGGGTCGCGTGCTCTTGCTGTTCAAGCGTGGCGGCACACTGCAGCCGACCCAAGTGCCGGGTGGCGTCATCCCGCCGCATGACGGACACGGTTCGCAGCACATCGCCTTTGCGATCGCCGTGCGGGATTATGAGCCATGGCGTCAGCGATTGCTGGTCAGGAACATCGCCATCGAAAGCGAAACCCACTGGGAGCGCGGCGGCCGCAGCCTGTATTTCCGCGACCCGGAGAACCACCTGCTGGAGTTGGTCACCCCTGGCATCTGGCCGAATTACTGAAGCCGGTCCGGTCCAAACCGTTTAACCACGGATTTCACGGATGCCACGGATGGGAACTCAATCCAACGGATTGTTGGATCGAATTGACCACCATGGCAGGGCCGCACGCAGAAAAGCGGAGGATGGAATTGGCCGCAAAAGGCGTAAAAGGCGCAGGAGGTATTTATTGGTTTGAGAGTGGCACCGCAGGCGGCTCGTTTTGGCTGAAACACACACTATCACTTTAGCTCCCGCAGCGCTCATAAGCGCCCAGTTACGCAACCCCGCCGGACAGTTCCTTTGTGTTCTTTGTGGTTAACACGGTGTGGTGAATCCCATGTAGCGCAGACATCCGTTTGATCCGTGAAATCCGTGGTTAAA
>CAZFHG010000236.1:0-5396 GCA_964518665.1 uncultured Opitutaceae bacterium | reverse complement strand
CGATTGCAGAGCACGAAGCGATTGTCCGGCGAAAACTGCAGTTTGTCATAGTAGCCGAACCAATGGAACTTCGGCCCGCGCGTGATCTGGCGGACGGGAGCTGGCGGAGCCTCGGTGGCGGCGGCAAACAGGTGCGGCCGCAAGGCGAGCGAGAAGGATCCCATGGCGCCCAGAGCAATTGCCGAGCGGCGTGAAATGGCATGATGGCGTGGGTTCGGTTGATTTTGGTTCATGGCGAAGACTGGCGCGGCAATGTCGAGGCGTGGTCAACGCTCCTCAGTTGGCGACAGTGACCGTGTATTTGATGACACAGTAACCGTCGGATGGGAGCTTGGCTTGAAGCGCGGGGAGTTTGAGTAGCGAACGGCCGCCGGTGAGATGGAGGCCGGCAAACCGGTGTTCATCCAGTATCCTGCCGGAGGGCGTGCAGACTGTGATGGTCAGATCTACGATGCGAGCGTGCCCAAGATTGAAGACGCACGGGACGATCTTGTCCTGCGGGCCGTACACCACATCCACGTTGTCGCTGCCAGCCAGGACCGGATGAAAGATCATCTTGTGGAGGTGCCAGGCGAGCTTGGCGTGCCCCAGCGGATCCAAGAGCGGTTTTTCATAGGTCCCGCTGTTGGCCCCGCCCTCGATGGTGCACCAGGAAAACCCGGAAACCCCGCGCCAGAGCTGTTTGCGCATCGACTCGTAGGCGCTGAAGGCCTGCCACGCCTGACTGGCCCGCCATTCTTCGAAATTCAAAATGCGGCCGATACTGCCCTTCTCGTAGGCGTCTTCGTAGGAACGCAGCCTGTGCCAGGGCCAGCCGGCGGAGAGATTCCAGTTGGGCTGGGCGGCCGACTCTTCGTGCTCAAAATTGAACCAGGCGCGGATGCGGTTCTGCAACGTGTCTGCCGCCAGGCCGGTGGGCCACTCCCGCAATCGACTCCATTCCGCACCATATCCAGTAATAGCGTCCTGCGTGCCGCGGGTGACGAGCGGATGCGTGTACTCGGGCACGGGCGTAATCGCGCGCCCCTTGCGGTCGATCGTGCCCAGATCGTTGGCGTAGTGCGTGTGTTGCCAGAACGTTGTCGGCGAAATCAGTCGCGACGTGTCGTGCGCCAGCACCGCCGTGACACTGCGCCGCACAAACGTGTGCGTGCGCTCGGGACTGTCGTCGCTCTTGAACGTGTTGGGGTGGTTGCTCACTTCCCAGATCACGATGCTGGGATGATTATAGACTTGGCGGATGCATGGCCCGATCGCGTCGTAATCGATATGGCGCTCGTCGCCTTCGCGGATCCAGAAAGGCGGACAGGCGATGAGCCAGAGGCCAAGTTGGTCCGCCATCTCCGGGATGCGCGGGTCGTTGATGCCATCGGGCGTGTCCTTGGCGGCGTGGGCGTGGACCCGCAGCAGGTTGCCGCCCATGCGCTTCACCGCGAGCATTTCGGTGAGCAACGCGAGCGCCGGGGCGCAGCGATTGAACTTGGCGCTGTGCTCGACGGCCGGCGCGGGGCGAAACCCCATGATCTGCGCACCATTCAGCATGGCCGGCTGGTTGTTCAGCAGCAGCTGACCGTCGCGTTGGGCAACGGTGCGAATGCCCGTGGTCGTTACGACATCATCCACGGGAGTGCCGGCATCATCCGTGAGCGTGGCGCTAACCGCATACAGAACGGGCCGCTCCGGGCTCCACGGTTCGGCGCGGGTCAACTCAACCGGCAGCACGATTTCCCGCGTCGAGCGCGCCGCCACTGTAACCGACAGGCGCTGAGTGGTGAGGACCTTCCCCTCCACGGGAAACCAGGCGCGATACGCGATCGCCAATGTCCCCGTGAAGGGGCGGTCGCCGGCATTGTCGACGACGACCGTGTGCGACTGGCGGGCGGCACCGTCCGCACCAAGCGTCGCCGTATGCACGCGGAGATCACGCAGCCCCACCTCCCCTGACAGCAGATGCAGTGTCGTTCGTCCCGCGAACCAGCCAATCGCGCGATCAGCGGGAGCGTGGTGCATCGGATTATTGAGCACAAAATGATTGACCTTGAGGGCCAGGAGGTTGGCGCCCGCGCGCACCTGCGGCGTCACATCGACGAAGACCGGCCGCCGATTCGTAATCGTGGCGACCAGTGTGCCGTTGAGATAAATCTCCCCTGAAGGATCCAGCGCCTCAACCTCCAGCCATGCCCGCCGCGCCGCGGGCAGCTCAATCCTCCGGCGCAGGTAGAGGTCTTCGCCGGCTTCTCGGAAGCCACCGCGCACCGCGGGCAACATGGTCTCCGACCAAGCATCGTCACGGTAATCGGGAGTGCTCCAGCCGTGAAGATCCGGCTGCAGTTCAAATGCGTCATCGGCCAGCACGACGGCGGTGTAAGGGGCCTCGACGTCCTTGGTGGGTCGGTAGTCGATGAACACAAGGTCGTCCAAGTCGAACGCGCCCGTGGCCGTGAACGCCATCGGCGCCGAATCACCGGCGGGAATGCTCAGAGGAAACTCGCCCACGCGCCGGCCATCCCGCGAAACATAGGCGCGCTGGTTAAGGAGGTCCGCTTGGAGCCGGAAGGCATGCCACCCATCCGATTCTGTCAGAGCCACGGTCGCCGCGGGGGAAGTGCCGAATCGCCAGACTGCCGCGGTTCCGGCTGAGGCCAGTCGCGCACGCCACGACAACTCGAATCGCCAGCCAGCGCTCTGACTCAGCTCGAGGATTGCCGCCGTGCCGGCTGGGAGGTGCAGGGCACCGTCGGCGAGCTTCGCGCCAGGAAGCGTTCGCCAGGGCGCGGGACGTTCGAAGGCCCGAGTAGCGCGCCCCGTCTGTTTCCAACCGTCATTCAATCGAACTGATCGACGGACTGATGGCAGCGGCAGCGGTTTGATCCGTGCAAGCTCGGCCTGGGCTGTCGCGGGCGGCACCGCCAGCGTATCGAGCTTGGGATCGCCAAACCACGCGGCGGCGTAATCGGCGTATGCGTTCAGGAAGGCGACGCGCTCCTCGGTGTTGAACACGGCCGTCCTGCCCTTGAAGTCGGTTTCCCCGTTGGCCTTCGGGTTGCTGCTCACGGCGCGAAACTCGAAAGCGCGGGAGAGGACCTCCGCAGTCGCCGGCATGACCGCCAGGCAGACTATTAGCGACATGCTGAGCATTCTTCGGTCGCAGGTTTTCATGGCTTCTGCTGCGGCTGGGCGTGCCTACTTTCGTGATGCAGAGGGCTCTGCGACTTCGAGGCCCAGCTCGGAGTAGAATCGTGCCGCGTAGTCCTGGTTAAGTGACTTGATCGGCAGGCCCGATAACTGCCAGGAAAAGTTGCGGATCAAGAGGGCGCCCGAACTACCGATGGTGTCGCCCTCCGCCCGCCCGCCGCCGATCTTGTGACCACCCGTGTGAGCCGTTGCCCGCTCAAAGCCCCAGGAGAATCCCCCGTCTGTCCGGAGAAATTGTGGCAGCAGGTTGCTCGCGATGAGGACGGCCCGGGGGATGCTGCGTCGCATTTCGATCCGCTCTTCGGCGGTGGCGTGCGCAAGAAATGTACTCATGTTCTCCAGGGCATTTCTGATCGGCATGACATTGGGAGTCGTTTCGCTGGTCATGCACGCGATCATGCTGCGAAAAATCTGCAGGGCTCGCGGCATGGGTCGATCGTAGCCATAATAGACGCTTTTGATCTTCATCGCCCCTGAAAGCCGCGTGTAGCCCGAACCGCGGCCCCAGAAGCCGGTATCCGGATCTTGGGTGCCTTCCAGGTAGGCCCAGATCGTCTCAAGATAACGACTCCTCCTTTGTCCGTCGATATACCGCAGGAACTCGGACAGATCGGAAATCTTCTGCCCGGCACTCCACGGGGAGTGCCACGGCAGATTTTCAAGCCAGCGCCGCAAGTCATCGGTTGAGTGAATGCCGTATTGGGTTGCCACGGCGTCGGTGGCCACCGGCGGCTTTGCGCGTATGTGCTTCACGGAGGCCTGCACTCTCGCCGTTGCGTCGCCCGCCTCGCGGGTGGAAGGTTCAGCCGCCGGTCGCGCCCCCCGAGCCGAAGTCGCGGAGGTTCGAGGTTCGCCGGGCAAGGCGTACTCCGGCGTTGCACCCAGCTTCTTCAAGTGGGTGCGGACATAAGCTTGCGCACGGGCGATGGTGCGTGAATCCAGCGCCAGAGCGCGATTGGGATGGTCGTCTATGAAATACCCGGTGAGTGGATCCTGGCGGCTTTGATAAAAGCGAATCAGCCGCTGCCTGAACTCAGCCGGCATGTTCTTCTCACCCCCGATGGCGTACAGCAGCGACAACGCCTGAGAAGTGGACTCAATCGTAGGTGGATACGCCGGATTGTCGACGGCGCTTCTCTCAAAGAAGAATCCGCCGCTTTGTTTATCGTATAGCGAAGCCAGCCACGCGGGAAATCCGACAAACAGGCGATCCATCTTTTCCAACGCCACGATCATCGTGGATGGCGACGCAGAGCTTGGGCCCTCCCCCGCACCGTCGCGTGAGCCGGCAGCGGAGAGATCCACGCTGACCGCCGCCGGTGACAACAACGGCACCGGCTGATTCCAGGTGCGCTGTCCGTCGTAAACTGCCGTGTACAGATACGTGAGTGCGCCGTCTTCGATCAGGAACCACGGACGCTCGCGTCGGCGCGGCTCGAATTCGCCGCCGTCGGTCCAGCGGATGCGGTGATCGTAGGCCACCGGTTCGCGCCACGGTTTCCAGCCGGTCACGCCGTCGGCGGAAAACAGATGCGCGCCCCAGCGTTCATGACCGGTGACCTTGCCCACGTTGTCCTCGCAGATCACGTGATATTCGCCGCCTCGTTGAAAGAAAAAGAAGTCCTCCAACCGGGCCGCGGGCCAGGCGTTGCCGTTCGCCAGGGTGTAGGGCCCTGCATACGTCCGCGCCGTCGAGATGCAGACGCGCAAGTCGACGGTGCGCCAGATCAGTTTCACGCTGCCATCCGGCTCAAAACAGGCGGAAGGATTGTTTGCATCGCTGGCCACGCCGAGGTCGAGCGGCTGATCGCGCCGCGTCCAAGGCCCGGTGATCGCCGGCGCCGTGGCGATGCCGATCTGCCGGTAGCGCGAGCCGACGTCGGAGCCGATGTAGTAGAGGACGAATGTGGCGCCAGTCCGATAGATCGCCGGATTGTGCGCCATGCCGCTGTCCCACTTCCCCGCCTCCCGTTTGCCGATGACGACTTCCTGAAAGACAAACGGCCCCTCCGGCCGTGGTGCGACGGCGCGGACGATTTCCGAGTGCGCGCGGTAGCCGTCGGGAAACTTCGTGGCCTCGGGCCAGCGCGAGGCAAACATGTGATAGTCGGCGCCCACCTTGATGACCGCTCCGCACCAAACGAACCAACCTTCCATCGCAAACCCGGTCCCCTTCGCGACCGCGCCGAGCTGCGGTGCGA